>JABDBE010000036.1 GCA_013288805.1 Acidobacteriota bacterium
CGACAAAGAGTATCCGTATGAACGGGAATTCGTGTTGCGGCAGGGAGGCCGCTGCCGGCTGGTGTTTCACAATCGCAGCAACGATTCTCACCCCCTGCATATCCACCGGCACCTGTTCGAACTCGTCGAACTCAACGGCAAGCCGACCGCCGGGATCAAGAAAGACACGGTTATCGTTCCCTCATTTGGACGCGCCACGGTGGATCTGGTCGCCGACCAGCCGGGCCTTACGCTGTTTCACTGCCATATCCAGCAGCACATGGACTTTGGTTTCATGGCGCTGTTTCGCTACGCCTGACCACCGCATCGCGTGCAAACCGGGCGATGCTCGATTCTGCGAACACGCCTGGGCGCTCGTTCAGCGGCACATGCTGGATATAGAGTGGTTTGCTGCCACTCGTTACATCGCTCTGCTGCTTGCGGTGACCAGATTCTCCAGCATTCACGGCTTTTTCGCACATTGGAGATAGACGCGAAATATGTAGATGCAATAAAAAGGCTTCTGGCAACTTTCCTAAAAATCATAAAACTCAAATGGGAGGAATCGCATGGCGACGATCGGCGGGAGGTTCCGAGCGCGGCTGTTCATGGGAGCGGCAGCTTCGGTGTTGGTATTCGCGGCGGGGGCAATGGCACAGAATCAAAACTCCAAGGACAATCCGTGGCCTTACGCAAGGACGGGCCGTTCAGCGCCTATGCTCGCGGTGGTTGGCGACGTCGCCTGCCAGCCAGGCGAGACGGAGCTCAGTGGTGAGAAGGCGGGTGAAAACTGCGTTGGGGACACCAAACAGAATTTGTACGCATCCCAGGCGGCCACTGCAAAGCAGATTGAGAAAATGAAGCCTGACATCGTCGCACTAGTCGGCGATGAGCAATACCAGGTAGGACAATACTCGGACTTTGAGAACTCGTACGAATTGACCTATGGCGCTTTCAAAATGATCACGCGGCCCGCGCCTGGCAACCACGAGTTTTATGTCGAGCACGGCGCGGTCGGCGTTGCCGGCTACGGCTACTTCTCCTACTTCAACGGCGTCCAGCACAATGCCGACGGAACCTTGAAGACGGCTACGATCGCCGGAAACCCTGACACCGGCGGTACCTTCACTCAACCCGTGCCGTATTCGAATGGACAGGCGGGGCACTTCGCGCAGTCGGGCGGACTCGGAACCGCAGCGGACGGCGGCCCAGTCGGAGTCGGAGATGGCTGGTATTCCTATAATCTGGGCTCCTGGCACCTTATCTCGCTCAATATTGAGTGCGAGACACAACCGGGTGACCAGGGCCTTGAGAATAAGGACGTCCCGTCCAGGGTGCCACGCAGAAATTCAAGTTTGGCGGTGTCCATTTGTTCCCCTGGATTTCATGGGGAAGATCTCATCGTTCCCCTGTGAATGCAAGGGGAGAATTGGGCTGGGTAAGCGCATGCATCCATCTCTAGAATCATCCTTCCAGGATGGATGCTGGAAGCGGGCCAAGGTGGGCCGGCACGTAGGGAACCTTCAGATTGGCGATTTGGCACAAGTTGCGGCACGCCTCTATCCAAAGCCCTGTCGCACCTACTCTGCTCGAACGGCGTCGGCAGGTGAAATCGAACTGGCCCTAAAGGCCGGAACCAACGCGGCAATGAGCGCTGCGAGAGCAAGAGCAATTGTCGCGATAGTCACAATCACCGGATTGTGAGGGTTCACACCGTAAAGCTGGCTATTCAACAGGCGTCCAGCGATTAGAGCTAGTGGAATGCCAAGAGTCAGCCCAAACACCGCGAGGGTCATTGCCGACCGCACGATTAGCACAAAGATGCTCTTGCGATTTGCGCCAAGCGCCATGCGCACACCAATCTCGCTTGTGCGTCGAGCCAAATCGTACGACATCACGCCATATAGCCCGACTGCGGCAAGAGCTAACGAGAGGATGCCGAAAAGTGCCACAAGGCGTGCAATCAGACGCTGCTGATCGAAGGTGGATGATACCTGCTTGTCCATTCTTTGAATCTGACGGATAGGAAGGCGGGGATCAACCGATGCAAAAGCGCCCCGGAGCATCGCATTTGTAATGATCGCGCCGGGATGAGCCTCGACCACAACATCGTGAAGAAAATGCGAGCGTAACTCAGTCGAAGCCGCCATCGATTCCTTGTAAGCAGTCGATTGCGCCTCGGGAAGATAAAAAAACGCGGTTATCGGCTTGTCCAAGTTATAGTTTGCAAATCGCGCGTCTTTGGCTACCCCCACGATTTCGTAATCGGCCGCATAGTTCAGTCCGCCCTTTCCGAAGTGCCGTCCGATCGGGTCTTCGTTCGCAAAGAACTTTCGAGCAAAGGCATCATTGACGACCGCCACATGTCGCGAGTGACCGATATCCTGGTCGGTGATTGCCCTTCCCTTCAGGATTGGATTGCCCAGCGCAGCGAAGTATTCAGGAGTCACTCGCGCCCATCCTGCACCGCTGTCCGCGCTTGGGCCGGGAGCAGGTTTTCCCTCGACGTAGATCGTCTCGTCCCATTCATCTCCACTCTGCGGCGTGTAGAGAGCACATGCGACAGACGCGGTTCCAGGCAAGGCGGACAGCGAGTCGCGAATTCGGCGATAGAGGGAATCAAGTTGCTCAGGCTTATATCCCGCCAACAGCGGATCGATGTTGATCACCGTTCGGAGATCCTGTTCAAAACCGAGATCTTCGCGCTCGAGATGGCTTAGGGTTAGCAGGAGCAGTCCGGATGAAGACACCAATGCAACCGAAATAGCGACCTGGCCCACTACAAGTGCCTTTCGAAGCCGGGATCCGGGATGCCGTGTTGAGCGATTGGCGCCGCGAAGCGCTTCAATGGGGTTTACTCGTGTCGACAGCCAGGCTGGCACAGCACCGAAGAGAACGCACGTAAGGACGGAAAGTGCAAGCGCGAACGCAAGAACCGGAGGCGACGGGAGGGCGGCGATCGGAACTTCAGATGTTGTTTGAAATGCAAGACGGAGAATCATGCGCGTGGTCAGAAATGCTACTCCAAGACCCGCAGCTCCACCCAGGAGTGAGAGCAGAAGGCATTCAGTGAGGGACTCCTGAACTAATCGGGTTCGGCGTGCGCCCAGTGCCAGGCTGAGGGATGTCTGCGGCCGGCGATCCAATCCGCGCACGAGCATGAGGTTCGCCAGATTAATGCAGACGATCAAAAGAACTGAAGCCGCGGCAGCCATCAGTATCCAGAGCCAATCGCCGTACTGAAGCTGCATGAAGGTCATACCGGCTCCGCCTGGCGCCAGATTCAATGACTGTTGCGGAAGCTGAGAGCGCTCTCCTGCACTCATGTCGCCCCAATGAGCTTTGAGCCAATCTTGCAGTTCCATACGCATTTGCGCTTCGATTCCTGCGACAGAACTTCCCGGACGAATCCGTCCAATGACATTGAGCCATGCAACGTCCGTCTTCCGCAGAAGTGAGCTTTCGCCTTTTACCAGAGGTTCGGTCGCTAGTGGCAAGTAGAAATCGGGTGGCAGGTTGGTCAAAGCATGCCCATAGAAATCCGAAGGAGCTACGCCGACAATCGTAAATAGCTTGCCGTTGATGTGGAACAATGCGCCGATAACTGAAGGATCGCGACTGTACTGGTCTCTCCACGCCCGGTAGCTCATCACCGCAACGGGCGGCGCAGCGGAAACGTCGTCGCCGGCAGAAAGAACGCGACCGGCGATGGCGCGAATGCCGAACATTGTGAAGTAGTTTCCCGAAACATACTCACCAAAGTACGTCTCCGCAACCCCGCCGCTATCTGCGCGCATGACGCCGAGGAACGTTCCTGCCGAATCAAACGCAGCAAGCTGCTCAACTCCGTTCGTATGATCGCGGAGGTAATTATAGAGTTCGTCAGATACCAGTCCGTAGTCGCCGCCGCCTTCGATGTAGCCACCATTCACGCAGCATCTCGGGATCTTGCCAATTCGAAAGAGTTGTTGCGGGTGCGCCACTGGAAGCGACTGTAGTAGCACTGCGTGGATCAGAGTGAAAATCGACGTCGTTGCGCCGATTCCCACTGAAAGAGTGAAGAGGGCCGTCACGGTGAAGCCCGGACTATTGCGGAGTCGTCGGAGCGCCCGCCGAAGATCGCGAAATGAAGTCTCAGCGAATGGTAGCGCTTGTTCAGTTCGGCAGTCTTCCCTGACAGGTTGGACCGGACCAAATTTCAGATGCGCTCGGCGTCTGGCCTCTTCCGGGCCCATGCCAGCGCGAATATTCTCGTCAGTGAGAAGGGAAATGTGCGCTTCGATCTCCTCATCGAAGCGTCCGTCAGGTTTGCGCAACAGTGCGACAATGCGCGAAAGCAACCGCCGCAGGCCTTTCATTGGATACCCTCCGCTTTCATCGCCAGAAATCTGCCCATAATGTCAGCGGTCTGCTCCCATTCCATAGTCTCCGCCTGAAGTTGTTTCTTTCCAACCCGAGTAAGCCGGTAATAGCGGGCCCTCCGCTTATTCTCCGAGCAACCCCACTCGGACGCGATGGCGCCTTCCTGTTCCAACTTCAGGAGCAGTGGATAGAGCGTGCCCTGATTTACGGAAAGGAGATTTCCACTGATTTGCTCGATGCGGCGGGCAATGCCGAAGCCGTGCTGCGGCCCCAAGACATCCAGCGTTTTGAGCACCATCAGCGCCAATGTCCCCTGGCGCACGTCGTTTTTTTTGCTTCACACCGACTCCTTTTGGTTCCCGACAGGAGTATGCCACGTCTCCTTTTGGAATGCAACAGGAAAGCGTATCAAGTCGGCGCCCGGCTAGATTGGACCGCAACCGTTCCCCCTCGAGGTGCATGCGCACAAATTGCGATCGATTGGACCTGTTGTCGATTGTCAATTGACGCGAACAGGCCTTACTGTAAATCCACGGATGGCCGAGCGAAGAGGCAGCCGAAACGGTCGTTTACAGGATCCTACAGATTCTGCTTGCAGCCCAGATATCGCTCGGTTGTCAAGACGGAGACATGGCCGAGAAGGAACTGGATCTTGAGATCGGACCCCAACGTGAACCGGGCCCAGAGCGGCCCATTCAGAGTGCGGATAGAAGCCCGGCAACGTGGGTGGCGCCAACACAACCTCTGGCTGCAGCACAAATGAAGCAAGTTCCGGCGGCGAGTTCCGGCCGAGTTCGAGAAACAACTGGCAAATCCAGAAGATGGAGGCCGCTGCGCGGCAGCTTGTTCCATGAGTTTTTCAAGGCATGGGAAATCTATCCACCCGATGTGCGCTGAAATGCCGGGAGCGGCTCTGGGGACACCCCCGGCGCTCATCGGTACGGATGAGTCTCCAACCGGCTATTCCTTGTCTGGGGTGCACTCCTGCATTGCCCGACTCCGCTTCACCGGTTGTCATCAGAATGCTATACAGCGGTCGTGCCGGTCGAGAGTTTCCAGGGTACTAGCTAGAACGGCCGCCACGTCGGCCTTGACTTTTTAGACCTTCTCATAGAGGCAGCTTATGGCGATTATGCGCACCTTGAGGAATCGACTTGACGCAAGACGCAATTAGAAGCACAATGTAGTTCTAATCATGGTCGGCGAATTCGAATTCCTTATCCTTTCGGCGGCGGCACACTTGGGCGAAGAAGCCTACGGGGCCGCGATGCGGGAGGTGATCGAGACGAATGGTGGACGGACCTGTTCGCTGGGCGCTCTCTACATCACCCTTGACCGTTTGGAGGCCAAGGGGCTGGTCGAAACCTGGATGAGCGCGCCGATCCAGCAGCGCGGCGGTCGGGCCAAGCGCATGGTGCGGGTGACGCGTGAGGGCGTCCATGCAGCTCGGGAGTTCTACCAGGCGGTGATAAAGATCAGCAGCGGAACGGTATGGGGAGAGAGCAGGCGCAGCCGTTTGACTGGGGATGCGGCATGAAGGCCCGAGGAGCGGGCTGGAGGTCCGTCGAAGCTGCGGCTGGATTGCTGGCACCAGTGGAGCGCGAAGTGGTGCTGGGCGACTTGGCGGAGACGGACCGCGATGTGTGGCGGGCGCTGGGCGATGTGCTGGGCCTTGCAGCGCGACGGCAGCTTTCGCTATGGAGGAACTGGCGGCCTTGGGCGGCGAGCGTGGGGTTGGCCCTGCCGGCAAGCCTGTTCCTTATGGGTTGCTCAGTTGCGGCGAGCGCGGACCTGGCAGGCGCACTGCGAGAACTGGACCAAGTCCAACTGCTGTGGTTTCCACTATCCAGGCTCTTACTAGTGATTTCGTGGGCATGGATGGCCGGGTTCGTCGTCGGCTCCGTCTCGCGGGCGACGCTATGGGCTAGCCTGCTCGCATGTTTTGTGCCTTGTCTTTACTGCCTCTCGAAGTGGCCCGGCGAGGGGCTTTCTCATTTAAGACTTTTAGTCTTTTTTCTTCCAGGACTGTGGGGAGTGTGGCGGGGGCGGCGGCAGATGCAGCTTGGGCTGGGCTGGACAGTCTTGTTGGCGGCAATGGCAATGCTGACACCCCTCATGTGGAGCAAGGGCGGATGGGTATACGGCTGCTGGCTCTTTTGGCCTGGGTGGTATGTGGCCGCGACGGCGCGACGGAAACAGTAATAAGCCACGAAAACTGAAGGAGGGTGGAGACCATGAACTTTATGGGAAGGCGCATACGTGTGTCCAGATACGCAACCCAGCACGCATTCGGAATTGCGCTGGCTTTGGCGTTCGGACCGGTGATGTTGCAAGGGATTGACAGCGGCAGCCAGGTGGTGATGCGCGAACTGCGCGGCCAGAGCCTCTCGCACAGCTTGATCGGAACCGATCCTGTTCGCAAGCTCGCAGTCTACCTACCAGCCGGGTATGAGAACGCAACGGTCCGGTATCCGGTGCTCTATTATTTGCCGAATCCGCTCGCGAAGTTCGACCATAATTTTTATAGCGGACAGGTGCGCGAATTGCTGGACCGTGCAGTCGCGAACGCGGGGATCGACAAAGTGATCTTTGTCGCGGTCGATATGGCAACGCCGCTGGGATGCTCCTGGTATGTGAATTCGCCGGTGACCGGCAACTGGGAAGACTTCATGGTGAGGGAGGTTGTGCCTTACGTTGACTCTAACTTCCGCACGCTGGCGGCCCGGGATTCACGCGGGATTGCCGGCGATTTCATGGGCGGGTATGGCGCCATCCGGTTTGGGATGACGCATCCGGAGGTCTTTGGGACTGTGTATGCGTTACATCCGGTGGGGACGGGGTCGGGAATCTACACAATGTACTCCCGGCCGGATTGGAAACTGCTGACGAGTATCAACTCGCTGGATCAGGTGAAAGACAGCCCTTTTGGCCCAATCTTCACATCGATCTTTCAGGCCAGCGTTCCGGACGTAAACAGGCCGCCGCTCTATATCGATCTTCAGGCCCATCCTGTGGGAGATGCGGTTGAGATCGACAGTGCTGTGACGGAGCGGCTCAGGGAAAACTTTCTGCTGGAAACCATGATCGGAAAGTACGCCGACAACCTGAAATCATTGCGGGGCCTGCGGTTTGACTGGGCGCGAAACGATGCCAACCAGGATCACGTGTACTCGAACCAGGCCTTCACTCACAAGCTGAATGAGTTTGGGATTCCGCATGAGGCCGAGGAGTACAACGGCGTGTGGGGAACCGGGAATTGGGGCATGGATGGGCGGGTATATACCGAGGTGCTTCCCTTCTTTGCGCGGCATCTGGTCTTCGAGGAATCTTCAACCAAAGCTCGGCGTGATTGATCTCTCAGCCATCCGAGGCCGGCTTGGGAAACGGCTGTGTTCACGAAAACAACTCACATGGAGAATGACGTGACGAACCGGCGAGATTTTCTCATCAAGTGCGCTGCAACCACCGCCGGACTTACGACACGATCGGTGGCCCTGGCCCTCACGCCGTCAAGTCAGCCATTGGGCTCCACTGACCCGATGGAGATCGTGGCTCCTGAGCTTCGACCGGCCTTGAAACAAGTCTCTCCGTTTCTGTCCAGACTGAAGTATAACGATGCTTCATTACCAGAGACCCGGCGGCTTATGGGGACAACGTCGCCCGCTCCACTCGACAGTCCGCCAGTAACAGAGCATCTGATCCAAGGCGCGAAAGGTCAGCCCGATGTAAGGGTCTACGTCGCTGGAGATTCAGACGGCTCATCCAAACCCGCATTGCTGCACATCCACGGCGGGGGCTTTGTCGTGTCCAGAGCTAAGGATTCATTACGCGTGATCCAGGATATGGCTGTAAGACACGATTGCGTCGTGGTGACCGTGGATTACCGGCTAGCGCCTGAGACGCGCTTTCCGGGTTCTCTTGAAGACGTCTACACTGCTCTTCGATGGGTTCACGACCGCGAGAAAGATCTGGGTGTTAATACACGAAGGATCGCTGTGAAGGGCGAAAGCGCCGGTGCCGGCCACGCCGCTGCTCTGGCGATTGCGGCACGCAACCGCAAGGAGTTTTCACTCTGCTTGCAGGTTTTGGAGTACCCGATGCTGGATGATCGAACCGGGTCTACGTGGCGCCTTCCCGAGCAATTTGGCCGGTATGTCTGGAACGCCGAGGCGAATCGGTACGGATGGACTTCCCTGCTCGGAGTTCCTGGAGGCTCACCTCAGGTGCCGGAGAACGCAGTGCCCGCGCGCGTGAAGGACCTTACTGGTCTTGCGCCCGCGTTTATCGGAGTGGGCAGCATCGATCTCTTCGCTCCCGAAGACATCGAATACGCGCGACGAATGATGATGGACGGAACTGCCGTAGAGCTGATTGTCGTACCTGGTGCATACCACGGCTTCGATGTTCTCGCTCCGGACGCAAGCATCAGCAGGCAGTTCACGGCTGCATGGAATGATGCGATACGCCGGGCTTTCACAGAAGCGTGATTGGATTGTTGACTTCAGGGCGATCACTCATCGAGCTTGCATTGTGCGCAGAATCTCGAATAGGTCTTCGCAAACGCGCTTCACGCCAACATTTGGCAGGCAACCGTGGTTCCGGGCGGTTGACCGAGATTGGACCGTTTGAGCTGCGCTTCGGACAGTTGAACAGTCGCCGACCATACGGATGGAACCTACGAGTCCGTGGCCGCCCACTACTTGTTCGACCCAGTCAGTACGCGCTCGATTCATGTGGATAGCCGCTACGTATTGTGGAACATGACCGACGTGGACGGCGCATCCAATCTGCGGCACGAGATGTCGATCGAATTGGGAACACCGGCGCGTTCGGCGCATGCAGGGAATCCCACTCCCTCTCCTGCGGCGAGACCGCAGACCAATGGCGACTCTAGCTTGATTTGGAGGTCGAACCGGAAGCGATCCCGTGCTCCAGCTTCGTCGACAGGAAGATGCTTGACAGGCAGAAACCGATGAACAAGTAATAGCCAGGCAGGATCTTGGAAGCATTCGTCGGGATCAGCACTTGTTGGATGTTCTGCGCGACGCGCAAGCCGTCCCATGCGCTTCCGATGACTCCGTTGAACGCGACGAAGGACATGAAGATCGCCAGCACCATCACGTCAGCCATGGACCACTTGGATAGCCCGAAAGCCAACAGCTTCACTAAGGGGTTGGTGCGCAACAGCGCCGGCCGGAAGAGACACGCGCCGAGCGCCAGGATTTTCAGTGCTGGGAAGACCACGCTGAACAGGATCACAAGCACGGCAACCAGCGTCATCTCCGGCCGGCCCATCTGGATCAGTGTTTGAGACACCTCAAGCACGGTCTTGCTGCGGTAGTACAACGACTGGTCGCGAAACTCGATGGGCGTGCCGAGCAGGGTTGCGTCCAGCTTCGTGACGCGGACTTCCACCTCCAGCATCGGGCTGAGCACGCCGCCGGCCAGCATCGAAATGCAGAACAACATCAGCACCACCAGGGCGCCCCGTGAGAGCGTAGGCTTGCCTACCATCAGCAGGATGAACCCCAGCGCCGCCGATGCGAGCACGGTGAGATAGTAGCGAGTCAGCTTCGTGTCCGCTTCCTCGATCTGTTTGCCGAGAGTCTCCGCGCAAACCGCGCCGCTGGAGCACCCATATCGCTTCAGGATGGCGGAAAATGCGGTCATGTCCGTGGCGCTGAACGTGTTCTTGACCGCATCGGCCAGGACTCCGCGGATGGAATCCCTGAAGCTCTTTTGCGTTCCCGGCTTGGCTAGCTCCACCATTACCACATCGGTGTACTCCGGCACATGCGGACGCAGGGATGCGATGATCATGCTCACGAGCATCGCGTTGCCCCCGCCGGGCTTGCCCGATGCCTTGGCATTGGGCGACGTCATCTGCGTCTTGATGTTGTCCAGCAGCGCGTACAGCGACCGTTCAACCATGGGACGGAGACTCTTGCTCTGTCCCTTGAGATCGAGTTTATCGACTTGCGCGTTAAGCATCGGGCCGATGATGGCGCGCCATTGGTCGGCGCTCAGGATTCCGTAGCGCGCGTGCGTGATCTCGGCCAGGTCGGTGCGGATGCGGCGGCGCGCGGCCAGGCCATCAACGGTCTTCCAACTGAACCAGATGGCCGGCAAGAGCAAAATCACGCCAACGGCCAAGCGGAGATCAAACGAACGCGAATGTCTGCTCGGTAACGGATTCGTCGGTGTGCCCACGTTTTCCACGATCGTGATAACGAGTATAAAACCGGTTCCGACCCGTGAAGAATTCAATTGCGAATCATCGCTTGGCGCGGCTCCCGGGTCGCGTTTCTGAGATTCCTCAACGCACGCCGACTTCGGGGACTAATTGGGGAGTTTGCTCTCGCCCCACTCAATGAAGGCTAGTGAGGAATGCTTTAATCTCAGTAACAACCTGAGCTTCATTGCTGAGGTACACGTAATGATCGGCGTTCGGGATCATGACGATGCGCGCACTTGGTACTCCGTGCCTGAAGTTATCGGCCCAGGCGGTGCAACGTGCTTTATCGTCAGCGACCAGAGCGGCCTTCCGTCCTGCCCCGTCATCAGGCAAACGGTCCCAGTTGTGCGGACAGGCGTAGATGGCGAGAGCGGGAACAGGGATACTCGTATACTTCTGCATCCCAATATTCATCGCGGCTCCGATCGGCGAGCGCGGTGGCAACGGAGGCATATTCGCCACTTCCGGGTTGTTCTGATGAAGAACTGTCTCGAACCTTGCGACGGCGGCCTCCAGTTCTAATAGCTTCTTCTGCTCATCTACCCCACCGGCTTCAATCTCATCGATGCGTCTTTTGATATCGTTCATCTCGATTTCTATTGGCGGGTGCGCGGGATCGTACAAAGCGAAGCCCGTCGCAGCGTCGAGATAGATGAGCCCGGAGACTTTCTCGGGAAGGCGGCTGCCAATGGAACTTAGTTCCTGACCCGCAATGGAATGTCCAACGAGCACGGGGCGGTCGATTTGAAGCGCTTTCATCACCGCAAGCACGTCATCCCCTAAGTGATCCGCCGAATAATTGCCGTTGGCCGGCGCGGATTTGCTGGATGCGCCTGATCCTCTCCGCGTGATGCCGTAGACATGATGATGGGCTGTGAACTGTGGAGCGAAGCCGTCGAAGCGATGGGCAGTGTCTCCGGCGCCAGCCAGGAAGATGAGAGGCCTGCCGGAGCCGCCCCAATCCAGAACTTCAAGCTGAACACCCTCCTCGACGGTCACAAACTGAACCTTGTGGGGCGAGGAATCCGTCTGCGCTGACGCTCCAGAGAAAGTATGAACAATGCAATCAAGAGAAAAAACAAGTTCCTCACTTCGCCCACAAGACTCTCCTGGAACAACGGTCGCTACCAAGTTTGACACAAGCAAGGATGGGTCTCCATAACGCCCTTCTCGCCAGTTTGCCCCGCTCTGTCTCAGGTCGCTAGCGTGCGATTTTTGACGTTTGGTGTAGTGATCCCAAATAGCGTTCCTCCCATGTCGTTCCTTCATCCGTCGCTGAGCCTGGCAGGTCACTCGGTGGCCTGCCATTTTTTGGCTCACATGCCTCCCTCCCCAAAATGGGACGGTGACTTCATGCGGTAAAAGCAACATAGCCTTGCGTCTTACCCCGAAGTTGTATATAAAGGTTCGCCGACGCTGGACCGGATATCTAAAGCGCGTGGCTCGAGGTAGCCTGTTCCGTGGGTCGCCAACCGTCCTCTTTGTGTGCTAAGAGAAAGAGCTAATCAGGAGGCATCATGAAATTTCAGGGATTCCTGAGTCGCACGTCTCGCTTTGTCCTTTTCTTGACCGCATCGTATGCTCTACCCCTCCACGCAGCTTCCGAAACCCACGCCACTTCGGTAACCCGCGCGGCCCTCGACCCGTCGCTGGTCGATGACCGTGGGGCGAACGCTCACTTTGTTGAGCAGGAGGCTGAGAATGCCGTGACCGACGGCACGATCATTGGCCCCGCTCGGACCGCATACACGCTTCCCGCCGAAGCGTCGGGGCGCGCGGCGGTCAAGCTCCTCCCCGGACAATATGTCGAGTTCACCCTGCCCAAAGCGGCCAATGCCATCACGGTGCGTTACAGCATCCCGGATTCGCCAACCGGCGGAGGTATTACGGCACCGCTCGACGTCTCGGTTAACGGCAGGTCCCATGTCACCATGACGCTCACCTCGCAATACTCATGGCTCTATAACCAGTACCCGTTCTCCAATGATCCGAACGCCGACCTGTTGTTTCCCGATCAATATATTACCGAGTGTGCCTGCGTACCGTCGGCCACGAACCCGCCGCCGATCATCATCAAACCGTTCCGACCGAACCACTTCTACGACGAACAGCGATTGCTGCTCGGTCACCCATACCAACCGGGCGACAAGATCCGTCTCACCGCTCCGGCCTCGAGCAATGCCGCCTGGACAATAATTGACTTGCTTGACTCCGAGCTGGTTGGCCCCCCGCAGCACCCCAACGAGCCTTCCGTGAACGTGCAGCTGTTCGGCGCCGATCCGACCGGGCAGCGCGATTCGGCGAACGCGTTCGACACAGCAATCGCATTGGCGAAGCTCTGGCACCGCGAGGTCTACTTGCCGCCAGGCACCTATCAGGTGAACCGTCATATTCTCGTTGACAACGTCACGATCGAGGGCGCGGGTAACTGGTACACGATCGTCAAGGGACACCAGGTAACCCTGAGTACTCCTTTGCCCGATGGCTCGGTGCACACCGGCGTCGGTTTCTACGGCAAGTACGTTGCCGACGGTGGCAGCTCGAACGTCCATCTCTCCGGCTTCGCCGTCGAGGGTGATGTCCGGGAGCGCATTGATAGCGACCAGGTAAACGGCATCGGCGGCGCGTTGAGCAATTCGACGATCGAAGGGCTATACATCCATCACACCAAAGTGGGCATGTGGTTCGATGGCCCGATGACGAACCTAACAGTCCAGAACAATATCATCGTGGACCAGATCGCCGATGGGATCAACTTCCACACCGGCGTCACCAACTCGGTGGTGGCGAATAACTTTGTTCGCAACACTGGGGACGACGGCCTAGCGATGTGGTCGGATCAGATGGAGGATGCCAACAACACTTTCGATCACAACACGGTGCAGACACCGGTGTTGGCCAACGGGATCGCTCTCTACGGTGGCACGGACAACACCATTTCGAACAACCTAGTGGCCGATCCGATCCGCGAAGGCAGCGGATTACAGGTTGGTTCCCGCTTTGGAGCCCAGCCGTTCACCGGGAGGTTATGGGTCACGAACAACACTACGGTTCGGTCTGGTCCGTATGAGCTGAACTGGAACATCGGCCTGGGCGCCATCTGGATCTACGCGTTAGAGGGAAGTATTAACGCGGACATTGAGGTGGTCGGCAACAGCTTTCTTGACAACACCTACAACGCGATCATGCTGGTCAGCGATTTCCCCGTAAAAGACCTGTACACGATCACGAACGTGCACTTCAAGGATGACCGGGTTGACGGCACGGGCACCTCGGTGGTCAGCGCACGGGTGGCCGGTTCGGCATCCTTCGAGAACGTGGACGCCCGCAACGTAGGTGCCGTTGGCGTCAATAACTGCGGTTCGTTCCACTTCACTCCGGCCGGGTCGGAGTTCACGCTGATCGATCTCGGTAGCAACGATGGCGGCGGCACTACCGGACCCTGGCTGGCCCCGTGGGAACTGCCCAATACTATTACTTGCGACGACCGTCCACCGGTCGTTCCACCACCACCGCCTTCTCCCTGGGATACGTCCGATTAGTACGCGGCGGAAAGATGTTCTGTTCAACCCCGATTCCCCACGTCTCTTACGAACTTTGAGACCTGGGAATCGGTGTTTTTCTGGCGATCGTTTCAGTATGAGTAGGCCGCGTCCGCCACAAGAAGCGTGTAATAGGCGGGGTCAGCCACGCCCGCATCGCTGCTAGTAAAGGAGTCGACTCCTGGAGTGGGTGAGCCTCCATGGTATCGCCGAGCTAGCAAGAACCAAGCGATTTACACGCAGCCGTCAGAAGAGCGCGTGAGGGCGCTCGTCGAGCTCTTCACTTTCCCAAGATAAAACGGCACAAGTGGTGAAAACGCGATGACTTCGCGAGCTAGGCCAGATGAGTCCTCACAAACGCGGTAGCCTAAGGATCCCGAGTGGACTCGGTTTACCCAATGCAAACCGCGTGGACATAAGGTCATGTTCGGAGAGGTGAATCCGTGGGTCATCTTGAAATGTCCAACGGTTGGATTTGGCAGATTCCCGCGCCGGGCAGCACACGACTAAGCGAAGGACGTCATTTCAGCCGAAACTGTTCTCGAGCTATCCGGAAAGCCCGCCGTAAAAGGGTGGGCATAAATTGCGGCACCCCAGTGTGCTGCAAGAACCGCGAATTCATATTATCCTGTTGTCGGAGCTTGGCAGGCTCGGCCCGACGACATCGAGGCTGGGTCACCGACGAGATCGACGCACGACAGACCGACAGAAAGTACTTCCCCGGACGCGGAATACAAACTTCTGACGAGGTCCTCAGTGCGAATCCCCCGCGCTCTAAGACTTTCTGCACTTGCACTCCTTCTTTTCCTGCTGGCGGGCGTCAGCATGTACTTCTATGTGATCACCCCACATCCCAGCAGCGCCCCACCGGATTCGGCGCAGGCATTGCTGGACCGGGCCGACTCTCTTTCCTGGGGCAACCGATGGATTGATGCTGAGCCTTTGTACAAGCGGGCTGAACAGATGTTCGCAGCGCAAGGTCAGTCGTCAAAAGCTCTGTATGCGTAGGTAAGCCAGATTCCGCCTAACGAATCGGTTGATCTTCCGGCCACGATCTGGGCCCTGACCCAGGACCTGACTCTGCCGGCGGCGGCTAACCCGGAAACACGGCTTCGAATACTGACGATTCGGGGCATGCTCGAAATAGACTATAACGCTGTGGAGGCTCTTTCCACGTGGACAGAGATTTCCTCTCTTGCCGTCAGCCTGCGTCACTACTCGATCGCAACGCGAGCCATGGGAGAGCAGGGAATTGCGGCTTTCCTTCTGGGCGATACCGAGACAGCGAAGAAAAAGGTCATACGCGCATGGATGCTTTCGAAGGTCGAAAACGATCCTGCGGCCACGGTGCGCAACGCTTCTCTCTTTGGCGCGGGTCTGGTCCAGATCCAACGCTACAATGAAGCGCTGTCAGCAGTAAATGAAGCCATTCGAATTGCAACAAACAAGCCGGAGATCGCTTATCCGGCTATTGCGATCTATTCCAAGATTGACGCGCTCGTGGGGCTTCATCGACCGGAAGACGCTTTAGCATTGGCCGATAGAGCGTTGGCCCAATTGGAGAAAACGCCCTACGACGGCTACAAATCGCAGGTCTACCTCTCACGCGGACGAATCGATGGCGAACGTGGCGACTGGGAAGCCGCAATTGCAGATTACAACCGTTCACTGGAGTACTCGATAAGGATTAAGAACTTTCGTGGGATCACCGATGCCGGCGGATTATTAGCAAAGGCATATGCGCAGAATCACGACTTGCCATCCGCGCTCGCCGCGATTGATTCCGCCATCACCGCAAATACAAAGATTCCGGCGGAGCTCTATCTCATGCCGCGGAACCTTGCGATCAAAGCCGAGATCGCAGAGAAAATGGGCCGTGCCAAGGAAGCGGAAAGCCTTTACCTCCGAGGGATCGCCCTGGTCGACACCATGATTCGCCATGCTTCGACGACAAATATTCAACGACAACTGCTCGTGGAGATGGGTGATGTTTATACCGGGTATTTTGCATTCCTTTGTGCTCGTCAGCGATATGCGGACGCGCTGCGAACTCTGGAACAGATCAGGGGCCGGGTCGAGGCGGAGGCTCTGGAGCATCACGTAAACGAAGTCCCGCATGCTCCCACCCCTGAAGAAAGCGAGCTCACACGCCTCAATCTCGAACTTGTTAACTCCGATGACCCGGACGCGAGGACGAAAATTTCTAAGGCTATTTACAATGCCGAACTGGCTCTTGGGCCAAGCACTTTGGCGCAGGAGACAACGACCCACCCTGTACCGTTGGAAGATTTGCAGAGAAGTCTCTCGCCCAATACCGTCCTGGTTGAGTATGTGCTGGCTGACCCAAGTTCGTACGCGCTTGCAGTTACCCATAATGAGGTGACGCCCTATCAGTTAACTGCGAAATCGCGCATCGAGACAGACTCGGAACGGTACATCAGCGAGATTCGATCGAAAAAGGTAAACAAGGCGTTGGCACAGGCCCTATACAAGGAACTGCTTGGACCCGTGCGAGAAATCGAAAAGAACACAAATCTCATCGTCGTTCCCGACGGCTCCCTGCACTTGCTACCGTTCTCTGCTCTTATGAAGGACGACGCATACGTGATCTCCAGGCACACAGTCGATGTGGTTCCTTCATCTACGGTTTACAGCATTCTCGAAAAACGCGTTCGGGAGAAGGCGGGGATTCAAACGTCGTTCCTGGGGGTTGCCGCGTGGACCCAGATCCGCGATACCCGCAGTAGAGTCGTGCGTGAAATCTCTGCGCCTCAGCGCAGTGCGCTCATTCCGCTCCCTGAGAGCAAGCTGGAGGTTGAGAGCATTGCAAAGGATTTGCCTCCGCCAAGCACGATCCTGCTGGGTACGGACGCCACCGAGACGAATTTCAAAAGGACTGTGTCGGACGACCCCGAGGTCATCCATCTCGCTCTCCACGGTTATGTCGACCTTGACTATCCTGACCGTTCCGCGCTCGTTTTTGCACCCGAAAAGTCGGGTATCAATGACGGGCTGTTGCAAGTCCGGGAAATTCGTGGCATGCGGATCAATTCCAAACTGGTAACGCTATCGGCATGCAACACGGGTGTCGGCCCGGTTGGAGAAGTCGGCGTTGCGAACCTGGTCAATGCCTTCATCGAGGCCGGGGCCGATTCCGTGGTTTCCACGCTGTGGGAGGTGGAGGATGAATCCACCATGCATCTTATGATCTCGTTCTACTCTCAACTGGCGCGTCACGAGCGCAAGATCGACGCGCTTCGATCTGCCCAGGTGGAGGTGATGAACAAAGGGTTTCCACCCTATTTCTGGGCAGACGTTCAACTGGTTGGCGATCCGAACGGCACACTCTGATATCGAAAGGATGGATATGGACCTTACCGCTTCGCAAAGACAATCACTTCTAAACAAGATCCAATCACTGGTTACCGAGAAGTACTTCGATCCGTCATTCGACGAAGCCAGGTGGCATGCGATCGTGGATCGTCACCGCAGTGCAGTCATTGACGCTGGCACAACCGCTCAGTTCGATGCCCGTGTCAGCCAGATGTTAGCGGAGCTCACTCCAAAATCACTCGCCCTGCTTTCAGACCACACTCCGATTACGCCGCGAAATGCAATCAATGCAAGCTTCACGGTTGAGACAGTTGGCAGTGAGCGACGGTGGGTCTTCCAGGACGTGTTGCCTGGCGGCGTTGCTTCAAGTGCTGGGGTGCGTCCCGGGGATGTTTTGCTCAGCATCAACGGAAAGACGTTCGCGCCAACAGCTAACGACCGGTCTGGTCCGCAATTTGAGATGCGACAGAGAATCCCGATCGTGATTTCACGAAACAGCCCGGCGAAGGAGATGGCGCTGATTCTGGGGACGCCGGAGCCGGAATATAAAGACAACCCCTATGCGGAACCGACTGCTCTGTACGCAGAGACGCAACCTGGAGGCATCGATTACCTGAAGGTGAGTCTCTTTCCGGGGAAGATTGGGATCGACTTCGCGAATCAACTTGACGCTCTGTTTGGTAGTCAACTCAAGAGCGATCGCCTGATTATCGATCTTCGCGGAAACCCCGGCGGCGGAATTGGTGGCCTAGCTCTCATGAGTTACCTGACCCCGGATCGCATGCCGATTGGCTACAGCAAGAATCGAAAGATGGCAATTGAGAAGAAGGATCATTCCAGCCTGCCGGTCTTCGACAAAGTACCGCGGTCGAAGCTTGCAATCCCCGCGCTGGCGCTGAAATTTCTAGGGAAGACCTCGGTTTTCCTTTTCACAGAAGGACTCGGCCGCAGAGCGCATCGTGGGCGAACCGTAATCCTCGTTAACGAACATACGACGGGTGCCGCGGAGATGGTAGCGCAGTTTGCCCAGCAAAACGGCCTGGTCACCATTGTTGGGACACATACTCCGGGCCGGCTCGTCTCTCGAAGCGCGAGCAAACTCCGGTTTGGTTATCGTCTTGTCATCCCAGTAGCTGCATACGTCAGCGCCAACGGAACCCAAATTGAAGGGAACGGTATCACTCCGAACGTGTCTGTGCCATGGTCGTTTGGCGATGCTGTTGCGGGCGGAGACAACCAGATGGCAGCGGCGATCGATGCGATCAAAGCAGAGGCGGCTTAGTTTAGGAGCGGATCACTGCGCCTCTTGAGGCGAAATACTCCTCGTTTTGCGCTGACGGGTAAAAGTTCACACATTCATTGTTTGCGTAAATGGGAACAACAAGCTAGAGGCATTTCAAAAGAATCCCCGTTGAGCGTCAAACTGTGTCGGTGCCGGGTTTAGCTTTGACTTGGTAAGCATTCATGGCGCGATGTTTTCGCGCGCGCATTTGAGCGCCTGCATTTCGCCATGATGCGCGAGGTTATTTCGTCAGTAGTTACCATCGACCAAGCCCCCTCTGATCGCACTGCCTCCGACGATTCGCCCTCGGAAACTTGTATTCCGGAGTGTTTACGCTGCTCAGAATGTCGCATCGAATTGCGATTTGCAGTCAACCTTTTGGAAGAAAACGCACTGCGTCAAATTACAGTTCGACACCCACGGTCGCTTGAAGGATCAACATTCCACTCAGGCGGTCCCGATGGACCAGGACGAATCTCTATGTTCTTTTCGTTTGTCCTTATGAAGAGGTTTAGATGAGAGGTTCTGACCAGATTTCTACTTGCGATAAGCAACTATTATCTCAAGTGATTCCTTTTTTTCTGATTTTGGGCGGATTTCCGCCGGTTTGGTTTGGAATGGACTTTGGGGGGCAGGGAATGGGCGATACGGCGGCGATGGTCAGGACGGACCTTACGGGCATGATCTACCCCGAGGGCATCGAGGCTCCGGCGAACCGCTCCCTTCCCGCGCTCCTCGCCCCGGCACTCCGGCTCGCCCTCCTGCGCCTGAGGAGGGTGGAGGCCGACAAAGACTATGCCGTCCGGGGACTACGGGCGCTGGCCGGTTTCGCCGGTAAACTCAAGGTCTCCTACGCCGATATCGAGGTGGACCTCGACTACGATCCGGAGCCAGGTCTCGCCGACAACGGCGATCTGGAGGGAGATCTGACCGCCCTCCTCCAGCAGGTGGGCGTTGCCGCGAAGGCGGCAGGAACCGCAGTCGTAATTTTCATCGACAAGCTTCAATATGTGGAAGAGCCGCAGATGGCGGCTCTCATTTCATCTCTTCACCGCTGCAGCCAGGAACAGCAGCCGGTCACGGTGGTTGGCGCAGGCCCGCCTCAGCTGCGTGGGCGGATGGGCGAGGCCAAATCCTACGCCGAACGACTCTTTGACTTTCCCGAAATCGGGCCTCTGAGCCCGCCCGATGCCAAGGAGGCGATCGTCAGACCGGCCCGGCATGATGGGGCCGAGATCCTCGATGAGGCGGCAGACCTGATCGTGGACAAGACCAAGGGCTATCCTTACTTTTTCCAGGAGTGGGGCAAACATACCTGGGACGTCGCGCCCCAAAGTCCGATCCGGCAGGAAGACGTAATCAACGCTTCGAAGGAGGCGGTCGCGGCACTCGACGAGAGCTTCTTCCGGGTTCGCTTCGATCGCCTGACGCCCGTCGAGAAGAAATATCTCCGCGCCATGGCCGACCTCGGCCCGGGGCCGCATCGCTCCGGGGATATCGCCGAAGAGCTGGCGCGAAGTGTGCAGTCCCTGGGCCCGACTCGTGCCGCCCTGATAGCGAAGGGCATGATCTGGAGCCCGACGCATGGCGACACTGCATTCACCGTTCCGCTCTTCGACGAGTCCATGAGGCGCATCATGCCGGGCGACGAATGGAAGACGATCGGAAGCTGAAGGTGCAAAAATTGACATTACGAACTCGCGAGAGCCTCCTTGGCGACTGCCATCTCCGCAGGAGCCTCCTTGGCAACTACCCCCTTCGCGGGAGATTTCTTGGCGACGACACTTTTCACGTGAGTTCTCTTGGCAACCGCCGCCTTCGCGGGGGATCTCCGGGCGACCACCCTCTTCACATGAGTTTTCTTTGGCGCTGACTTCTTAATGGTCGCTTTCTTGGCCACACCATTCTCTGTGGCATTAACGATTGCTTGGCCAACGGCGTCTTCAACGACTTTTTTGCTGACTCCTTTGCCCAGGGCCTTCCTGACAGCAACTTCAATCTTCTTGACAGCTTTTTCGTGCTTACGCACTTTGTTATTCATGCGGAGGTTCCTCGGTTGACCATCTGATCTGCGACTCGGGATTCTACATCTCTCCCCGTCAATTGTTGGCTCGTTGGTACGTGGCAGGGACGCTGTGTCCGGCCGCAAATTCGTCTCGCCCGGCATCCGCGCCTACCGTGAAAACGCGCAAGCTCAGACACAAGTTAACCATCGCATTTTAAGGCACTTACACTTTATAACAGTTGCTTTAGGAGCATCCGCTCACGAAAATTCCACGACCGTTCAATACTGGTAGCAAAACCCCCTCGGCCGGGATCAGCGATTTCGGGCAGCACCCTGTGCCCCGTCCCTTGCAACTGTTCGTGTAACATCATAGTTTTCCTGTGCGACTCCGTCATCCACTCCTGACCCGAGGTATTCGAGTTAGCTATTCTCTGAGCGCAAGGCTCCGCACCATAGTCGAGTGCGTCCCTCCTGCCTTAGTGGGAAGGGCAGGTGGACGCATGAAGCGCTTTGCTCGCGCAAATGCAGCCGGCAAACCCTGCCGGAAGCGGTTCCAGACACTGCGCAGCCATTCGTTACGCCTACGGGCGCTGCTGGAATTCGCGCAGCAGGAACAGCTTCTGGACTCCAAGGCAACGCGAGCGTTCAGAGCGTTGGAAACAAGAAGCGAAGAAGCTAAGGCGGGCGCTGCAACCGTTTCGCGATGCAGATGTATACCCACCAGTGAGGCCATCCGGCTATTGGAAGAGGAGCCCGCGGCAAACGCCATTCTCCATTTAACCTGTTAGGAACTCATGCCTGATAGGTCGACTATTTCGAGTCCGCGGCGGCTTCTAGTCGGGACGTTGCAATGATAGACAAAACGCTGACCTCCAATTCGCCGCCCGCTATTCAACAACGCGTTCAAGCGGGCCGCATCGGCTGGGCTGGCCCCTTGGTCCTGACGACAGCCCGAACCGCACTGATACTTTTGGTGCAAGCGGTGGTGGCGGTGGCTTTCCTTGTGCATGGCGATCCTTCGCCATGGCGTGCTCAAGCGCCTTGGTGGACGGTCTACGCCACGCTCGTTGATGGTGGGTGTCTTGTACTGCTCTGGAGACAGACGCGGCGGGAAGGAATCCGGTTCTTTGACCTCTTCGGAATAGACCGCTCCCGATTCGGACGCGAAGGGCTTTGGGGTCTTTTGTACTTGGTCGTTCTCTTTCCGACAGTCGCGAGGTTTGGCTCGAAGCTTGCGAGTTGGCTTGTATACCGGACAACACAACTCACTCCCGCCATGTTGGCGCCCGGCCTCCTGTCCGACCGCCACCTTCCGCGTTGGGCGGTGGTCTACAGCT
Source organism: Acidobacteriota bacterium (assembly GCA_013288805.1). Lineage (GTDB taxonomy): Bacteria > Acidobacteriota > Terriglobia > Terriglobales > Acidobacteriaceae > JABDBE01. The sequence continues at coordinate 22,076 of JABDBE010000036.1, forward strand.
TGTCAGTTTTTTGGATGGTCTGGTCGCCGACCGAAGAAGTCATCTACCAAGCCTATTGCGCAGCCCGCCTCAAAGCCCTAACCAAGAGTACATGGGCCACGGTGACGCTGGTAGGCTTCTGGTGGGCCCTCCAACACAGCGTGTTCCCGTTCGTGTTCGATTGGCGCCTAATCGTCTTTCGTTTCCTGCAATTTCTGCCACTGGTCGTGGTCTTTCAACTCATCTATCTGCGGACACGCTGTCTCCCGCGGATGATCATTATGCACTGGCCAATGGATCTGTTTGCGGCTGTGCTGACCCTCAGGCTCTGACGCTCTCGGGGTTACAGGAGTGCTAGGGAATGTCCAAAAACGACCACAACTCCGCTTGGCCACTGGCCGTCTGCTCGCTTATTACGAACATGGTTCTTCGGTTCTTTGAGTCCATATGTACGCTCTTGCTGGGTTGGCTGCTGACGAAGTACATCCGACATCGCAATCACCTCGACTGCAGATTCGCCCCCATGCGGGAATAGAGCTCCTGCAGAGTACGGACGCCTTGTTCGGCCTCGGTGCGGTCGGGCTGTTCGTTACTGTCATCCCAGCCGGTATCGTCTCCCTGAGGCAACGGCTGAATCACTATGCCATCGCGGCGGGCGAGCACGTACAGGTCTTTGTACATGATCCCGTAATTAGCTCCCTCCTGGGGAATCAGCCAGGCAATCTGCCCGCGTATCGGAACGAGGCTATCATCGCTCCATAAGCTTCGAGCGCCGTAACCTGTGCAGTCGATGACGGTGGATTGCGGTAGTTGCGTCAGGTCAGCAGGGGTGTGAAATTCCCGCGTCTCGATGCTTCCTCCGCCGACCTGGAATTCCTGGACGAGCGCACGCGTGTAACTTGCCACGTTGAAGGTCAAGGTTGTGCTTCGGCGCACATGTCTAGTAGGGAAGGGAGTCGAGCCGGACGGCATCTCCTGGGAATGCGGGGTCAGATCCGCAATGCGATCGCCGTAGTGTACGAATCCATGACTGTCGCCATATGGTCGCGGATCGTCTTCGTCGCGTAGCCAGTACCGGTCGGTCCACTCGATTGGAGTGCCTGGAGACCCAAGGTAGCTTTGGTACATTCCGAATGAAATTCGGGCCATTTTCTCCCATGCCGCTCCGAAATCAGGCGCGACACCGGAGGCTAGAGCCACACGCGAATCGGGCGTCCATGACCCCGTCGCACGCGAAGAGCGAACGTAAGGTGGACGCTCCTTCGAGTATATGGTCGTCCGAATACCCATGCGCTGCGACGTGAGCGCAGCTGTAAGCCCGAGCGCGCCGCAGCCAACGACTGCGCATTCGTTCAATCCGGGACGTGCCTCCAGTGCGCGGCGAATGACAACATCGGCGGATCCCCACGATAATGACCAGCCACTGCCACCATGGCCGTAGTTGTGAACGATGATCTTGTCTCCAACCCGCTCCACGTCTTGACGCGGGCCGGCGGAGCGAAATGGCCGTAGACACACTGTGACTCGAAAGATCCGATCCAGGTCGGCACGGATCGGAACAATGGGTCCGGGAGCATCATAAAAGGGCAGGACAGTCCCCAGGCTGGGCGCCGTCGCGTTAGATGGAGATCGGACTCTCTTCATTGTCGCAGTTGAGCATCCAGACACTCCGAGAAGCTGGAGAGCGAACAGGCTTGAACGCTGGACGAACGCGCGACGGTCCATAACCAATGCCCTTTGATTTCAACTCGAGAAAACCGCCCGGACGTGTGCCGCTGCCAATTTGGAAAGGGAGGACACGTTGAGAGTGTAACGGGGGCTTCTGCTTTTCTTAAGTCTGGACTGATTACTATCCTTGTTCCCGCCTTCGGAATCCGAGGCGGCCAAGGCGAGTCTTGGCAGTGAGGGCTGCTCGGCCTCATTCGCCTCGCACCTGGCTGGAACTCAGGCGCAGTGTTATGTATACCATCGCTCCTCAGCTTCCACGGCCAGGGCTGCTGCAACTGAGCCGGCTGGCGGCGGTGCGGATAGGTTTGTTGTTGAGCAATACCGCAAACCTGGCGACAAGCGACATTTTGTGGGTAATCCGACAGCCGGCGTGCGGCGCGACTGCGGATAGCCAAACGTGTTGAGACTCGTACTTGGGCATCACGGTGCTCGAGAATAGGAAATTGATGGCCGGGTTCTGGCGCGTGCGGGCCAACCTTCACTCACGACGACGCCCATGAGAGAAGTTTGCCAGACCTTAGAACTCGATGCGGCCGGCGAACTGGGCGAGGCGGTAGTTGGTCAGCAGCTCCGTGGCCTGGCCGAAGGATTGCGGATTGTCGAGGGTGGCGGTGATGGACTGGGGATCGAAGCGGACGCTGTTGGTCATGTTGAACATATCCCAACGGAGGATGAGCTTGAAGCGCTCGGTGAGCGAGAAAGTCTTGTTGATGCCTTCATCCCAGGAGAAGTAACCGTCGCCACGCATCGGGTTGCGGGTGCCGGACTGGCCCGGAAGGGCGTGGGCGAAGGAGGCGAAGACCGATGCGGGATCGGCGAAGCGCTGCGTGAGGTGGCCCTTCTTGTTGGCGCGCGAGGGGATAGGCGAGACGAGTTCGGCGTAGCCCTGGATATCCCAATTGGTGGGGTAATAGGCGCCGTTATTCATGATGAAGGGGAAGCCGCTTGTCCAGCGGACGATGCCGGTGGTCTGCCATCCGCCGAGGATGGAGTCGGTGAGGCGGTTGGCGCTGGAGAGCAGCTTCTTGCCGCGGCCGATGGGCAGATCCCACACGAAGTTGGAATTGATCTGGTGGCGTACGTCGGAATCCGAGGGACCATAGAGCTGGTTGGGTATCCAGGAATTCATGATCTGCGCGTAGTTCGTGGTGGCGGAGTTGCCGAGGCGCTCGGCCTGTGACGTGATGTCGAGCGACTTGGAGAAGGTGTAGTTGAGGTCGGCATGGAGACCGCCGAAGCGTTGGCGGTAGACGGCTTCGAGGGCATTGAAGTTGGAGTAGCCGACAGAACGCCAGGAGTAGAGCGCCGAATACTGGTCATGGTAATAACGGAATGCGGGATAGTTGACGCCCGCGCCGATGTTGCTGTTGGGCAGGGAGCCGGGAAGGTCGAGCTGGTAGAGGGCGTAGGTTTCGTTGTAGAGGTTGCTGGCGAAGAGCGCGTAGACATTCTGAGTGGCGGTCAGGGGGCCGTAGCCGAGGCCGATGTCCTGGCCTTCAAGGCCGGCAAATTGCTGTTCCCAGTACGGGACCGGCGCCACCGAGGTAACAGACACGTTGTTGCGCGCCATCACGGCCAGATCACGAGCGACAGCGAAGTACGACGTGCCGCCGGCGGTCAGGTTGAGGGGCATGGCCACGTCTTCCTGGGCGAGCTGGCGATGAGCGAGGCGGCCGATCCAGGAGACTTCGAGCGATCCGCCGTTGTGCAGGCCGCGGGTGACGGAGAAATCGAGCAGGTGCGAGTAGGGCGTCTTGATGGCGGAGTCGAGGCCCCAGCTGATGGCGAAACTGCCGTTGCCGCTCGAGGCGGGGACGGCCGGAAATCCACCTTGCGGCGCACTGGGGAGAAGATCCGGAGGTACGTCACCCAGGGCCGTAAAGCGCGGCGCGCTCTCGATGGGCACCGAGCCCGCGGGATTGGTGAGGTAGGTGGAGAGGCCGAAGGAGCCGGTGGTGTCAAAGTTTTGCACGGTGGCGGCGCCGAAGTGATCGAAGACCAGCGAGTAGCCGGCGCGAATGCTGGTCTGCTGGTTGCCGAGAAGCTTGTGCCAGACGCCCTCTCCGGGCGAAGGCGAGAAGGCGAGAGCGATGCGGGGACCGAAATTGTTCTTCTGCGGCGTCCAGAAGTCGGGAGCGTGGTTGTAGCGGCCGTTGAGATTGAAGGCCACGTCGCCGACGTTGTTCGCGGCGCCGCCGCTGGCAGCTTGCGCGATGGACGCCTGGTAGTAGTTGGTGAGCGCGTAAGGCTTGCAGACGGTTCCGGAGAACTGGCACGCGCCGACCTGGGTACCAGTGGTCTCGGCGGGGGCCTGCAGGTAAGACCAGCGCAGGCCATAGGTGACGGTGAGCGAACTGGTGGCGCGCCAGGTGTCCTGGCCATAAAACTCGTACTCACTCCAGCGGTAGTCGCGGGCTATGGGCGTCCCTAGTTGGAGCGCCGTTCCGGTCTTCTGGTAGTTGTACCGCGCGTCGGCTTCGGGAAGGGTTCCAACGATGTTCATCAGTGCGTCGTTGTAGTTGTTACCGTAGTTGGCGAAGTCGACGGCGGGGAATCCGTACACCTGCGGATCGAACGGCCCTTTGCTGTTGGCGATGGTGGAACTGCGCGTGAGCCAGCCCTGGTTCATCTGAGCGTCGGGGAACGATTGCGCATTGCTGTTGCGCCGGTCATCCATGATGCGGATTGAGGTGCCGAAGGCGAAACTGTGATCGTGCCTGGTCCAGGAGAAATTGTCGACCACATTCTGCACAGGGATGGTGAACGACGTCGAGTAGTTGGTCGACGTGGGTTGCGCGACTTCGGAGAACCAGATGATCGGTCCATTGGCGGCGCCCGCGTTGTTCACGCCCTCGCGAGTAAACCCGTAGCGGAGGTCGTTGATCGTGTTGCTGCTGAGGATCCAGGTCCACCCGGCTGCGAAGCCCTTGTTATTGGTCAGCACGGTCGTTTGGCCGGGCTGGCCGGGAAAGGCGGGCGGGGTGGGCTCGCTGTCATTCTGCAGGTTGCCGCGCCAGAAGAAGTTGTGCTTGGCCCTCAGGTTCCAGTCGAAGCGGGCAATGTAGGTGTTATAAGTGCGGTGGATGGTGTAGGGAAAGCGGTAGCCGATATTGTTGAGGCCGTCTCCCTGGGTGGGGTCGTCACCCTGCGGGTACTTGTTGAGCAGGTCGAGCAGTGCCGCGTTGTTGCCTATGTTCTGCGGATCCATGCTCTTGATGTTGTCGGGAGTGAGGGTATAGACAAAGTCGCTGCTGCCGGTATTGGCCTGATACTGCAGGTTGCCCGCACGATAGCTGGCGTTGGGCACGGTTCCGGCATTGACGCTGGCGCCCTGGGAATCGCGGCGCCCTTCGTAGTTGAGGAAGAAGAAGAGACGGTCCTTGAGCAGGGGGCCGCCGACCGCTCCGCCAAAAATGTTGCGCACCAGGCTGGGAGGACGGTTGGGAAGGCCGGCCGAAACCTGCTGCGCCTTGTTAAAGAAGTCGTTGGCCTCGAGGAGATTGGATCGGTTGTATTCGTAGGCCGCGCCGTGGAATGCGTTGGAGCCGCTGCGCGTGACGAGCGCCACCTGCGCGCCCGAGGAGCGGCCTTCCTCGGCATTGGGATTGCTGGTGGTGACGCGAAACTCGGCGATCGAGTCCTGGGTGGTGCGCAGGACGCTGGTGAACGCATAGCCGTTGTTGACATCGTTCACGTCGACGCCGTCAAGGGTGATGTTCGACTGATCGCTGCGTCCGCCATTGACAGAGCCGGCGCGCGAGTCGGTGGAGGTATTGCCCACGCCCTGAGTGCCTCCCACGGAATCGGAGCGGCCCATGAAAGTAACTCCGGGCTGAAGGCTGAGCAGGTCAGGAATGTTACGCTGCGCCAGCGGGAGCGTGACCACCTGTTGGCCGTCGAACGCGTTACCGAGGGTGGCGTCGGTCGTGTTGAGTAACTCCTGCGTGGCCACGTTGACGGTCACTTCCTGGGTGACGCCGGCCAGTTGCAGCGTGACATTGACGGTTGCCGGCTGGCTGACGAGCAGGTCCATGTTGGTGCGCGCGGCGGTGGCAAAGCCGGGGGCCGAGATCACAAGCGTGTACTTGCCGGGCGCAAGTTGCGAGAACTGATATTGGCCGCTCCCGTCGGTGGTGTTTTCGCGGACAGCACCGGTGGAAGTTAACGTCAGCCGGACGGCTGCGCCAGCAATAACCGCACCGGTTCGATCGGTGACGCGCCCGTTCAGGGAAGTGGTGGCTTGCGCCAGGGCTATGCCGCTACCCGACAGAACAAGGGTGAGGATAGAGAGCGCAGGAAGGATTCGGGTACTGATCACGGGTGGCTCCAGAAAGTGAGGATCCACTGCGCCGGGGCGGGCGTTCTGGTCTTGTTTCTTGAGTCGTGATAGGGGAACAGACCAGGCCCGCTCGATACCGCCTCGCTCCAACGAGTGATTGCGAAAGAGTGTAACAGGACGGAACGACCAGGGACAGCCCTACAGGCCTACGCAATCTCTGCCTGTGGGTTGATGGCAGGGGTAATGCCGGGTCTGCTCGAGGGGCCGTTTTCGATTCCGGTGAGACTTCGTTGAACTCACGACAATTCGCCGACGCGGCGAGTGCTCTATGCTCCATGTTCAGGCCATCTGAACTCCCGAAAGTC
>JABDBE010000037.1 GCA_013288805.1 Acidobacteriota bacterium
CTTTCTCCGGAGGCCGCTCGGCGAACTTGGCCAGCGATTTTTCAATCCCCGCAAAGCCCTTATCGAGAAACTTCTGCTCAACTTCGAGCACCGTAACATCGAAACCAGCTGTCGCGGCAACTTGAGCAATACCAGAGCCCATCAAGCCACAACCCAATACTCCAACCTTCTTGATTTCCACCATTGTTTTCCTTAACCAGAAACGAAGTTATCGTTCGGAGCGAACCAAAGAGGTTATACGCTCCTGTCGCCCGTTCTAAAAACCGCAGATGAGGCGATCATCGCCCCTTCAGTGCCGAAACCCCATCACCCATCCAGCCTTCAACGTGCCCAACACGGCTAGCGCTAAAAGTCCCGTGGCCATCAGCTTAATGCGCAATGAAGAACTCGATCGAGTCAGCAGAAGACTCCAGAGAATCACTGCTGCAGACAGCAGCCCAACACCAAAACCAGAAACGATGAGGTACAAGAAAAATAACGCAGCCGCGTACCCCGGGCTGTACGCCGTCCTCGTTTCTGCGTCATACACATGGTACGCGAACCAAAGGAACCCGAAAAAGTCTGCTGGCAGGCATATCACCGCTGTTATGCCAAGCATCCAAAAATCCAGGGGCCGGGCTGTAGCCATTTGCATCGATCCCTTGTAGCACTAAGCGCGTGTCGGCAAAATGTCAGTTCAAATTCTCCACCACCATCGCAATTCCCTGCCCGCCGCCAATGCAAGCCGTCGCCAAACCATATTTCTTTTTCCGCCGGCGCAATTCATATAAAAGCGTGATTACCAACCTCGTTCCTGTCGCACCCAGGGGATGGCCGAGCGCAATCGCCCCGCCGTTCACGTTGACTTTGTCGCGGTCGAGACCTAACTCTTTTTCAACCGCCAGATATTGCGCAGCGAAGGCTTCGTTCACTTCGATCAGATCGATGTAATCCAAAGTTAGTCCCGCTTTCTGCAAAGCCAGCTTGGTCGCCGGTACCGGACCGCGCCCCATCAGCTTGGGCTCAACTCCGGCAATGCCCCAGCCCACGATTCGCCCCAGCGGTTTCAATCCCCGTTTGCCCGCCTCTTCGAGCGACATCACTACCACCGCTGCACCGCCATCCACGATACCGCTGGCGTTGCCCGCCGTGACGGTGCCGCTCTTTCCGAATGCCGGTTTCAGCTTGGCCAGACCTTCCATGGTGGTCTGCGGACGCCGATGATCGTCTTCACTGAATAGTTCGCCCGATGGCTCACCCTTTCGATCTTTGAGCGGAACAGGAACCAACTCTTCCAGCAGCCGGCCGTCTTTGTATGCGGCGTCCGCCAATTGTTGCGAGCGCAAGGCGAACTCATCCTGCGCTTGCCGCGTGACGCCCTGCTGTTCCCCATAAAGTTCCGCGGTGTTGGCCATGTAGAGACCACAATAGGTGTCGAGCAGCGCGACCATGAGCGAGTCTTCCAGCTTTCCGCCGGGAGCCAGAGTAAAACCGTCGCGTCCGCGAATCACAAACGGAGCCTGCGACATCGCTTCCATGCCGCCAGCAAGCACGACGTTGGCTTCTCCTAATTGAACCATCTGCGCCGCATTCACGATCGATTGCATTCCCGATCCGCACAAACGGTTCACGGTTAGGGCTGGGGTTTCTATGGGAAGTCCGGCTCGCAGACCGACATGGCGCGCACCGTAGAGAGCGTCGCCGGATGTTTGCTGCGCGTTGCCAAATACGACGTGGTCGAATTCTTTTGGGTCTAGCCCGGCGCGCTCCATGGCGCCCTTACCCGCGATGGCCCCGAGTTCCTGAGCGGTAAAATCTTTCAGCTTGCCGCAATAGCGTCCGAAGGGCGTGCGCGCCCCGCTGACGATTGCGATGTCCCCTGGTTTCAACATTGGCTTCCTAGTCTTAACTTCGAGTATGAGTTCCTGTGTTCAGAAGAGTTCTGAGTGGACTAACCAAACTTGTTAGTTTAACAGCGAAGAAAGGAAGCCGTAAACCGGGGCCGATGAGGTTACATTGCACCAAGCAGTAAGGAAGACCATGGCAGAAGGCGGAAACAGTTCTAACGTTTTTCGACGACTCGACGACTTACCAGTTCACTTCTCACGCCACAGCAGCCGCTGCGTAGGACGCAGCCAGCGACACAATTTTGCCCCCGCCTTGTCCAATCGCGGTTTGCAATGATTGTTCAGCCCGATTGATCACCTCGGTGACGATGTCTACGGGGTCAAACTCCCCGCGCACTACGGCCTCCGCGAGTCCCGCACTGAACTCGACGGCCTCTTGTTTTTCCGGCATTCGTATTTGAGCCAGCAGTCTTTGCAATTTCTCTGCCGCCATGACGCCTTCTTTTTCGGGCGTTTCCCCGAGAACAATGGCGATGGTTGTAGTCTCGTAGCGGAAGGCAAGATCGTTCTGCCGGATATTCGCGGCGAAGAGTTGACCAATCTGCTGCATCACGGCTTCGACCGCCGATTCGCCGAATTCCTTTACCATTGCAGCTTTTTCCCCGAACTGCATGAGCAGAACCGTGAGCGGAGTGCTCTGCTGAGCGTTGCGCCGGGTCTCCGCCATAAGGAGATCGATGTAGGAAGCGCGTTTCAACAAACCGGAGCGCTCATCTGTCACAGAAAGATTTTTTACCAGGCGGCGAAGCCCAGCGTTATTCAGCGCGATCACAATCTGGTCGCTGATGGTCTTGAGGACCATCACGTCATTTGAGCCCCAGGTGTGCGGCTTATTGTCCATCAGAAGAAGGACGCCAACGTGTTCCGCTCCGTCGCTTAGAGGTAAGGCCAGCAGCGAAGTCACCGCCAGTTGCGACAGCGCCTCACGGATATTTTGCAGGTCAGGGCCAGTCTGCGTGTCAGCGATGGTGAGAGTTCCGCCGCGGTTGATTGCCAGATCGTGCACCGTGGTTGCGATTTTCTCCAGCGAACGCGCTTCCCCGGGCTTGCTGGTTTCGCTGCAATACTCCTTTACACTGGTCGTGTGCAGGCCGGGCTTCCGCATGGCAACCAAACACCGGTTTACTTTCCATTGAGCGCCAATTTCTTTGGCTGCGGTCAGCATCACCGCGTCGGCGTTGCTTTGGCGATAAAGCTTGCGGGTAATTTCCGCCACTCGCGCAAAGCTGCTCACGTCCGCCGCTTCGCTGGATTGCGCCGGCGCAGTTTGGGGCGGCCGCGATTCCGGAGGTGCGGGGGCTACGACCGCCGGCGCCGGACCTGACCCGGCATAATGCGGAATCAGTCCCGCCGTCATATACAACTGTCGAAGGTCCTGGTTGCGCTCTTCCTCGCGCGGAAACAGTTCTTGAATACGTTGCAGACGCTCCACCGCCTTCGAGCGCATGCCGTATTGCACCAGAATTTCAGCCTGCAACATCAGATCCTGAAGAGCGGCCGCGCCCAGCATTTTGTCCTGATCGGGAAGCGGCGCTGTACTTGCATCGGCCATGCTAGAAAAGCGCGAAGCGATCACCTTGAAGCGGTTGTCGTCAATCTTTCCACGCAGCATTTCCAGACGCGTCTGATGTCCGGGTTCGTACGCATCCACTTCGGCAGCGCGGTCCAGCGAATCAGCCGCCTTCGCGAAGTTGCCGACGCTGCAGTAGAGGTCAAAGAGCTTGAGCAGAGTCTGGCAATAGTCGCTCTCTCGATTGGAGGCATTAAACTGCTCGCCCATGAATTCGAGCATTTCAGGGGATGCCCGATGGCGTGCTGCGATGTCCTGAATCATGGCGAGGAAAGCGCGACGATCACCTTTGCGGCGATGATATTGCTCCAGCTTCCGTCCCAGGGCGACGGCTTCTGCGTCCTGCTGAGCATCGATGAAAAGCCCGATCAGGTTCGAAATCTCCTGCACGCGCGAGGGATTTGCCTCGAACAATTGCCACTGGATTGGCTCAGCATCGCTCAGCCGATTGGCCGCCTGCAGCGCCTTGGCGTAGGTATCGCGCAACTCCTCCGAGGCAGAGCCGGCATTGACTTGAGACTCGAGTACGAAAATGGCCGCGCCCGACTGCCCTTGCTCGATCAGATTTTTGCTATAACCCAAAGCAATCTGGGGATCGGAAGGATCTTCCGCGTAGGCGCGTTCCATCCATTGCGCTGCGTTTTCGCCAGCAGCCTGGGTCAGCTGTGCCACTTTCAGAAATGCCGCAGCTGCAGCTTTGCTCTCGCCCAGTTCGGACGAAAGCTCGCCCAGTTGTTGCAAATTCTTTTCGCTCGAATCAAGCGTGAGAACCCGCTTCAAGGCCACCAGCGAATCTTGTTTGCGTCCCTGTTTCGCTAGCTCCTGAAAGACGCTTTCGTAGGTCTCGAGCGCCTGTTTGGGATGGGACTTTTCCAGCAACTCACCGAACCGGAGCTTCTGTTCCCAGGTGGGAGTAACGAAGCGAGCCAGCTTCTTATAAGTCAGACTCGCGCGCGTAGCATCGCCCGCCTCAATTTGGCGCTCGTACAGGTCGCCCAACAGCTTTACCGCCTGTGGGATACGTTGCAAGGAAAGGCACAGATCGGCGGCCATTTGGCATACCGTATCGTTACCCGGCTCGGCCGCCAGAACCTGCAAATAGTCCTCAAGCGCCTCGGCGGTTTTGCCCTTTTGGAGAAGCTTCTCGGCCCGCTCCACGCGTTTTGTGATTTCAGCCCGGTCCATTCGCCTTACAGTTTCTGCCATGAGAGATAACGTCGCGCGGAGTAACCCATACAGAGTCTAGGAGGAGGTTACTAGGACGGGCAACGACGTAACGCCCGAACGCGATTACGAAGGTCATAGGCGGAATAACTCTTTGGGAAATAAGACCTTTCTGATATACGTCCCGGATGCTCCAGGAAGATGGGACTAACCGGGAGGGCGGTCTCCGCCACCAACTCAGCGCCGGCCAAATGGCCATGGTGGCAGTGGGGGGATCGATCGGGGTTGGTTTGTTGTTGGGTTCAGCCGCTGCCATGGAGATCGCCGGTCCTGCCGTTATCATCAGCTTCGTTTTGGCAGGTTTTATCAGCTGGACTGTCACCATGGCCCTCGGCGAGTTGTCCAGCCTGCATCCTGGTGCCGGATCGTTTGGCTTGTATGCCGACCTCTATCTCAACCCGTGGGCCGGATTTATCTCGCGCGCCGGATATTGGGTCGCTATTTCTGTTTCGGTAGGGGCAAACCTGGTCGCATCCGCGACCTACATGCGCTATTGGTTTCCTACCGTTCCGGCCTTGGTGTGGGTGGCGTTGTTCTCGCTGGCGCTGATCGTGATCAATCTTCGCAGCGTCGGGGACTATGGCCGCTTTGAATTCTGGTTCGCCATGGTGAAGCTGGCAACGATGGCAATGTTTATCGTCATCGGCGGGATGTTGTTGGTTGGTGGACGTGTGCCCGCACAATACACCGCGCATGGAGGCTTCTTCCCCAAAGGCGCGTTCGCGCCTCTACTCGCGATGACCTTTGCGTTGTACACCTTCGGCGGGATTGAAATGGTGGCCATCACGACGGGCGAGTCTCGCTCCCCGGCGGAGATTCCCCGCGCCGTGAAGTTGACGTTTATCACTCTCGCGGTTGTTTATCTGGGCGCCATCGTGGTGCTCGTGGGAGTCATGCCGTGGAATCGCGTAGGCGTGACGGAAAGCCCGTTTGTCACCGTGTTTCGCACCGTCGGAATTCCAGCTGCCAGTAGCCTCATGAGTTTTGTAATCTTGACGGCTGCTCTCTCTGGCGCGAATGCGAATCTGTACTCCGCATCCCGCATGTTGTTCTCGCTGGCACGCGGAGGATGGGCGCCCGCCGCGCTGGGCCGGTTGAATGCAGCCGGATCGCCACAGTTCGCTCTGGTGGCGTCTTCCTACGGGATCATCGTGGCAGTCGTTCTGGAAATGTGGGTTCCAGGAAACGCCTTCGTGTACATTCTCAGCGGCGCTTTGTTCGGACTGATGCTCTCCTGGCTGGTATCGCTCGCCGCGCACGTTGCCTGTCGGCGGCAGATGAGTTCGGACCAAGTGAAGGCGCTTGTCATGCGCTCCCCAGTCGGCGCGTGGGGATCGATTCTAGGCCTTACGCTAGTGACTGCCGCCATTCTGAAAACCTGGTGGGACTCGCGCGTAAGTCTCATCAGCGGCGTGTCGGCCTTGTTAATCCTCACCGTCGCGTATGTGCTCCTAAAATCAAGCGACGCGGCAATGCAAAGAACGTAGCGGTATCCCTTCGCGACACACGCCTAGGCCGAGACGACTCGTTCAGGCGGCTCGATCGGCAGGATTCGGCAGTACAATATTCCCATGACTGACGAACTGCTTCGTTACCGCTCTGAGTTTCCCATCCTCGAGCACACCACCTACCTGATCAGCAATTCCCTGGGCGCCATGCCGCGCGGCGTGTACGACGCCATGAAAGGTTACGCTGATACCTGGGCCACCCGCGGGGTTCGCGCCTGGGAAGAACAATGGTGGATGCTGGCCGCCGAAGTCGGCGACGAGATTGGCGCTCTAATGAATGCGCCCAAAGGATCTGTCTCGACCCATCAGAATGTCACTACGTGCCAAGCCGTCGTCGCCTCCTGTTTCGATTTCTCCGGCAAGCGCAACAAAGTCGTTTACACCGACATGAACTTCCCCTCGGTCATGTATTTCTGGGAAGCTCAACAATCCAACGGCGCGCGAGTCTACATGGTGAAGACCGATGACGGAATCACCGTCCCGACCCAGCGCCTGCTTGATGCCATAGACGAACAGACTTTACTGGTTCCGATCTCGCACGTAATTTTCCGCAGTGCCTTCATCAATGACGCCAAGGCCATCATCGAGAAAGCCCACAAAGTCGGAGCCTACGTCGTGCTCGACACTTTCCAGTCGCTCGGCACTGTCCCCGTAGACGTGCAAGCTCTCAATACCGATTTTGCCTGTGGCGGAGTTTTGAAGTGGCTGTGCGGCGGCCCTGGCGTAGCGTACCTCTACGTTCGTCCGGACTTGGGCAAGAAGCTTGAGCCGAAGTTTACCGGCTGGTTCGCGCATCAGGACTCGATGGCCTTCGAAACCGGGCCGACCCGCTACAGCGATCCTCCCTTTCGCTTTATGAACGGTACATCGCACGTACCGTCGCTCGAAGCCTGCCGGCCGGGGCTGAAAATCATCACTGAAGTAGGAGTTCAACGCATCCGCGAAAAATCAAAACGGCAGACGGCACGCCTGATCGAATTAGTGGAAAAACAAGGCTGGAGGATGAACAGCCCGCGCGATCCGGAAAAACGCGGCGGAACAGTTTCCATCGACATGCCGGATTCATATGAAGTTTGCCGTGAATTGTTGAAGCGCGAAATCATGGTCGACTGGCGCCCCAAAGCCGGAGTGCGCATGTCCCCGCACTTCTACAACACCGATCAGGAATTGGAGACGGCGATCACCGCAGTAGAAGAAATCCTGAAAGAACGCGCCGTAGCCGTGCGATAAGCAAGGACTCATGTAGGGACGGGCGCGCCCTCGCCCGTCCAGGTGGAGCAAGGCTCCGAAGGCCTTTGGTGGAAAAGTCGCTTCGAAGTTCTTCTGCTCACAACTTCAAATCCCAAGTCTCCGCCACCTGATCCTGCCCCCAGCTGTGGTGTTTCTTCTTCGCAACCAAACGGAATCCGGCCCTCTCGTAGATACCCCGCGCAGCATGAAGCGAACTCTGCGTCCACAAAGTGATTTTCCTGTAACCAACCTGCCGCGCGAATCGCACGCATTCCTCCACCAATCGCTTTCCGATTCCAAATCCACGAGCGCTTGGTTCGACCAGAAGCAGTCGCAATTTGGCGATGGTCTTCGAGTGTTTCACCAGAAATACAGAACCGACGATCTCACCATCCTTCTCGGCGATCCAACAACGCTCCCGCTTGGGATCAAAACTCTGAATGAACTTCGCGACAATCTGCGCCACCAACGCCTCGAAATGTTCATCGTAGCGATATTCCTGCGCATAGAGCACTCCGTGCCGATGAACCACCCAACCTATGTCTCCGGGTTGGTGCGGGCGAAGAATGTAAGCGGGCGTTTGTGTGGACTGCGTGCCGAGCAGATTCTCAACAGTACCCATGGCATCGATCAAGCGGTCTTGCTCCGCACCGGACAGGCCACTTAGAATCGCGCCGACTTCTTCCCGAGAGCGGGCATCGAGCGGGGCCAGAGCCTTCTGCCCATGCGCGGTTAGCGACAACAGGCTTTGCCGCGCGTCCGCGTCGCAAGGCTTCTTGCTGAGCCAGCCGCGTTTTTCAAAACCAGCGAGGATTCGGCTCAGGTAACCCGCGTCCAAACCTAAAGCACTGCTGAGTTCGGTCGCAATCGGCTTCTCGCCATGGGCAATCTCATACAGAACTCGTACTTCTGTCAGGGAAAACGGGCTCTTGTACTGCCTTTCCCGCAAGACCCCGATCTGTCGGGTGTAGAAGCGGTTGAAGCGCCGGACGGCCGCAACGCGTTGATCGAGATGATTCATAAAATCCTTATAGTTGCTTAAGTCAACTATATTAATTGCTAAAGTCACATACAACAAGGGAAAAAGCGTTTTCCACGAATGCGCAGCCTTCGGGATGTCCTACATCAAACGCCAGCGACGCACCCCCTGTCGCGGAAGCGCATTACCAACGTAAGCCGTCCCTGCGGCTTTTTGCTGCTACCTGATTTTTCCGTCGGCTATGCTCGAAACGACACACCTGCCTATTGCATAGGTGTCGAGACAATCCCGTGATCTCGCTGCTGGCATTCTTTCACTACTCAGGAAACGATGGCGTCGCTCCCGCCGTCATCGGCGCTTTCGGCGGCGTGTATGTTTTCTATCGCGGCTTCCGTTTGTTGCAACGCAAGCGTCTGATCCTGAACACACCTGCTTCAAAGGTCCGCAGCGCCGCGATGGGCTTGGTGGAAATCAACGGCCTCGCCGTCGGTCCCTTTACAATGACGGCGCCTATTACCGGAGTCCCTTGCTACTACTTCCACAGCACTGCGTGGCAATGGCAGCAACGGGGCAAGAATAGTCAATGGGTGAAAGTTGCCGAGGAGCGCCTGCACGTTCCTTTTTTTCTCGACGACAATACCGGGCGCGTGCTGGTCGATCCCCAGGGCGCCGAGATGGACATTCATCGCGACTTCCACGATGAATTCAGCACCTCGCTCTTTTCCAGCACGATGGAGATTCCTTTCAACATTTCCAGCTTTCTGGCACGCCACGGGGTTTCCACCGACAAGAAAATCAAGGTTGAAGAATATTGCATCAAGCCGAAAAACTCGCTCTTCATCCTGGGAGCGTTGGCCCACAATCCTGGCCTGAGTGTCAGCGCAACTCCGGTTCTCAGCCTGAGCGCCGAGCAGAGCGCGCTGTCGTTTCATATGCCCGATGTTTCAAACTTGTCCGCTCAAACCGACGTGAGCACTGCGGGGAGGGTGTTGTTTTCTGCGTTCAAGAGTCCGTCTGATACCCATTTATTGGGCACCAAACCTTCCGCCCAAGTTTCTGACCCGGCAGAGCAGCAAAAGATCACCGCAGCCCTGATGAAAGCAGGCATCACGAATCCAGCCGCCTGGGCCGCCGCGGGTCTGAATAGCGCTGTCGTCGCGGCTCCTTTTTCCGCCTCGGCGGGCGGAGGAATTGCAGCGGCTCCGGCGCTCGAGCAATTCGACCTGCATCCCCCGGTCGTATTGATGAAGGGCACACACAACAAGGCATTTTTCATTTCGTGGCACAGCCAACGCGATGTGGTGAACTCGCTAAGCTGGAAATCCACACTAATGATCTGGGGAGGGCCCGCGCTCACACTGTTATGCGTCTACCTTGTGGCTGCGCAGCTCGACTGGCTGTAGAGAAATCGGAGAAAGAAAATATGGACACTATCGTCACACTTGGATTCCTGTTTGCGATCTTCGGCCTGATTGCTTACGTAGTCATGATCTTCAACGGCCTGATCGCGTTGAAAAACGACATCGCCAAAGCCTGGTCGAACATCGACATTCTGCTCAAGCAGCGACACGACGAACTCTCCAAGCTGCTCGATGTCTGCAAGGGCTATATGGATTACGAGCGCGACACCCTGCAGAAGATCACGCAAGCCCGCAGCCTGTATCAGCAAGCCGTGAGCGTTGATCAAAAGGCGCAAGCCGATCAAAGCATGACTTCAGCGCTGCGCGGCCTCTTTGCCGTTGCCGAGAACTACCCTCAACTGAAGGCCAACGATAACTTCATGCGACTGCAAGGGCGAATCACCGAGTTGGAAAGCGAGATCGCCGACCGTCGCGAGTTTTACAACGACTCGGTGAATACATTCAACATCCGCATCCAACAGATGCCCGACACTTTCGTGGCGAGCTTTATGACCCTGACTCCGCAACCAATGTTCAAAGTAGAAGAAGCCGAAAAGGCCGATGTCCCCATGACCTTCAGCGCCGCAAAATAGACACCCAAAGCCGGCAGCCTGAGGCCAAGTTTTGCAGGTCACCAGCCTTCACACCTGGGTAACCTCCACAACCAAACCTTCTCAATTAGAATTACCGGGTGAGCAACGCTGTTCGCATTGGCATTCTTGGCGACTTCGACCCCGGATCGCGCGGCTACAAGGCGATCAATGATTCGTTACAACATGCCGCCGCCAAGCTGCAAATCAATCTCGATTCGCAATGGATCGCAACTCCCTCCGTTCTCGCCCCTGATGCCAAGAAAATGCTGGAAAGCCTGGACGGAATCTGGGCCGCGCCCGGCAGTCCCTACAAGAGTTTCGACGGCATGTTGAAAGGGATCGAATTCGCGCGCCGTCGCGACTGGCCTTTTCTCGGCACTTGTGGAGGTTTTCAGTACGCGCTCATCGAGTGCGCCCGCAATGTGTTGGGCATCAAGGATGCGGACACGGCTGAGAACAATTCGGGCTCCAAAAATGTTGTTATTTACCCAGTGGCCTGCGCCGTTTCTGACCGGAAGAAAGACGCGCCCAAACTGTCGGGCGCGATTCCCGAAATCCGCTTGCGGCCAGGATCGTACCTTCAATCTTTCTACACGCAGGACACCGCCACGGAGGAGTTTTTCTGCAATTTCGAAGTCAATCCCGACTACGAATGGGCCGCCATGGAAGCCGGATTTCCCGTGGTAGCCCGTGGAGCTAAAGGTGAAATTCGCGCCATAGAATCGCCCACTCACCGCTTTTATATCGCCACCTTGTTTCAGCCGCAGCTTTCTTCTAAAACTGGGAAACCGCATCCTCTGGTGCTGGCATTCGTGCAAGCCGCCGCCGACTGGGGACGAAAAAAGCTCGACGACAGCGTACTGGAGTAAGTCTCGAGGGAAGAACGCGTGCGGACAGCCGCCCTCGGCTATCCAATCAAGTGGAACTCCAATTCATGGACGACGAAGCAACACGCTCCATCCGCGAAAGCTACGATCGCGTTGCCGAGGAGTACACGCGACGAATCGCCGATGAACTCCAGCACAAGCCCCTCGATCGCGAACTGCTCGACCGCTTTGCCAAACAGACCAGAGGACGAGGCGATGTATGCGACATGGGTTGCGGTCCCGGCCATGTCGCGCGCTATTTACGGGATGCCGGTGTGTCCGTCTTTGGCCTCGATCTTTCGCCCGGCATGTTGGAGCAGGCTCGAAAGCTGAATCCCGACATTCTCTTTCGCGAAGGAAACATGCTTTCGCTCGATATTCCCGATGGAACCCTCGCCGGCGTAACGGCCTTTTACGCCATCGTGAATATTCCCAGGCAGTCTTTGCCGCTCGTGTTCCGTGAAATCTGGCGCGTGCTGCAATCTCGCGGACTTCTGCTGCTTGCCTTTCACACCGGGAACGAAGTACTTCATGAGGAGGAGTTGTGGGGGCAGAAGATCTCGATGGATTTCCTGCTTTTTCAGCTGTCAGAGATCAGGCTCGATCTCGAAAAAGCTGGGTTCAACATCGAGGAAATCGTCGAACGCGAACCTTATCCAGACGTTGAATACCCCAGTCGAAGGGCGTATATCTTCGCCCGAAAAGCCTGATTCTAATCAGTTAAACCCTAATCAACTCAAACGCCGGATAACTCTGCGCGAGCGGGCCAAACTCCTCGACAGGCGATCCTGCTGGCACCGGAAAATACGTTTGTACCTCGCGCTTGAAACTATCAAGATAAGCCTTTAGAATCTGTGGCTTGTCTGCGTCCGGAATTGTCCGCAGGCGAAACTTCAGGCTCGTCTTTCCCTTCTTCAGCGTCACCTCTCCCGCTGCTTCCGCGTTGCGAACCCATTGCGTCCGACCCCGCGGGGCCACCAGGAACCGCTTGCCTCCGAGTTCCAACAGATCGATTGGCGTGGAGTAGATCTTTCCGCTTTTGCGGCCGCGCACTTGCAGCAGGTAATTGTGGGAGAAACCTAGGCCAAGGCCGACCAGGAATCCGAAGGCCCGGTTGAATGCACGCTCGGCAGCCGTGGGTGCTCGGAATTCAGGTAGCGGATGAGCCATGATGAGTTCACCTCAGCCGGGAAATACCCACTCAACGGTCGCTGTGCGAAGCGCACTCCGCCGTTGGGCTAATGAATAAGATGTCGCAGTACCCTTACCCGACGCTGAAATACCCTGTCCCAAGGGACCGAAAGCCTCTTGGTGCGCACAAGATATTAAAAACAAACGATCTAACCATCTGACGAGAAAGTAGGCCTTTCGAGTTATCAAGGAGTTACACGCAAGTTTATAGATATGAATACCACGGGCTTCAATTCGGGTCGAGAACCGTCAGGAACTGAATATTATCAGCCGGATGACGGCGCTCGATATCGATTGTCTGGGCACGAGGGGCCGTCAGGGGGAAGCTCCAAGCTCCAGATCAAACTATCACGTATGAGCTATCCTTCCCGCTTTCAATGGTTTGAGCACTCACCAATAACTCACCTGCAATTCACCTCCAGTCTATTGCCTGTCGCTCGGCAATAAGAGACAGTCGCCGCACTAAGGGAGAACGACAAATTCGCGAGCCCGCTACCATAAGGATCAGAGCTTTGCAAAGAGTCATTAAGGGCGTGCGCGTTGCAGTCGCTATTGCGAGGTTGTGATCTGGTTGGGCTCGGTAAGCGGCTGAACTAATGGCCGCAAGCTTCTTTCTCCTTGCTGACACTTTCCGCTGCGCTTTCGCGCTTGAAAAAGTGAGCAGACGTCAGAGGCGGTTCGGGACCCTCCGGATCGGTGTAGCGGTACATCCGCCGGGCAGCCATTGAAACGAAATCGCCGCTGGCGACACTATGCACCAAATGCCGGTGAGTGAATCCAGCGGGATCGTTTACGCAAACGCTATGTCCAGCCGTGCCGTTCCCGAAAGCCGGTGCTCTGCGGTAATTGTGGATTTCAGGAAAACAAACCCACATTGGAGAGGCTTGATTTTCCGGCCGCAACGCCGTCAATCAAAAAGGGAGGCTGTATGTTTCGCATCACCGCGTACATATTTAGATTTCTTCTCCTCACTTGCCCTGTCGTGTCCATTTACTAACCAACAACCGATGGTTTTACTATCAGGAGGCTTACAATGACGTTCCGCTTGTTCGTTTTAGCTACTTTCCTTGCATGTGCCCTCTCTCTGATCTGCCCTGTCGTCGCCGGCGCCCAAGCCGGGAGCGCCATGGCTACGACCTCAATTCTGCGCCCCAACGGGCCCGAAGCTTTCTCACACGTGGCTCCGTTAACGCTTGAAGAGCACGAAATGTTGGACGAAAAACTCGAGAAGTTGCATGACGCGATGGTGCAAAAGAAAGGCACTGTGCCACCCGGCCCCCAAGTTCCCGTGCCCACGAACAATCGGGAAACAAGGCCGGCGGCGGCCTTCACCGACGTGGAAGGCCCCAATCCGGCCCCGAGCGCTTTCTACATTGGCATTAAGAAACCGTACTCGATCGTCGGGGATGGCGAGTCTACCACGGCCGAACCTTCGATTGCGCAAAACGGAGAGAATTGGGTAGTGACCCAGAACTGGTCGAGGGGTTACACCAACAATCACGGGCTCAATTTCACGAAGATCGCTGACGACTCTGGCCCCAGCGATGCGCCGTTCTTCTGCTGCGACCAGGACGCCGTCCACGATCATGGCAGGGACGCCTCCATCTGGTCGGAATTGTTCGTCGATAGCGCATTATCCACCGGAGTGATCAGGCTGCACGTCCGCGCCGCCAACAATCTCTCCGACGCATGCACCTACGACCTCAACGGCGGAGCCGGTGTGTTGTTCGACTACCCACACTTGGGGTTGGGTAACAATTTCATATACATAACGGCTAACGGCATCACGAATGGCGGCTGGACCGGGGCCATTGTTTGGCGCTACAACCTTGACGAAATGGCGACCTGCCAAAGTGTTGGCGGGAGTGTCTTCACTTGGACCGGGAGCGTCGGCCAGGTAGTTTGGACTCCAGCTAGAGCCACAACCGACACTATGTATCTGGTAACGATCGAGAACGGCAGCCAGAATCGCTACTTCTGGTGGCCGGAAAACTCGAACAGCATCTTCTGGACGGTATTGAATGTGGGCTCGTCGGTCTACGGCGCCGCCACCTGCAACGGAGGGACCAGCAACAGCAACTGGCTGGCCTTTGGCCTGTCCACGAGTTCCCTCGGATTTCAGATACGGTCTGCGGTAGGCCAGGATGGTACCGCCGGAGCACCCACGCAATATCTCGCGACCTACTACTCGGTGGCAGCGAACGGTTCGGGGCGTCCCCAGGCATACGTCGCGGGCACCGTTGTCCGAACCTCCGACATGACCCTGCTGAACACGGCTGACATCTTTAACGGGAGCACCTGTTTTTCTTACCCGGATGTCAGCGCCAATTCACGTGGCGATCTGGGGCTGATCATCGGATTCGGCAGTTCCTCCACCGGCGGCGGACCCGCCCAGTCCTTCGTGGCTATCTCGGATGACTACAGTCGGGGCGGCGAACGGGGATATTTCCAGAGCGTATATGAGTGCGCGAGCGCTACCGATAACCCGACGCGATGGGGAGATTACCTCACCGCCAGAGTCCAGGAACCGGTCGATGTCGTGTTTACTTCAACGGGATTTGGCGACGTGAACGGAGTCGGGAAAGTACACGTTTGCGAATTTATGCGGGGACGGTACTACCAAGCATACATAGACCGCAGATGGAAATAAGTCGGTTCTGACCGAACTATAATTGAAAGCCTGGCTTGCCTGCCGCGAAAGCGCGGCGCAAGCCGGGCATTTTTTTATGAAGTGCAGACCCTATCGTTGGACGGCCCTGTTTTTCCTCACCGCGGTAACGGTGCTCGCTGCTCAAGTAGCTCCCACTGGAGAATCGCCCCAGCACGCACCGACACAAGCCTCGACGGTACAGCCTCAGGTCGAGAATAAGGCTCTCGGACCTGATCTCCCGCTGCGTTCGGTACCCCCGAAGGTTGTTAGCGTACGGTTCGTAGTCGACCATCGCTCCGCATTGAATCAGCAAACAGTTCGGGTGCGAGGGATCGTAGCTGCGGCGCTGCTTGGGGACGCGGCTTGCCCGCCAGATCGAGGGATGTGCATGCCGCCCAGCATCGTCTTAGCCGAATCCGAACCAAGCAAAGACCGGCCTGCGTGCTCGGTCAGAATCTTGCTGCCGAAAGAATCAAGACCGCAAGATTATCCAATTGGAAAGGCAGTAGAGTTGCGAGCTACCGTTGACGGACAAAAGACAGGAGTAGTGCTCACCAAGGTGGATTGACGCGTACAAGGTGACCCTTCACGTGACAGTGGGCGCGAGAACATTCGCGTGTTTCCCGCGCCCATCGATTACCATTTGACTTAGCCGATCCATGCTCTCCGGACTACGACGTACTAATCCCAACTACTCCCAGCTCTCGTTAGGCAGCACGGGATCCGCAGTTGCGCTATTGGAAGCGGTTCCACTGAAGCCGAGAACAGATGTGTTCCCAAAAACCGTGTATTTGATCTTGCATCCCGGCCCGGTGGCAGTCTTAGCTGACGTCAATTTCTGCGGAGACGGTGCGAAGGTCGTGGGATGCTTCAGCACCGCAGTCGTCCAACTGCCCGCCTTCAGATAGGTAGCATCCGTGACCATCACGCTGACCCCCTCCACTTGACCCGCGACGATCAGAGTAAAAGTGTCGGCGGTAGTCCCCAGATTAATGACCATTTTTGATGGCGACTTGGTCGAGAACTTGGTAGTTCCCGCTGTGACCGTGATCGCGCCTGCGGGCAGCGTGTAGGTGGCAGAGGTCGTCGTGTGTTTCGTGGGATTCAGTGACTCGCTTGCCATGATCTTGACCGTCCCGTTTTTCCCATCGAGACCGAGCGGGTCTGAGCCTGACAGAATCGGACCGATCGTGCCTTTCACGGTAATGGTAAGCGTATGGGTTGCTGGGGCTACCACTGTATCCACTTCAGCTGTTTGTGCCCAGACAGCGCAACCAAGCGCAATCACTGCGGCAAACACCCGGACGAACTTATGCCCTGGCTTAGATAACATTGGAGTTCTCCTTCTTCGACGAATGCACGGAACGGGGGGTTCCGTGGAGACTAGGAAAGCTATCACGGTATTACCGCAGACTCAACCGAAAAATGGGCAAGCGCGATCGTTAGTGAGAACTGAAGAACTGGCAGCTTTGAACTGTCGTTCGAAATCGAAGGCCATGGCATTTTTCGCCAGAGCGCATGCGGATTACGTTCCCGAATACAAGTCCTTATTGAGAAGCGATATTTGGTTCTCTCTATCGCATGGTCAGTGATGCGGTTGGTAAAATCTCGCTTGAGTAAGTAGACTCGGAGACTGGACGGTCACAACTTGCTGACAAACTCGGGTATCGGATGCGCCGCCTTACTTGACCCATACACTTTCTAGGATTCAAGCCCAATGCGACTTGTTACTTTTGAAGATCCAGTGCAACGCACCCGCATCGGCGCTGTGACGGACGATGGCCGCTTCGTCGACCTGCATTCCGCTTGCGCGCTCTATTTGCGAGACGTCGAAAACGAAAGCGCCTTCGAGCGTCTTGCCGACGCCTTGGTTCCCCCGAACATGCTCGCCCTGTTCGAAGGTGGCGACACCAGCCTTGAAGCTGCCCACAAAGCCTTCGGACACGCGCTGCAGAACGACGGTGCGACCGGGCCACGAGGCGAGACCATCTTTTACTCCCCGGTCGAGATCAAACTCAAGGCGCCAATCATTCCGCGCAAGTTTTTTCACACCGCCGGCAACTTCCGGGAGCACCACGAAGAAGCCACCAATGCCGGATTTTCCCATCCCGTAATGCCTTGGATCGTCTTCTTTCAGAACATCGACGCCATTATCGGACATGAGGAGCCGGTGATCTATCCTGAGCATCTCACGCAGGAATTGGATTACGAACTCGAGCTCGCCGTCGTCCTGAAAAAAGGCGGCAAACACTTTTCTCCGGAAGAGGCAGCGGCACACATTGGAGGCTATGTCATTTTCAATGACATCACCGCGCGCGATATTCAGCGGCGCGAGATGAAATCCGGCGTATTCAGCTTCTGCAAGGGAATCGATACCTTTTGCCCCCTGGGCCCCTGGATCGTGACTGCCGACGAGATCCCCAACCCGCACAATCTAGCGATGGAGCTGCGGGTCAACAGTGAATCGAGGCAGCGTTCGCATTCCAGCAAAATGTCAGTCAAGATTCCCGAGATCCTCTCGCATTATTCTCCCATGGGGTACAGCGCCGGCGATGTAATTTCGACCGGCACGGTTTCCGGAGTGGCCGCCTTTAGTGGAGATCCGAAAGCCTGGTACTTGAAGCCGGGAGACGTTATGGAATGCGAAATCGAAAATATCGGCATCCTGCGAAACCGTGTGATCTCGTGGGAAGAAGTCTACGGCCAAAAACCCGCGGCTTTAGCTACTCAGGAAAGCTTGCGATAGGCCAGAGATATTGCGTCTATACAGACTGAACCAAAACTATAGAAACGTGGCTTGCTGCATTTAGTTCGAGCCTCGATCTGGATTCGTACCCAATGAGCCATAAGTCCGACAAAATCTGGGTCAGCGAATTGAACGGGCGCCCGGAAATCCGGGATGCGTTTCCCCGGACCACGATTCGCTTCTACGACACCACTCTGCGCGACGGCGAGCAGACTGTCGGCGTGGTCTTCTCGCCCGAACAGAAACTAGAAATCGCCCGCAAACTCGACGAGCTGGGCGTGAGTCGCATCGAAGCCGGTTTCCCGCGCGTTTCCCCGGAAGATGCCGAAGCCATTCAATTGATGCAGAAGGCCAACTTGAAGGCCGAGCTGTGGGGTTTTTCCCGTGCGGTGAAGGGAGACATTGACGAACTCGTGCGCCTCGGTCTGCGCGCCTCGGTCGTAGAAGCCCCGACCAGCGACATCAAACTCAAGGCGTACGGCATGACCCGCGAGGGCGTGTTGTGCCGCGTAGTAGACGCGATGGCCATTGCCAAGCAGAACGGAATCAAGACGGCCTTTTTCGCAGTCGATGGCACCCGCACTGAGCTCGATTTCTTGAAGAGAATTTATCTCGCCGCCCTCGAAGCGGGCGCCGCGGAAATCGTAGTCGTGGACACCATTGGCGCATGCGGCCCCGAAGCTGTCGAGTTTCTGATTCGCGAAGTATGCCACTGGGTCGGCCCGAACGTGCCCGTTCACTTTCATGGACACAACGACTTTGGCATGGCGACTGCTTGCGCCGTCGCCGCCGTCCGCGGCGGAGCCACATGGATTCAGGGCACCATAAACGGCATGGGCGAGCGCGCCGGAAACGCCGACATTTGCGAAATCGCGTTAGCGCTGCGCTGTTTGTACGACGTCGCCGTTGCCTTGGATTTAACCAAAGTCCGCGACGCTTCAGAAGCAGTTTCCAAGGCCTCGGGCTATACGCTGGATGCCTGGAAGCCGCTGGTCGGAGAAAATCTGTTCATGCGCGAGAGCGGTGCGGTCGCGACCCAGTTCCACATCCCCGAAGCCATAGAACCGTATTCTGCAGAATTGGTGCACGCTCATCGCGGCATCGTGTTGGGAAAGAAGAGTGGGCCTGACAGCATCGATCTGAAATGCAAGGAGCTAGGACTGACGATAACGTCAGAACAGCGCGCGCCCATCCTGGCCGAAGTCAAGAAGCGCTCGATAGCAAAGCGCGGCCTGTTGACGAATGAAGAGTTCAAAGAAATAGCAACAACAATCCCGCGTGAACCCGTGAAAATCCGTGGTTAGTTCTTGAAGTGCGGCAGCACGGCCTCGCCAAATAACTTCGCTTGTCCTGTGCGGTCGTCGCCCCAGATTTCCAGCATGATGTGCGTGCATCCTGCGTCGCGATATTCTTCGATGCGAGCAATGCACTCCTCCGGCGTTCCGGCTATCGGACAAACTTTACGCAGAATGTCGTCAGTAACGGCTTTAGCCGCAGCTTTCCGTCCGCCTTTTTCCATGGCATCGGCCACCGGTTGCAACTCGTCGAAGGTCAGGCCGGCACATTCGAGCAGCACGTCGGCGGAGCCTTTGATGTTCTGCACTTTGTTGGCAAGATACATCGCCGCCTGCTCGCGCGCGCCTTCTTTGCCCTTCGCGGAATCTCCGCTGATGCTTCCGACGATCACCGAGCCAAGCACCAGCTCCGACGGGTCCTTGCCGGCTTTGCGCGCCCCATCCTCCATATTTTTTCGTGAGTAGCGCACAAATGCTGGCGTTGTGATGCTGGCCGTGAGCAATCCATCACCCGCCACGCCGGAGATTCTCTGCAGCACTGGACCCGTTCCGGCAATGTAGATCGGCAGAATCCCACGCGGCGTATGTGCGTCCGGCTTGAGCGCCGGCACGCTGGCTTGAAAAACCTTCCCCTGATACTCGAAAGCATTGCCCCCGAGCACGCCCTTAATGATTTCGATACTCTCGCGCATCACGGTTGCTGGTCCGACTTTCTCGCCTTCGCCCTCACCAATCTCTTTCATGAAAATCTTGGAAGCTCCGAGGCCAAGAAGAAATCGATCCCCAGCCAGATCTTGCATGACTCGCGCTTCCATTGCGATCTGAACCGGATGACGCGTGTAGGGAGAAATGATGCCCCACCCCAACTGAATGCGGCGCGTCCCAGCCGCGATGACTGCCAGCACGGCGGTTGACGACCGCGCCTCGAACGAATGCTTGCGCCACCAGGGATAAGCCTCGGCAATCCAAAAAGCATCGAACCCGGCATCTTCGCAGGCCTTCGCCATGGCAACGGTTTCGCGCACCGGCTCCATACTGAGTTGCAAAACGCCAATGTTGAACGGGATCGACATAGGTAAGCTTCTAGCTCCTAGAGTTCAGTCTGGATCTTTCCACGAATGTTCCAAGCCTTTGATCAGCTCCGACAGTGCCTCGTTCAGAGGAGTGGGCACGCCTGCTTCTTTACCCCAATGCACAATCGCTCCGTTCATGAACTCGACTTCGGTGTGCCGCTTGGCGAGTACATCCTGCAGCATGCTAGCGCGGTGCTTGCCGGGAGCGTTGGCACCTTTCTGCACGAGTTCCCGAGGGTCGCCGTGTAATTCGATTCCAAGCTTCTTCGCGACCGCCTCGCCTTCGGCAATCAACTCGTCGAAAAGATGTCCGGTCGGCTCAAAACGCGTAGCGGCGCCGTGATGCAACAGTGTGAGCGCACCAACGGGATTAGTGGCCGCGTTGAAAATCAGCTTGGTCCACTGCGCGCCGCGAGCATCTTTCAACGCGATGGTATTCATGCCGGAACGCGTGAGCAGTCCCGCCAACTCTTCCACTTTCTCCATTGACGTATTGGTCTCTTCGAACGGGCCAATCCAGGTGTCGCCTTTGATGTCATACCCGATATGTCCCGGGGCAATCGGATGCCCTGCGGGAAACGTGGTGCCCCGAATCACGAATTGCACGCGCTCCGCAATGATCTCTTCGTTGCCGACTCCGTTCTGAACCGAGCACACCGCGCTCTTGTCATCAAAGATGTGCTCGACCTCGGAGATTGCGACTCGGGTATGAATCGCCTTGGTCGCGACGATCCCGTAATCGCAGCGCGGCAACTCTTTGGCGTTGCTGGTTGCGTTGAGGCGGGTTGTAAAGTCTTCCGTCCCAGAAAGTCGCAGGCCGTTCTGCTGCATCGCGGAAGTGTGCTCCCTCCACACGTCGTAGGCCCATACCTCGGCCTCGCCAGCCTTTGCGAGATGTGCAGCGAACAAGCTTCCCACGGCTCCGCAACCGATGATGCAGATTTTCATCAAGACCTTTTCAAAGTAACCGCGGCGTTCAGTTTGCCATTCTCAGTTCTCGGTGGTTTCTCGGCGCCGGTGTAAAACTTCCAGGGCACACCCGCCAGACACTCGCCTTCCGCCTTGCCCACGCGATAGGTGTCCTGCGTATACAGGCAGACCTTGCCCTCTTGATCGACCACCTGCGGATGCAACGAGAAAATCATATTCTCCTGGAGTCGCACATCGCTGTTCGCCCCGATCGCAGGATACTCGAGCATGGTGGCGCCGATGCTGTGGCCGGATAGATGGCCGAGAGCAAATCCATATTTCGCAAAAGTTTCGGCGACAACACGATGAACGCTGCTTGCCATTTCACCCACGCGCATGAGCTTGCGCGCGGCGTCGAGAGCCTGTGGATATGCATCGGCCATTGCCTTAGTTCGCGGACTCAGCTTGCCCCGAATCAGCGGACGCGAAAATTCTACCCAGTATCCTCCGGCGCCGGTGACCTCGAGAGAATAGAGCAGCAAGTCGTCAACGGCGGTCACGCGATGTCCCGGAACTTTGAATGACGCTTCCGCTTCACCATGAGCGCCGGAAAGCAGGATATTCATCATGCGCGGACCGGCGCCGCGCGCAAAGAATCGTTCAACCGCCGGCGCCATAATCTCCGCTTCGGTCTTGCCTGGCTCGTAGGCTGCGACCAGAGCCCAGAATCCATCGACGATAATATCCATCGCATCGCGGACTTCGGCGAGTTCCTCTTGGCTCTTGACTGCGCGCGCCATGTCAAACTCGAAATCGAATGGCACCATTTCAAATGGACCGTTAGCAAGCTCGCGGTAGTCGCGCACCGCCATGATGAAACTCATGCCGTAAACGCCGACTCGCTTCCATCCGCACTCGCAGGCGTGGTCAGAGATCCAACGCCCCGGAACATCAGGCCAGACATGGTCTTTTACCCATGGCTTGATCTTGTCGCCAATCCAGCGGGCCTCGCGGGGAAACACCAAAGTTGGTTCGCCTTCGAGCGGCAAGACTACGTAAACGTAACGATGCACTATTTCGAAACCCGAGACGTACAAAACGGCGCCTTCAAAACCCGCGTACTGATTTCCGCAGACGATAAGCGCATCGAGACCCGCACTCTGCATGGCGGAACGGATGTTTTTGTAGCGACGATCGATTTCGAGTTGGCTTGGCAAGGTGTCCCCAGGAGTTTTCTATTGCACGCCACAGAGTTCGGCGGCGGTTAAAGCGTATATCTTCGTGATATCCACCAGCGTCTTGATCTTGACCTTCTCGCCTTCGGCATCTCGTGGTCCGCTCGAGGGACCGTAGTTCACCGTGTCGATTCCGTAACGCGTCATTACCGAGGCATCCGAGCACCACAGCACCACATCGCGCTTTGGAAGTTCACTCATTATTCTCTGATGATTCATTTCGATTGCTCTGACCATCACATGGTCGGGCGCGATGGTGGCGCCGGGTACTGAAACGTAGGTCTCAAACTCCAGCCCGTAGTCTGGATAGCGTTTTTTCAAATCGAGGAAGAGTGACTTGGCCGCACGTCGTGCTGCTTGCATCGGCATATGCGGCGGGACGCGCAAATCGAGAAACAACTCCGCGCGCTCGGGAGTACGGCTGACACGCCAGGGTTGTCCGCCACGGATACAGCCCAGATTGGCAACTCCTTTGTGTCCTCGATAGGTGTTTTTCTGTTCCCAACCTTTCATCCATTTCAACACCACGCCAAGCACGTCGTAGAGCCGTCGGATCGAGTTGCGTTCCGCGCGTCCCGCCGCGAAGGCGGTGTGAACATACATGCCTGTCACCGAAATACGGACCCAAAGCGAGCCATAATGTTCAAGAATAATTTGCATGTCGGTGGGTTCGCCCAGGATGCAAACGTCTGGCAGCACGCCATGGTTTACCAGATAATGCGTGCCTACGCCGTAGCCGCGGTACTCGCGTCCGCGGAATTCTTTCCACTGCGTCTTTTCAATTTCCCCCGCAACCGCCGCAAGAATAACATCGCCTTGCAGTCTCACTCCTGCGCGTTGCAGGGCCGTGACTGCGTGCGTGTAACAAACCAACGCGCCCTTCATGTTGTAGATGCCGAGGCCGTAGATCATTCCGTCTTTGATCACGGCGTTCGGCTTGTATCCAATTCCGGTGAGGAACTCTTCCTGGCCGGTGTTGGAAGTGTCCATGTGGCCGTTGAACATCAGGCAGCGGCCAGTGCCAGTGCCCTCCCAGCGCGCAATCACGTTAGCGCGCCCTTCCTCAACCTCTTGCCAGGTCACATCCAGCCCGATACCTTCCCACGCGGCGCGCATATGTTCTGCCATTTTGCCTTCATCGCCCGTGGGACTGGGAATGTTGATGACATCGCAGCACATGGCCACGATCTCTTCTTCTTTGACCTCGGCGAGGATTCTCTCAACCAACTTCAGGTTGAGCCTCGATGTGGGACCTCGGTTTGATTTGGCCACAATCTCCGCTTCTTAGTGATGTCCAGCCAGCCGAAAGTCATCCGGATAGCTGCACAGTTTTTCGTTACCATCGTCCGTAATCAGAAAATTGTCTTCGAGTCGCAGGCCTCCGCCTCCGGGCCAATAAATTCCTGGTTCGATGGCCAGCACCATACCCTTCTTGATGGTGCCAGTTCCGGCCTGATGCGCATAGGGGAACTCATGGGCGCGCGCTCCGACCCCGTGACAGATGGGATGCGAAGGTTGACCCGAATATCCACCGTCCGCAATACGAGCGCGAATTAGTCGATCAAGCTCTGGAAAGCTCGCGCCATCCCGCGCGTACGCGATCGCTTGGTTGAATACATTCAGCAGCAGATCGAGCAGCTTGTGATATTCCGGCGTAAGTTCGCCAGGACATGCATTCTTGGTGAGGTCGGTCCAATAACCATCGACGCACACCCATATCTCGAGCAGAGTCGGCTCGTTCTCTTGGATCGGGCGGTCGCCGGTTGCGGTGAATGTCGCAATCCCTTTTCCCGACCAGACCAGGGTGAAAGCTCTCGCCATTTCTACTTTTCCTTTGTACCCCACGCCAACGCCGTGCACGAAACTTTCATACATCCCACCGACTTCGCTTTCCTTCATTCCGGGACGTATGTGCTCGCGGGTATAGTCCATCGCCAGTGCGGCCAATTCATTAGCCAATCGCATCCGCTCGATTTCCTGAGGCGTTTTGATGGCGCGTGCCTCGTTGAGCAGCGGAGTCGCGTCAACCACCCGACCCGCGATCTCGCCAAACGCATCGAAATACATTTGCGTAGGAGTCGTCGGCTCTCCGACCATGCGATCGGCAGACTGCGTGCCCATGCTGAGTTCAATGGCAACCTTCTCGCCAAGGCCACGTTCCTTCAAGACCTGCAATGCGAGATCAAGAGCACGATATTGCGGCGGGCGGGGATCGCTTTCGTGATAACCCTTGAACAGACGAATGTCTTTCGTCCACGAATTCCGTTCAGCATCCGCCAACTGCGGCTCCAACGCGATGAGTGTTGGTTCGCCTTCTCGGGGAAAGACCGCCACGTCGTATCCCTTCATGCACCAGTAATTCGTGAGATAGACGAGATTATCTGGGGCGCGCACGACCAGCGTGGTTACATCTCGTTCTTTCATTAATGCGCGGACACGATTTAGTTTCGCTTCGTCAACTGGCCAAGACATGTTCTATCCCGAGAGCCTTACTAGAGTCCCACTGCACGATTCTCGTCCTTGAACGTCCATGACGCTTCCTTACCCTTGATCAATCGGTAAACTGCAGCGTGCAGCGGCGCCGACGCTCCGACTCGCTCCGCTTCGCGGGCGATAGCCCCGCTCAGAAAATCGATCTCGGTTGCCAGCTGATGGCGAATGTCATGCAACATCGACGGCGGATGGTTGGTCATGGCACCGATCTTGTTCATCTCCCACGGATCGTCGTGGAGTTTTATCCCCGCTGCTTGCGCCACCCGTTTTCCTTCTGCAATCAACTCGTGCAAAAGATGCCCGAGATCAGAAAACTGCGATTCATCCGCGAAGTGCGGCGAGTGGGGCAATCCGGTCAGGGCTGACACTCCATTGACCGAGGCATTGAAGATCAGCTTCGACCACTGCGCCGGACGCGCGTCCGGTAACGCCTCGGCTTTCAGACCGCCAGCGTTAATCAGATCGGCGGCTTCCTTTACCAGCGTGTAGGCAGTGTGGCGCGGTTCAAACGGACCGATCCAGGTCGCGGTGTCCAGTTCGAACTGCACATGCGTGTCGCTGTGCTTTGTGCCGCTCATGAAAGTCGTTCCCCGTATGATTTCGCCGCGAGTGTGTGCGGCGATAATCTCTTCGCTGCCCAATCCGTTCTGCGTGGAGATGACTGCCCCCTGATTGAATCGGCTGCCAACGGCGGAAATCGATTCCGCTACCTGCGTCGCCTTGGTTGCCACGATGGTAAGTTCACAATCCGGGAGCTGATCCGCGCAGGCTGTCGCTTTGAGCGGTACCTGAAACTCGTGCTTTCCCGAGACGCGCAGACCATCGCGGTTCAAAACTCTCGCGTGATCTTCGCGACGAACAAAGGCCCACACCTCCGCAACCCGCGCCAGGTGCGCCGCGTACAGGCTACCGATGGCCCCGCAACCGACGATGCAAACACGCTTCATTTCGTAGTGCCGGCACCTTGCTGGCTTTCGGGCGTTCGCCCGCCCATCGGGCCGCCGGAACGGGCGGCGCTACCCTCGCCTTTCCACTTTTACCAAATTCTTGGCTTGGCTGATTTCTTTCCCTACCATCGCTCGGAACAAACTGTCCGCATTGTTGAATGAATCGTCGATCATAATGCCACTGGCAAACAGCGCATCCTGCAGAGCAGCCGAAATTGTGTGAATCGGGGCTGCGCCACCCTCGCCCATACCCTTGGCGCCGCTATAGCTGTGCGGTGACGGTGTTTCGATGTGATCGTATTTCACCTTTGGCATATTCATCGCTGTGATGGGTGTGTAATCGCTGAAGGTGCTGGTCAACATGTTGCCAACCGCATCGTACACGCAATTTTCCATCAGCGCCGCGCCGATGCCGTGGGCTGTGGCGCCATACACCTGTCCTTCGACGATGGGCGGATTAATCACGGTGCCGCAATCATCGACGGCTACGTAGTCGAGGATTCGCGGGATGAAAGTATCGCGCTCGATTTCGATGACCGCGATGTGAAGCTGAGAGGCGTAGGTCAACGTCAGGCTGCCGTATTTTTTCAGTTTGTCCGGAACTTTGAACGGCGCGCGCCAGATGTATCGACAATTCAACGTGAGTTCATACAATTCGGACGGCAACACCGCGCTGTTTACATTGACGATGTTGGCAAGCCCCCAATAATTGACCGACTTCCCCGTGCTCGTAGCGCGAATCTCGGGGCCCTGCTCGCCGCTTCCGAACTCGAGATCGTCTTCTTTGGTTTCGAGCAGGAACGCACCCAGGCGCTTCAACTCTGTTTTCAGTTTCTGCGCGGCGCCATGGACAGCCGAAAGTCCTGACACGGCAAACTGGCTGGCGTAGGTTCCGGAAAAACCAGTGTGCACGTTGCGTTCGGTATCGAAGCCGGTTCGAACCGTGATGCGATCAGGATGAATACTTAAGACATCGGCAACAACTTGCGCGGCTGTCGTTTCGTGTCCCTGGCCCTGCGGGCAAGAACCGACTGAGACCACGACCTCACCATAAATATCCAGCTTGCAGTTTGCCCCTTGCGAGTTGCCGGAAAATGGGGCGCCCGGGTTCACGATCTGCGACTGGCCAAAGTTGTTGGTGCCCGAGTCAAGCGTGGTGCCGATCCCAATTCCAATCAGCCGCCCTTCTTTGCGGGCCGCGAGCTGCTTGCTTTTCCATTCGTCCCAAGCGATGCGCTCTTTCGCCACTTGCAGCATTCTCGGATAGTTCCCCGAGTCGTAGACGCAACCATTCGGGGTCGTATAGGGAAATTCTTCCGGACGAATGTAATTGCGCAAGCGGATCTCGTCAGTCGGAATGCCCAACTCATGCCCGCAGATATCGATCACCCGCTCCAGGAACCACAAATGCTGCATACGCGAGTATCCGCGATTGGGACCGACCGGACATTTGTTGGTGACCGCTTGCGTAAAGTCAATCCGTGCATTCTTGAAGCGATAAACTCCAGGAAACACCTGCGACCAGATGACGCAGCCCAGCGGTTCGTACCGTGGATACGCCCCGCAATCGTCGATGTGCCGTGACACGAGCGCAGTGATGACACCGTTCTTATCGAGGGCAACTCGCGTGTCGCGAAAGGTCCGCTCGTTGCCGTGAGCGCTCGACGTAATGTGTTCGGTGCGTGTCTCAACCCACTTGACTGGCCGTCCCCCAGCTTTCTTAGAGGCCAGCGCGCACATGGCCATCTGCGGGTAGCTCGTAATCTTGATGCCGAAGCTGCCGCCGATATCGGATGTCTCAACGCGGATGCGGTCGATGTGAACGCCGAGGTGCGCTGACAGAAACTGAATGGCGAACGAGGGAAAGGAATTATTGCACTCGTAGTAGATGCGATCGTCTTTCGGGTTCCATTGTGCGATGACCACGTTATCTTCCAGCGGTGTGCTGGAGAAGCGATGGAAATGCATCCGGTCGATGTTGACGACGTAGGAGGCTTCACGGAAAGCACGGTCAACGTCGCCGTACTCGAAGACGCCATTCCAGACACGGTTCGTGCCTGCTTCGCCGTGCAGAATGCTTTTGTCGATCAAGGCTTCTTCCGCGTCCACCACGGGATCGAGGGCCTCGTACTCGATCTGCACTAATTCCGCAGCGTCATCGGCAAGGCTGGGTGATTCGGCCACGATTGCAACGACCGGCTCCCCCTGATAGCGCACTTTGGAGACAGCCAGCGGGTAATCTTTGATCCGGGCAAAAGGGTCTGGTCCGATTTCGATGAATGGCTGCGTCTGTGCCGCAATCTCAGCTCCAGTTAGAGCGCAGATCACTCCTTCGAGGGCCTCGGCGGAGGAAGCGTCCACACTCACAACCTTTGCGTGCGCATACGGCGAGCGCACGAATTTCAGATACAACATTTCGCGCAGCTTGATGTCATCGGCGAACTTTCCTCGCCCGCGCAGCAACCGGTCCTCTTCCTTGCGTGGAAGTGCCTGCCCTACCCAGGTCTTCGCGCCGTTCTTGTTGATCGCGCTCACGCCAATCTCCTCATCGCAGCGCCGCGTGCAACCCATCAATTAATTTCTGAACCTGTTTTTTTCCCAACGGCTCCAGCAAGCCGCCAGCC
>JABDBE010000038.1:0-172 GCA_013288805.1 Acidobacteriota bacterium
GCAGGCGCCATCGTCCGCGTCTTACTACTACCGGACAAACCACAACAGCCCGAAGATGTAGAGCCACAACAGAAACATGAAATGCCAGTACCAGGCTGTAACGTCGACCACGATGCGTCGCGCCTCAACCGGCTTGTGCAGTAGAGAAACCGCGGCCGCGTACAGCAAAACT
>JABDBE010000038.1:182-28321 GCA_013288805.1 Acidobacteriota bacterium
GAGGTGGACCGCGTGGGTTGCCGTTAGCAGATAAACAAACGAACTGCTCGCACTGGTCGCCAGGTAAAAGCCGCGATCCGCGAGTTCACGCCAGGCCATCCACTGCCCGGTCAGAAACCCTCCGCCAAGCACGACCGTGACGCCCAGCCAGGGAAAGGCCTTGCCTTCACCCAGAGAAACACCCGGTATGGAACGGAGCGGCGCCAACGCCGCCTGGCGCGTAATCTGCCGTCGCGCTAACTCGGCCGTGATGCTGCTTACCAGCAGCAGCAGCGTGTTCACCAGTAGAAGAGCAATCGGGAGGTCGACAGGAATCCAATCGCGAACATAAGTGTTGGTGCGTTCATCGAGCGTCGGCAAACCCCGGCGCACAACATACGCGCTCGTAAGAGAGACAAAGATCATCGTGATCGAAGTCAGCCCGATCGCGAGTCCCAATCGAACTCGGCGTAGCCGCGCTCCGTAATCCGGAGAACCGTCGCCGCGTCCATCGCCACCACCGCCATAAACAGGCGGACGTGTTCCTCCGCCGCCTTGACCTGTGGTCGGTACCTCAATCGAAACTGGAGAGCTCAAAGTCGCCATCTGTCGTGTAGCGCGGACGCCCTCGCCCGCGATCCTCGCCTAATGTGATGCAACCGTCGCCGGATCGGTTTGCATGATGTAATCCTGCGGCGCGCCCGGCACGCTGTACTCATACGGCCCGTGATTCACCACCGGCGTGTGTCCTCCGAAGTTGTCATGCGGAGGCGGCGTGGCAGTGATCCACTCCAGGGTCGTCGACTCCCACGGATTGTCGCTGGCCTTCGGACCTTTGAACATGCTCCAGAACAAATTGATCACAAAGATGAATTGGGCCGAAACGGTGACGATCGCCGCATACGTAATGAAGGTGTTCAGAGGAATAAGCTTATGCAGATAAGCCAGCTCGGTGAACTGAGAATAACGCCGCGGCTGTCCCGCCATGCCCAGATAGTGCATCGGCATGAAAATGCAATAGGTGCCGACCAGCGTGATCACGAAATGGATCCGGCCCCAGGTCTCATTCATCATGCGGCCAAACATTTTGGGGAACCAATAGTAGGTGCCAGCGAACATGCCAAAGATCGCCGCGACCCCCATGATGAGATGGAAGTGGCCAACCACGAAAGCTGTGTCATGCAAGGGAATATCGAGCACGGGTTGCGCCAGAAATGGCCCGCTCAATCCGCCAGAGACGAAGAGGGAAACGAAGCCGATGGCATAAAGCATGGGCGTCTGAAAGCGCACGCGTCCGCCGTGAATGGTTCCCAGCCAATTGAAAGTCTTAATCGCAGAAGGTACGCCGATCGCCATGGTCATCAGCGAGAAGGCAAAAGCCGTGTACGGGCTCATGCCGCTCATGAACATGTGATGGCCCCAAACCATGAATCCCAAAAAGCCGATGGCCATAATCGCATACACCATCGCCTTGTAACCGAAAATTGGTTTGCGCGAAAAGGTTGACAGCAACTGCGAAGCCACGCCCATCCCAGGCAAAATGGCGATGTAGACCTCGGGATGCCCGAAGAACCAGAACAAATGCTGCCAGAGTAAGGGTGACCCACCCCTGTGCCCCATGACCTGCCCGTTGACTACGACCAACGGAACGTAAAAGCTGGTTCCCAGATTGCGATCCAGCAGCAGCAGTATGCCAGCGGAAAGCAGTACGCCGAAAGCCAGTAGACCAAGAATCGCCGTCACAAACCACGCCCAAACCGTCAGGGGCATGCGCATCATGGTCATGCCCTTAGCCCGCAGGTCCAGCGTAGTGGTGATAAAGTTCAGCGCACCCATCAGCGACGCGATGCAGAAAATCGCGATGCTCGTGATCCACAAGTCCGCGCCGAGTTGTTCCCCGGGGCCGGAGTTAGTCAGCGCGCTGAGCGGAGCATAGCCGGTCCAGCCGTGAAGCGGAGCTCCTCCGGTCACAAAGAACGCAGCCAGTATCGTGATGAATGCCACGAACGTGGTCCAGAACGAAAGCATGTTCAGGACCGGAAACGCCATATCTGGCGCACCGATCTGGATGGGCAAGAAATAATTTCCAAACCCGCCTTGAGGTGCCGTGGTCAGCACGAAAAAAACCATGATCGTGCCGTGCATGGTCAGCAGGCTCAAGTAGGTTTCGGGCTTGATCTCGCCTACCAGCGGCAAAACCGCCGTCGGCCAGATCATGTGAACCCGCATCAGAATCGACAGGAACATCCCGACAAACACCGCCACCAGCGCGAGAAAGTAATACTGAAGCCCGATGACCTTGTGATCCAGGCTGAAAATATACTTGCGGATAAATCCCTGAGGAGCGTGCGAGTGAATTGTAGCGCTAGTCGCCATTACTGTTTCTCCGCCTCCCGTACGGCCAGCCACTTGTCAAAATCTTCCTGGCTAACAACGTGCAACATGCCGTGCATTTTGTAATGCCCGAGTCCGCAAAGCTCGGCGCAGGCGATCTCGTACTCGCCAACTTCGGTGGGTGTGAAGTGCATATGGATGATCAGTCCCGGAACTGCATCTTGTTTAAATCGCATTTGTGGAACAAAAAAGCTGTGGATAACGTCGACCGCTCGCAAGGTCAGATCGACCTGCCGATTCACAGGTAAGAACATGGTGCCGGTAACGACATCATCTTTGGCTGCCGGGTCAGTCGTGTCGAGCCCGAGCGCAGCTTCGTTTCCCGCGGAAGGATCCATAAGCTTCGGATCCGTGCGGCCGAATTTTCCATCCGTCCCTGGATAGCGGAAGTACCAGGCAAACTGCATGCCGGTAACTTCCACCGGAACCGAACCCGGATCGGCTGGCGCAAAGCGCTCCGACGCCCAGATGGGACTGCCCATGAGGTTCAGCCCAATAAACAGGATGGCCGTCAGGGCGGTCCAAATTACTTCCATTCGGGTGTTGCCGTGAGAGTAGGTAACCTTGCTGGCGCTTCCGCGGTCCCGGTATTGCCACACGAAAAGCCCAAGAGCCCCTTGGGCGGCCACGAAAACGACCCCCATGATCAAGTATGTGAGCGCAAACTGATGGTCAATCCAGGGCGTGGACGTCGATGCGCCATGCGGTAACCACCAGGTTTGGGCTGCGAAAAAGTAAGTGCTGACAAAGGTGATCAACCAGATAATCACAAGAAGAGCGAGGCCCATCTACGAGACCTCCAAAGGTCGGGGTGTGCGCATTGTCATAACTCGTTTAAAAAACACGTAGCTGCGTTTGGCCCCGAAGTTTATCACAGCCATCTGTGATGCGCACAATGACTTGTTGTGGAAGGAATCGAATCGGGAACGTAGCCTGTTGAAAGTTCGATTATCACAAAACCAGTCTTCGCACGACTGCTGAGGATAAGTTTCCTTTGTGTACCCTTGTGTCCTTCGTGGTTTAATGCTCTTGACGCGATGCCGAAGAAATCCACAGGCCACGGCCACGACACCCGCTACATCCGCATGCAGAAAAACTACTGCTTCGCTTGCGGCAACAATAACCCCGATGGCATGCGTCTCAAGTTCGCCTACGACGAAGAGACCGAATCCTTCATCTGCCGCTTCCGCCTGGGCAAACGCTATACCGGTCCGCCCGGCCACGCCCACGGCGGCATTATCGCGACTATCCTGGACGAGGCTATGGGCAAAGTAAACAAGCTGCGAAACGTCATCGCGCTAACCTCAGAGATTAAGGTGAATTACCTGAAGCCGGTGCCACTGAACCAACCCCTGCGTGTGGAATCGCGAGAATTACGCGTCCGCGGACGGCAGCACACCAACATGGCGGAGATCCTCAATCAAAACAACGAAGTGCTTGCCCGCAGCCAGGGGCTGTTCATCGCCATCGATCCCCAGAAAATGTTCGCCAAGTTCGTAGAAAGATAAAGATTCAAAGGAGCAGAGCGTCATCGCCCGTCCCGACTTAGTCATCCTCGACACTCCTCAAGCGCCCGCGCCAACTGCTCGACTCCGCGCCGGATTTCGCGCCCGTCCACGGCCGCAAAGCCAAGCACCAATCCGTCCCGCCGCACACGACCCCATGAATATCGGCTCAACGGAACCACTTCGACGTCGTGTTTCGCCGCAGCCTGTGCGGCGCGCTCAGCAGAACGTCCGCCTTGCAACCAGGCTACAGTTCGCAAGC
Source organism: Acidobacteriota bacterium (assembly GCA_013288805.1). Taxonomy (GTDB): domain Bacteria; phylum Acidobacteriota; class Terriglobia; order Terriglobales; family Acidobacteriaceae; genus JABDBE01. The sequence goes on from JABDBE010000038.1 coordinate 4,323, forward strand.
CAGCTTCGACGGGAGGAATCTCCAGCAATCCGCCGAGCCGCTCTCGGGCAGATTCCACCAGCACGGACAAACGCTCAGCATACAATTCCCGCATCCGTCGGACATGTCGCGCAAAGTGGCCTTCGCGGATGAAATCGCACAAAATCGCCTGATCGATCAGCGGCGGATGATGCGTGCTCACCGACTCCGCCGCGGCAAAAATGTCCACCATGTCGGACGGAACCACCAGATACGCGAGTCGTAGCGCGGGAAAAAGAACGTCAGTGAAGCTGCCCGCGAATATCACCACTGCGGCCCGGTCCAAACCTTGCAACGCCGGAATAGGCCGTCCTGAATAGCGGTATTCGCTGTCATAGTCGTCTTCGAAGATGATGGTCCTCGATCGCCGCGCCCACTCGAGCAGAGACAATCTCCGCCGCAAACTCATGGTCACGCCCAGAGGAAATTGGTGAGCCGGAGTTACATAAACCAGCTGGGGACGTTGCTGCCATCGTCGTCGCCCAACTTCGAGGTTCAGGCCTTCCGCATCGACGGGCACGGCGCAGATCTTCGCACCAACCGCTCGGAACACGACCGCGGCGCCAGGATATCCCGGTTCCTCCATCCACACCGGATCGCCGGGATCGAGCAGCAAGTGCGCAGCCCGATCGAGCGCCTGTTGCACGCCAGAAATGATCAACACTTGATCTGCCGCGCACTTCACGCCGCGAGACGTATTCAGATATTCGGCAACGGCCTCGCGCAGCGGCCGATACCCCAGTGCCTCTCCACCCGCCAGCAAACGCGATGAGACGCGCCGCAAACGTCGTGTTGCCACCTGCGCCCAGAGGCTCATCGGAAAAGCATCGAGCGCAGGCTGGCTTGCGCGAAATGCCCGCGCCAGACCAGGCTCTCGGCGAAGCAGCGGCTGTAGCCGTCGAGCATAGGCAGAAAGCGGAATGCCGCGCCGCCGCGCGCCTGCCACTGATTTCGTACGCGGTGCCTGCAACAATTCGTCAGGAAGCGTTTTACTGACATACGTCCCCGAGCCGACCTTGCCCTCCACATAACCCTCCGACCGTAACTGCTCAAAGGCGGTCACAATTGTTGGACGAGAGATTCCGTATTGCGAAGCCAGATCGCGCGTAGCGGGCAGGCGAGCGCCCGGATGCAAACGTCCGGCAAGAATGGCCGAGCGCAATTCCTCATAAAGCCAGCGATACAGAGGCATGCGAGCCTTCGGCCCTTTAAGGTTCAACGGCAGCGTGCTCGACTTCTTCGCCATGCGTCCTTGAAGTTTGTCTCCCTAAAGTTTGTCATTCCGAGCGAAGCGAGGAATCTGCTGTTCCCCTGCGCCGCGAAAATGCAGATGCCTGACTGAAGTCGCGACGACAACGTTAGAGAGTGGTATGGAAAGAATATAGTAAAATGGACATTCCAATCTAGCCAATAAAGTCGTACGATAAAACTACGCTGTCATCCTGAGCGAAGCGAAGGATCTATGCATTTTGTCTGCGCCAGTAAGCATGAGGATAGAACGACACCGGATTGAGGCGCGCCTCAGGGACGCTAACGAGTTTTCGTGAAAAGAGGACTTATGTCGAACAACAACGGAAGATCCACCAGCCTGCGCCTGAAAACCGGCCTCGCCGAAATGTTAAAAGGCGGCGTCATCATGGACGTCACCAACGCCGAGCAAGCCGTAATTGCCGAGAAAGCTGGCGCTGTCGCGGTAATGGCCCTTGAGCGCGTGCCCGCGCAAATCCGCGCCGAAGGCGGAGTAGCGCGCATGGCCTCGCCCAAGAAAATCCGCGAGATTATGGCAGCCGTCTCGATCCCGGTGATGGCCAAGTGCCGCATCGGACACTTCGCCGAAGCGCAGATTCTGCAAGACCTGGGTGTCGACTACATCGACGAATCCGAAGTGCTCACTCCCGCTGATGAAGCTCACCACGTCGACAAACACGCTTTCACGGTTCCGTTTGTCTGCGGCGCCCGCAACCTGGGCGAAGCCTTGCGCCGCATCGCCGAGGGCGCAGCCATGATTCGCACCAAGGGCGAAGCCGGCACCGGCGACGTTGTCCACGCCGTTAAACACATGCGGCAAATTGTGCAAGAGATAAAAATCCTGACCGTGCTCGGCGAAGAAGAACTCTACTCCAAAGCCAAAGAGCATGGAGCTCCCTATGAATTGGTGCGGCTCGTCGCCAAGGAAGGCAAGTTGCCGGTTCCGAATTTCTCCGCCGGAGGCATCGCCACTCCCGCCGACGCCTCGCTGGTCATGCAGCTCGGAGCCGAATCCGTATTCGTCGGCTCCGGCATCTTCATGCAAGATTCCACCACCTTCGCCAATCCCGAGGAAGCCGCGAAGCGCGCGAGGGCAATCGTGCAAGCAGCCACGCACTACAACGACCCCAAAGTGTTACTTGAGGTAAGCGAAGACCTGGTCGGTGCGATGAAAGGCCTCGCCGTAGCCGCACTGGACGAAGCCCACATGCTGCAAACTAGAGGCTGGTAGGAATTACGCACAGCAGCGAACAGCTCATCCGCCGCCGTTGCTCTGACGTTGCCAAATGACTATAATGACTATGATGATCTTCTGAGCTATGGAGAGCGCAAATGAGCACGCAAACCTGGACCGTGGCCGAAGCCAAAGCAAAATTTAGCGAAATCATCGAGCGGGCAATGTCCGAGGGGCCGCAGACCATCACTCGAAAGGGCCGCACTGCGGCCGTGGTCGTCGGGGCCGAGGAATGGCAACGAAAGACACAACGCGTGGGCAACCTCGCCGAATTTTTTGCGGCGTCTCCGCTGCGGGGATCGGGCCTGAAGATCCGTCGACTCAAAGAGCGCCCTCGGAAAATTGATCTATGAGCTTTCTGCTGGACACGAATGCGGTTTCGGAATGGACTAAACCGCGACCCAATCCCGGCCTCATCGGATGGATGGAATCCATCGATGAGGATCGGGTTTTTATAAGTGTCATCACGCTCGCAGAGCTTAGCTACGGCGTGGAACGGCTGGCGCCGGGAGCGCGTCGACGTCGGCTGGAGGCATGGCTGGGGCATGAGGTGCCGCTGCGATTCGAGGGCAGAATATTGCCGGTCGACGCCAACATTGCGGAGGCCTGGGGCAAAGCGGTTTCACGCAGTGCCGCTGCGGGGCGGCCGATAGGCGCAATGGACGCGTTTCTTGTAGCCACAGCAGAGTTTCATCACCTCACTCTGGTAACGCGCGATGTTTCGGATTTTCAACTGCTCAAAGCGGTGCTCAATCCGTGGAGTTAGATGCTCCCCGCCCGCACAAGGTCCGGACATCGGTGACGGGGCGCAATGCATTCCCACCGGCATTCGTCACAACGAATGAATACATAACGTCGACGCGATGCACGCTGGAGGAGAAGAGCATGAAAATCGGTGTCTTAGCACTGCAGGGCGATTTCGACGCGCACCGCAAACGGCTCGAAGAGCTGAGCGCTGAAGTTGTGCTGGTCAAAAAGCCGGAACAACTCGACGAGATCGACGGCCTCGTCATCCCCGGCGGCGAATCGGGCACGTTCCTCAAACTGCTCGGCGAAGCGGGATTTGAAAAGCTGAAGCAGTTCGTTCATGTAAAGCCAACCTTCGGCACCTGCGCCGGCGCAATCCTGCTGGCCAACGAAGTGGAGAACCCGCAGCAGTCGGGATTAGGCGCGCTTGACATCCGCATTCGCCGCAACGCCTACGGACGCCAGATTGATAGCTCGATTCGCGAAGGCCGCTTGGGTAAAGAGCCGATCGAAATGGTCTTCATCCGTGCCCCAAAGATAGAACGCGTCGGCCCCGGTGTCGAAGTGATCGCCACCGAAGGCAACGATCCCGTAGCAGTCCGGCAGGGAAGAGTCATGGCCGCGACCTTCCATCCCGAACTCAGCGAAGACACCCGCGTGCATGAATTCTTTCTGAACTTGGTACGCAGTCAGAGTTAGAACTCCTCACTCGGTATCCTTAAGCTCTCGAGGGTGCCCCGGTCAAGCTTCGCTTGGGGCGGGACTTTCTGCCTGCGGCCACACTTACGCGCTCAATGCCTCGCGCCTCAGCGAAGGCAAGAATTTCTCCAGCCGGTCGTAGCTCGCAGCCATGCCGGTCTGCATCGGCGATTTCAACACAGCATCGCGTGTCGCGCGGGAGTCATAGAGAATCGTCTGCGTAAGCGTGGTCTGGCCGTTCTGCTCGACCAAGATAATGCTGTCCACCGCCTCACCCGGATACCATGCCTCATCGAAGACCTCCGTCACGACAATTCGTTCCGGCGGGACGACTTCGCGATAGACGCCACCCATCCCCATTTCACTCCCGTCAGTTTCATTCCTCCAGACGTAGCGATACTTGCCGCCCGTCCTCAAGTCCGTCTCGCAGATCGGCATCGACCAACCGTCCGGTCCAAGCAACCACTTCTTTATGAGTTCCGGTTTGGTGTACGCGTCGAATACCAGCCGACGTGGTGCGTCGAAGACACGCGTTACTACAATCTCGCGGTCCCCATGCGCTGTGATGTTGAACATTCCGTTGTTTTTCATTCTTGATCTCCTTTTAAACGGGCACTCTTCTTTTTCTTGATCTTGTTTTTCTTAATCATGGGATTGCCAGTTTGCAGATCCTGCAGAAGGTCGTCCAGGCGCCGGAACTGCGCGTCCCAGAACTGGCGATAGTTTTCGAGCCATCGGTTAGCGTCGCGCAGGGGGCGGGTTTCCAGTCGCCGCGGACGCCGTTGCGCATCGCGTCCGCATGAAATCAGTCCGGCGCGTTCCAGCACTTTAAGGTGCTTGGAAATCGCCGGCTGGCTCATTACGAAGGGCTGCGCCAGCTCCATCACCGAGGCCTCACCCTTGGCTAACCGAGCCAAAATGGCTCGGCGTGTAGGATCGGCCAGAGCTGCGAAAGTGACGTCAAGATCTCGCATAACCGTGCATATATATAACCTAATAGTAATATAACAACGCCTGTTGTCAAGCAGAAGTTTCGCGGCTTTAGCTAGAGCGTGGCGGCCCTATCGTTAATGCGACGTGCGAGCAGGGAACAGGGGATAAATGGTGAGGGCTCTTCGAGAGATGTCTGGGCCGCTCGAATTACTTGACAGGCAGAAACTCAATCGCCACATCGCGACCGGCAGGCTTGAAGTCAAAATCCGCCGTCACAAAGATTCGATCCGCCGAATCCGCCGTCAGGTCCACTCCAAAAGCATCGAGGTAGGGAATGCCCCTCTTTAGCTTGACTAACGACGCTCGGACCGCTCCATCGCCATCCGCCGGAACGATTACTAAGCCGAAAGCAGCCAAACGGGAAAGCACGAGATCCATGGCTTGCCTGCCGTGTACTTTGGAAATAATGCCGGCGACTTCGCCCCAATGCAGCGCGGAAACCATCGCCGCGCAGTGTCCCGCCAAGTGAGCTTTGATGATTTCGGAAACGCGAGCGGCGCCCGGTTCGTCATCCAGATAACGCAGAATCGCGCTCGAATCCAGGACGTAGGTTACCATTTGTCCTTCTGGCGTCGCTGCCGCTTGAGTTCTTCGGACAGAGAACGTTTGCCGGAAAGCAGTCCGCGCGTTTTTTCCACAAGTTCTTCCGACACTGGCTCGATGACAATTCTCTGTCCATCCAGGGTAACGGCAATGCGTGTGCCCGGTTCGATCCCCAGAGAGGTCCTCATCTCTGCAGGAATGACGAATTGGCCTTTTGTACTTACTGTGGTGATCCGACGTACCATGGCTTACAAGATATCATAAGTAAGACACACAATTTCTCTTGACAAGTTTGTCGCGTAACCGTACAGTTACACATTATGCGGAACCGATCGGTTACATATTCTACGGAAACGACTTTTCAAGTTTTAGCCGATCCGACCAGAAGAGCAGTCTTGGATCTTCTTCGGAAAGGCATTCAGCCGGCGGGGGAGATTGCGCGGGTTTTTCCGATGTCGCGGCCGGCCATCTCGAAACATTTGCGTTTGTTGCGCCGAGCGCACCTGGTGCAGGAAAGGCGAGAAGGCCGGAATCGTCTTTACTCGCTCAATCCTGAGCCACTAAAGGCAGTCGACGCCTGGCTGGATCAGTATCGCGTTTTCTGGCCAAACAGCCTGACCAACTTAAAGACTTTTGTCGAAGCCGAGTACGCGAAGGAAACTGCCCGCGATCGGGCAAAACACAAATAACATAAGGAGAAAAGAAAATGAGAACGCTACGTATCGCAGCCTGCATTCTGTTGTTCACATCCGCGGTTTTCGCCCAGTCGGACGCGCAGAAGTCATTCGATCAACTCAAGTCGCTCGCCGGTTCATGGGAAGGAAAAAGCTCTGAAGGTGAACCGGTCGAGGTTAGCTACCGAATGACGGCTGGGGGATCCGCGCTGATGAGCGAAATCGCGGGCCACGGAGAAGATATGATTTCCATGATTAACTTCGATGGACCTAATCGCCTGCTCCTTACTCATTACTGCGCCGTCGGAAACCAACCCCGCATGCAAGCTAGTGCTTCGCCGGACGGTAAAACCATCACCTTCAACTTTGTCGATGCCACCAATCTCGACGGTCAGCAATCCGGTCACATGGATCACGTTGTTATCGCGATGCTTGGCCCCGATCACCATATCGAGGAGTGGAACTTTGTCGACCACGGCAAGCAGATAAAGCGAGTCTTTGACCTGACGCGCAAGTGAAGGCGAAAAACGCAAGGTCCCTCGACTACGAATCATCGTTCGCGACCGAACGATGATTCTTCACTCGGGATGTCACGAGAATTGTTGTGGTCGTACGGTTGAGCAAGAACGACGTTGGAAAAATAGTGAGGAGCAAACACCATGGCAACAACATTAGTTACTCCCGATCAGGATGCGATTGTCAGCGAGATTCACGTCGCGGCACCGGCGGAGCGAGTATTTCAGGCGCTCACCGATCCTCAGCAACTCATGAGCTGGTGGAACAGTGAAGAGTGCCAAACGGAATACTTCGAAATGGATGCGCGTCCCGGGGGCCGATGGCGCTTCGGAACAAGGAAGACCAAGCCCAATTTCAAAGGTGTAAACCAGTCTTGTTGCCAGGGTGAAGTGCTTGAATTCGATCCTCCTCGACTGCTGGCCTACACCTGGATTTCAAATTGGCATGACGACAAGAACCTAAAAACTGTAGTGCGCTGGGAGCTTACGCCGACCAAAGACGGCACTCACGTGAAGGTCACGCATAGCGGTCTGGCCCAGGAATCGGCTGCCCGCAAGGATTACAGTGGCGGCTGGCCCGGCGTGGTGCAACAGCTCAAGAAATTTGTTGAGAAATGAAAGGAGACCTTATGGCTACAAATGCGATTACTTCCGATCAAGATGTAGTAACCGCGGAAATCTTCATTGCCGCACCACCGGAACGTGTTTTCCAGGCGATGACCGATCCGGCCCAGACTTCACAGTGGTGGGGCCAGAAAGGCGTGTATCAGATTACGGAACGGAAAGCCGATTTTCGTGTGGGCGGAAAATATTCAAGCGTCGGCGTGGGCGCGGACGGTACATCGTTTCGCGTGGACGGCGAATACTTGGAAATTGATCCGCCACGCTTATTAGTTCACACCTGGATCGCCAGTTGGAGCGGTCCGCTCAAGACCATCGTGCGTTGGGAGCTCGAGCCGCAGCAGATTCATGGCCTGCAGCATCGCGGTCCGCAGAAAGTTGGGACGGGCACGCTGGTCAGGGTTCGTCACGAAGGATTTGCCGGTGTTCCAAAAGCGGCGGCCGATCATTATCAGGGATGGACTCGCGTTCTGGGCTGGTTGCAGGCGTTTGTCGAAAAAGGCGAGGCTGTCGATACGCGGGAAATCTAACGGGCAACTTGGGAGGGGCCCAGATCTCAGACACCCAGGTCTCAAACGCGAGACCTGGGGCACCCAGTGTTTCACTTGGCGGGCGCGCTTCCCGAAACGGGAATCGACTCACATTTTGTTGTGCTAAGTAGCGTGGAGCAGGCTAAGCTATAAGCTGGTGGATTCAGGCGCGGCCGTTGTCTCGTTTTCGAGCGAGACAGGGTCGCGTTTTTCTTTCCGCCATACGTTGTTTTTTACAAAGCTTGGTTCTTTACAAATCTTGGGAAAGGGAACTCAGGCGCAGCTGAACCGGCTGCACCTTTGTCGTCATGCAAACTGAAGATCAAAAATACGATTGCGAACTCGTGGAGTTCACGGAACAAGGCTTGGATATTCATGCCGTCGGCCTCAATACCCAGAGGCGCCATGGGGAAGTGGCGGAGGCCAGGATTCTGGCCAAGGCTTCGAGCATGGGTTTCGGCGTGGCCAAGCCTTGGGGAGATGAGCGTTATGACTTCATCCTCGATTCGGGGCACTGCTTGTCGCGGGTGCAGGTGAAGTCCACGCGGAGGCTAGGTTCACGTGGGTATACGGTGATGATCGGCACTGGTACCGCGACGCAGTACGACGAGACAGAAATTGACTTTCTGGTAGCGTACATATCGCCGGAGGACCTGTGTTACGTCATTCCGGTGAAGATGCTCAAAGGACGAAAATCTCTGCATTTCTGTCCGCGCGGACGAGGGAAGTCGAAGTGGGAGAAGTTTCGCGAGGGGTGGTGCCAGATGGCTTGTCCTTACGATGAGTTTGGACCGAGCAAGATTGTGACGCCGCGTTGCCGGGACAACGGGAAGATACAGATGGCGATTTGTCCGCTGAAGGTTTTGCGGTGAGGTGGGCCGAAAGCATCAGTCCCTTGGCGCGCTAAAGGCCCCGCCCCCTCGCACAGAACGCGAGAAGGACGGGGCACCCGCTTCGTGGGTGGTGAAAGCATGGGCCAGCCCGCCGCAATCGCCCCTATGAGCGGCACCCCGACTCCGCCAGAAGCCCGGCTACGGGTCTATTGGACGAAGGTATCGAGAATTTTCCAAAGGAAACAAAGACGGGGTCTGAACAGGATGGCCCTCGCCCGCTATTACTTGTACCCATCCCTTGACAGCCGCAATAGGCTGGGGGTAAGATTGCAAGCGCAATCTGAAGCTGAGACGTACTCGCTGACCGCAGTCCAGAGATCTGCCCTCGCAGCTCGCCCCAACTTCACACACATTTCTGCGAAGTGCGGGAGGGCCATTGAATACCCGTAACCTTAAGCCTTTAGTTTCCTCAATCAGCAAGGCGGCATCTTGCGGCAGGATTAATAGCGCCTTCGATAAATTTCTTGCGGATTACCTCAATATTCCCGCGTCGACTCGGTCCGACGCGAGCACCAGCCAACAGCACATCCGCGAATTCCTGAAAGAGGAATGTGTCCGGGACGCCACGTTCCCTCCTGTATTGGAAAAGGGGGACACCGATTTCATCTCGGGGTCGTTTGGGCGCCACACCAAGGTTTGGCCGCTGGATGACATCGACCTTTTCTTCCCACTCGATGGCGGAGGGCTTTACTACTTCAGAAATGGCGTCGTAACTCCAAATGCCGTCGCGACGGATGGGGATGTGATGTTCAATGTATTACTCGGCCCGCGCTGGGCCAGCCGGGACCGAATCTCTTCGACCCGGCTGGTTTCTGAATTTCGCGCCGTGCTCAGCCGACACTATTCTCGCTCGGAAGTTTCCGCCGATGGCGAGGCTGTAACCGTTCAGCTGACTCTCGGCGCGAACGATGAAAGCGATGGACTCAATTTTGATGTTGTCCCATGTTTTCGATTGGACCCCCACGATGGCTCGAATAGTTTCTATCTCATACCTGATGGGCGCGACGGCTGGAAGCACACCAATCCTCGACTAGACGAATCCGTCTGTGAGGCCCTGCAGAAGTACAACGAAGGACGCTATCGCAAGGTTGTCAAGTTGGTGAAATATTGGAATGATTTGTATTTCGAAGAAGCGTTTACCTCCTATTACGTTGAATTAGCGCTCGCCAATCACTTCTCCGCTCTCATGAACTCCGGACGGAGGATGGTGTCTGTTAGCGGCGGCGTCATGATTGCGTTCGATGCGCTCAAGGCCGCGAAGTTACGCGGCGACATTCCATCCCCTGTCGCCTTCGCCGCGCCGGTTAAGACACCCACTTTAAACTCTGATCAGGATTTGAAGCTCACTAGCGCTGTGGAACTGTCTGCTGCTGCTTTTGCCGACGAGAGCGCTGGCCGCGGCGAGCAGGCCATCTCACGATGGAAGAAAATCTTCGGCGAGGCGTTTGGTGCAGATTGAGATGAATTTACTCGATCTGATGAGCATTGAATATCGCCGAAGCAGATGGGCGCTTTACGGTTCGCTTGCGTCGGCGGTTCTCGTCTATATCGTTGTGCTAACAGACGCGATTACGAAGCATCAGTGGTCAGAGGTGCTGGCTCTGGTGGCATTTCTGCTGCAGATCGCAAGTCTTCTTCTCAAGAGCTACTCGTCAGGCCATTACGATTCAGCGGAGGAGATTCGCCGCGCTTCTGTACTTAGTGACGGCTTGGGAATCCAGCCAGCCGAGTTGCAGGTCTCATGCATAGTGGCACGAGCTGGCGTCGGTGCTCCTCCTAAGAGGCTTGTTTCCGGTCAGTACTTTGCCTCGAAGGAGCCCAAAGGAGTGCCAAGATTTCTCGATGACATTGCCGAGTCAGCGTTCTGGACCGATTACGTCGCCGCGTGGACCTCGCGCGGAGGGTTTGTGCTCGCAGGTGTCGGTGTCCTGCTCACCTTTATCGCGCTTGTTGAACTCGCGAGCGCAGGGATGGGGGCGGACCGTATGAAGGCGTTTGCGGAGGCCGCAATAATAACGTTGGGCTTCGTTGTGACGGGTGAGCTATTGGTCCTATCTTTGCAATATCAATATCTCTCGAGGAAGGCGCGCGAAAAAATGGAAGCGGCGGGAACACTATTGTCCGGCTCCTCCACGGACCGAGAGGGAGCACTTCTGTTGTTCGGCGAATACAACTGTGCTCTTGCTGGGGCGCCGCCGCTGCCGACCCTTATCTATCAGCTGCTCCAGAAAAAACTGAATACAGCTTGGGCCGCGAGGAAGGGCACTTTGAACGTACAGTGAGGGCTGCCGCCGAGGGCCTGCATGCCGCATGATCGCCCAACATGCTTAGTGCGGCTTTCGGTTCAACAGGCGCTCGACGCGCTCGGGTTCGCGTGCAATGACTTTTAGATAGGCTTGGGTTGGTTGGTCCGGGTCGGCGCGGCCTTGCTCCCAATCGCGGAGAGTGCCTAGAGGGATGTGATAGTGGGCTGAAAATTCCTCTTGGGTCAGGCCCAGGGCGCCGGCGAATGATTTTCGCCTGCGGCGTCCGCTTCATCCGCTTCATCCGCTTAAGATTGCTGCGAGTCAGCGGTTGCGCGTCGCGGTCAGCGCGGGCAGCTGCGTCGATGGCCTCGGGCGTCATCGGCCTAACCGTTTTTCTTGAAGTAGTCGTCCTGCTCATATTGGGTTGCCCTTCGAGCTGAAATAACGCAGATGCATTCCTGGCATTCGGTATAGGCTACCTGTGCGGTGAAAGCATGGGCCATCCCCTTCAGCTGGCGAGTTTGCGGAGGAAGTCGGATTCGTCCATGCGGTACTTGAAGGCTTTGCGTCCGTCGATGAAGACGACGGGGACTTCGTCGGTGAACTGGCGGCGGAGTTGTTCGTCGCTGTCGACGTCGACATCTTGCCAGGTGAAGCCGCCGCGGCGATGCAGTTTGGTGAGGGTTTCTTTGACGATCTCGCAGAGGTGACATCCTTTGCGAGAGTAGACCACGACCTGCCGGGGCTCGGTCATTCCGGTGAGTTTAGCAAGGGTGGGCGGGGTTGTGCTAGCGGGATCGAAGAGTTTGACGGACTGCGCGCTAGATCGTTCGCGGACTTTCGTCCGCTTCAGGATGACGGCGGGGTGACAGGATGACGGCGGGGTAAGAGGTACAATCCGTTTATGCGTGTGACTTCTGACAAGCCTTTGCGGGGGAAGACGGCTCTGATCACGGGCGGGGCGCGACGGTTGGGGCGGGCTTCGGCTCTGGCTATGGCGGAGGCTGGCGCGGATGTGGCCATTACTTTTCTGCACTCGGCGCGTGAGGCGCAGCACACCGTGATTGATCTGAGCAGTTTTGGAGTGCGGGCGGTGGCGCTGCGCTGCGACGTTACGGACGAGAAGAGCGTGAAGTCTGCGATCAAGGAAACTGGCAGGGAACTGGGCGGGCTGGATATTCTGCTCAACAACGCGGCGAATTACGAGACGGTGGAGTTCGACAAGTTGACCGTGAAGCAGTGGGACGCGATGTTCGCTTCGAATACGCGGGGGCCGTTTCTGGTGTCGCGCGAGGCTTTGAAATTGCTTCGCGAACGGCGGGGGAAGATCATCAACATGGGATCGCTGGGCGGATTGCGTCCGTGGGCGGATCATGCGCATTATTGTTCGTCGAAGGCTGCGGTGCATATGTTGACGAAAGTGATGGCGAAGGCGCTGGCTCCGGCGATTGCGGTGAACTGCGTGGCGCCGGGCATGATCGATCTGGGAGAGAAGGCGGCGGCTGGTTTTATGAAGCGGATGGCGAAGCAGACTCCGATGCGAAGGAACGGGACCGGAGAAGAAATTGCGACGGCGGTGATGTTCTTTGCTACCGCGCCTCACTTTATTACTGGGCAGATTATGGCGGTGGACGGCGGACTGGGGCTGTAGATCGGTTGCCCGGACGACGCGCGCGGAGTCCTGTTGGTTGTCCTGTTCCTCGCTTTCCTGTATGTTGCGAACTTCGGTCTTGATCTGCATGGACAAGCGTCTTATTGCGGTCGCGTTGCTGTTAGTGAGTTCAGTGGCGTGGGCGCAGAACCGTCCGGAAGATGGCGGGCACGAGATTCAGGTATGGACGGGCGGCGGACCTTCGGTGCCCGGAGGTACATCCGATACCAGCGTGTGGAATGTGGGCTTGCGCTACGGATGGATTCTAACCCAGCCGCACGGTCCGGGATTTCTGAAGGGAAGATTTGAATACGCTGTGGATCTGGTGCCGGTTTTCATGGTGTTCCAGCGCTACAACACGGCGTACGGGGCGGGTTTCAGTCCGTTGGGATTGAAGTGGGACTTCGCGGCTCGCGGACGGATTGAGCCTTATCTCGAACTGGGTGGTGGGACGCTGTTTACGAATCATCAAGTGCCGATCGGAACTTCGAGCGTGAACTTTACTCCGTCGGCGGCGCTGGGGATGCATTTGCTGGACGACAAATATGCTTTTAGCGTAGAGCTCCGCTATCTGCATATTTCGAATGCGGGGTTGAGTTCGCCGAACCCGGGGATTAATACCCTGGAAGTGCGGGTTGGGTGGGGGAAGTTCTTCGGGAAATAGAGCGCGGTCGTGCGGGGGCTGCTTGCGGCGCTGCACAGCCTGTGCAAAGATCCTCGTCGGCAGACTCTCGCTTTGCGAAGGCCTGCGCTTCCTCATGATGACAGCCTGCTTAAGGCCAGATATTCTTTTTGCTTATGTCAACTTTAGTGGAATGCGTTCCGAACTTTTCTGAAGGGCGCGATAAGTCAAAGGTCGATGCCATCGTTGGTGCGATGAAGATGGATGGCGTTTACCTGCTGGATCGCGAGATGGATGCGGATCACAATCGTTGCGTGATTACGCTGGTGGGGGAACGCGAGGCGATTCAAGAGGCTGCGATTCGCGGCGTGGGCAAGGCTGCGGAGTTGATCGACCTGAATCATCATCAGGGGGCGCATCCGCGGATGGGGGCGGCGGATGTGGTGCCGTTCATTCCGATTGATGGCGTGACCATCGAGGATTGCGTGGCCATGGCGCGGCATGTGGGTGCCGAAATCTGGAAGCGATATCAGATTCCGGTTTATTTATACGAAGCAGCTGCGGTTAGGCAGGAGCGGCAGAATCTGGAGAACATCCGGCGAGGGCAATTCGAAGGCATACGGGCTGACATTGCGACCAATCCGGCGCGCAAGCCGGATTTCGGGGAGCCCCGGGTGCATCCGACGGCTGGAGCGACAGTCGTGGGGGCGCGCAAGTTCTTAATCGCTTACAACGTTTTCTTGAACACCCCGGATGTCGAGATTGCGAAGAAAATTGCCAAGGCGGTGCGCTTCTCGAACGGCGGGCTACGCTTTGTCAAAGGCGCGGGATTCCTGGTGCGTGGGCTGGCGCAAGTGTCGATGAACTTAACCGACTTTGAGCAGACGCCGATTCATCGGGCATTTGAATTGGTCAAGCGCGAGGCTGAGCGGTATGGGGTTTCGGCGCTCAGCAGCGAGATCGTGGGATTGATTCCAAAGAAGGCATTGGAGTCGGCGGCGGAGTGGTTTTTGCAGGTGGAGAATTTCGATTCTTCTTTGATTCTGGAAAATCGTTTGGCTGCGGTGATGGGCGGCAAGGCTGCGGTTGGAGGCTTGCGAGCTGGCGTCGAGCCTTTTGTTGAGCAACTCGCGGCGCCTACGGCTACACCGGGAGGGGGGAGCGCGTCTGCAGCGAGCGCTGCCATGGCAGCGGGATTGGCTTCGATGGTGGCATCGATGTCGCGAGGCAAGAAGGCTTATCTGCAATACGAGCGCGAGTTAAGCGAGGCCATCGCGCGGCTTTCACAGTTGCGCGAAGAATTGAAGGCGGCGATCGATGCGGACGCGGAGTCTTACAATGCCGTCATGAAGGCTTACAAGCAGGCGAAAGAGTCGGCGAATGCGGATGGCATCGTTGATACCGCCCTGAAGCAGGCCACCAGCGTGCCATTAAACGTGGCGGAACGGACGCAGGAAGTGGCGACGATCGCGGAGAAGCTTAAACCCATCACCAATCCGAACATGAAATCCGATCTTACGACGGCGTTGGCGTTGGCTCGGGCGGCGATCGAGGGCGCGTTGGCGAATGTCGAAATCAATCTGGAATCATTAAAAGACACGGCATTTGCGGCGGAAGTTCGGGCCAAGGTCGCAACTCTCTCGGCTAAGTAGTGTTTCCACTTGTGGCGACCTCGGAGACGGCTACCGGTCCAAGGGCCAGGCGTACTTTCGTTTCATGCCGGGCTAGGTCCGCTTGGCATACAATAGGTTAGCGATGCAAGTTTACTGATTCGGTTCGTTCTGCATCTAAACATCGTATTTGAGAGACACTTTTCTTATGAAGCGATTGCAGGGTGTGTTGTGGGTTTTGCTATTTTCGAGTGCGGCAGCTTGGGCGGTCGCGATGGGCAGCTCCGCGAGGGGTGTGATCCCTTCCGAGGTGCAGCAGGTCATCACCGTGGACTACCGAACGCTGAAGAATTCCAGCACGGCGATGGCGTTGAAGGATCAGGTTCTGCCGCCAAGCCTGAAGGAATTTGAAAGTTCGTTGAAGGGCGTAGGAATCGATCCCGAAAAGGATGTCGATCAGCTCACCTTCGCCTCCTACCGTCACGGTAAGGAAGGGATCAAAGTCGTCGGCATCGCGCAGGGTTCGTTTTCCAGCAAGGCGTTCCTTAAGAAAGCAAAGCTGAACAAAGTGAAACCGACCAAGTACCGCGATGCGGATATTTATCCTATGAATGCGGGCATGGAGATGACATTCCTGGATGACAGTTCGTTGCTGTTTGGCGATGGCATGGCCGTGAAGGGCGCGCTCGATGCACGTGACGGTTATACGCCTGCTCTCGACTCCAACAGCCAGGTCACGGATATGATCGGCTCGGTCGAATCGGCTACGGTGTGGAGTATTCTCGATCAGCAGGGGACGCAGAACATGCTGCTCTCGGCGCTGGGCGATGCGGGAAAGCTGGCGGATTTCGACACCATTAAAAAGCGCGTGCTGGGTTCGCGTTACCAGATGAACTTCCAGAGCGGCGTGAACTTCGATCTGGATGTTGTAACTTCAGATTCGGTGACGGCGGCTACTCTGTCCTCGCTGGTGAAGGCGGGCGTTCTCTATCGAAAGATGACAGCGACACCTGTTGAGAAAGTCGCGCTGGAGAATGTTGCTATCAATTCGGATAGCTCCAATTTGCAGATGCACTTCAAGGCGGATGACAAGCAGTTCCAGTCGCTAATGCATTCGCAGCTTTTTGAGGCGGTGTCGAAGTAGTTCGGTGTAGAGACGTAGCTAACTACGCCGCCGCAAGCAAGGGCGCGGACGCGACAGGGACCCTGCCAGGACAGTTGTTGCGTTCTTCATGTAAAATCGAGTGCGGCGAGTACAAATTCCCAGCCTTTAGACACTACTCCCGAATTCTTATTTAGGATTCATTTCGTCCAGGCCGGCGGCCTGTGGGAGAATTTTTGCCAGGAGATGAATGATGGCCAAGATTGCAAAGACAGCAGATCGCAAGAAAGAAATGGACACTTCCAAGAGCACGGATTGTCCGAAGTGCGGCAAGCCCACCCGGATTGTCAAGCGGGTGAAGGATCGTGAGCGTGGAGTCCCGGGCGGAGTATTTATCTCGTGCTCGGCCTGCGAGTTCTTCGAGAAGCTGTAGGAAAACCGCTTCTAGCTCCCAGCTTTTGGCTTGAACCTTTTGAACTGCCGCAATGGGCGAGAATTCATCGCACACCGCGGCTTTTCTTTTCGCGGCGGTTTGGCGCCGCTCTTAGAAGCTGATTTGCCCTAGGATGGCTCTGGCTTCGCTGGCCGGATCGGCGGCTCCAGTAATGGGGCGTCCCACTACAATGTGGCTTGCGCCTGCGGCGATGGCCTCGGCGGGCGTGACCACCCTGGCCTGGTCGCCGGGATCCATGCTTGCGAGACGGATTCCCGGAGTAACTATGGCAAAGTCCCCGTCGAGTTCGCTTCGCAGCTCGGAAGCTTCCTGCGCGGAAGCGACTACGCCTTGGCATCCGTCAGCCAGTGCGAGCGCAGCCAGGCGAAGTACCTGATCTTTTACGCGTCCGTGCACGCCTAATTTGTCGAGATCGTTGTCATCCAAACTGGTCAGGACAGTAACCGCCAGCACCATCAGGGCTGCATTGCTCTTCCGTGCGGCCTCGGTTGCCGCACGCATCATTTTGCCGCCACCAGAAGCATGGACGGTCAACATGCTCACGCCCAGTCCAGCCGCTTCGCGGACAGCGGCAGCTACGGTGTTCGGAATGTCGTGGTATTTCAGATCGAGAAAAACTCTCCGGCCCGAGGCTACAAGGTCACGAACGATGCCAGGGCCCTCGGCGGTATAGAGCTGCATCCCCACTTTGTAACAAGAAGCGGAGTCGCCCACGGCCGCCACGATCTTCTGGGCGGCGGCCGCGGACGATACATCCAATGCCACGATCAGACGCTGGCGCGGATCGTACATCCCTTTGGGAGTGTAAAACGAACGTGGCTAATACGCTAGTGACTGCAGCATGGCCAGCTGCTCGGGTGCGGCTACGCGAGGCGAGGCCAGATCTAGGCGTACGCGCTGCAGACCCTTATTCTCGAAGTGGAGCACCTGGGCGGCGCTGTAAGAGAGGTCGATAATTCGGCCCGGGACAATCGGTCCCCGGTCATTGATCCGAACGTAGACGACTCTTCCATTGTGCAGGTTGGTGACGCGGACCCAGCTGCCCAAGGGCAGAGTAGGATGAGCCGCGGTCAGGTCGTGCATGTTATAGGGCTCGCCGCTGGCAGTCGCCCGGCCTTCGAAGTATTCTCCATACCACGATGCGGTTCCTACCTGATACGGCTGGTGATGGTTTGTCTTAGCCTGAGAACCGGATTTGGATCCCGTGGCTGCGTTTCTGGGTGTTGTACTTTGGGTGTCTTTCGACCCTGAGCTGGTTGGCCCCTGAGCCGCCCCCAGGCTGACGACCAATAACACGCTCGCCAGTCCATGAGCTATTCGATTTCGCATTCAGTGTCACCTCTTCTCTAAAGTCTTTTCATCCGAAAGTCGTCCTCCAGCGACCCAGTCCGTGATGTGATCTGACGATGCTATAAGCGGCAGGTTAGGTCTGTCAATCCGAAATTCTCCCTACCAATGTTACGAGATAGTTATGGATATCTTACGTAACTTGCTGTACACCTTGAGCAAACATACATATGTTACTGTAGCAACAGTAAGTTAAGTGTTTATATAATGGTAAATACCCAAGGTTACTGATGGTGTGCAGTATTTGCACTGCTTTTGTTTTCAAGTACTTAGAAATATTTTCGCAGTTGTTCCATGATTTCAGTGTTTTAGCAGGATACGAAGCACACGCTCGTGTCACCGTGCACGCCATTGCGAAACAAACTTGCAAAGCGTAGGGTTTCCGATACATTTCGATTATGGCTCTAAAGCCACCCGTCGTTCTCACAATCGCAGGGTTTGATCCCAGCGGCGGTGCGGGGATCACCGCCGACATCAAGACCATCGCCGCCCACGGCTGCTACGGCGTGGCCTGCATCACCGCCCTTACGGTGCAGTCAACTGGAGGTGTCCGACGAGTAGAAGCGGTTGACGCTAGCCTCGTAAACGAAACCCTTGCAGAACTCGCCTCCGATGTAGAGATTGCGGCAGTGCACATTGGAATGCTTGGATCAGGCAAAGTAGTTCGCGCTATTGCAGACTTCTTAGCGCTGCAAAAGCTGCCGAACATCGTCTTGGATCCCATCCTTAAGAGTTCCTCGGGAGCCGACTTGCTGGATGCTGTCGGAGCGCGCCTCCTGACCGAGGAGCTGATTCCTTTAGCTACGGTCGTAACTCCCAATGTGGACGAAGCGTCCGCTTTGACCGGATTGCCTGTGACCGACCCAGAGCGGATGCGGGCGGCTGCCCGGAAACTTCACGAGATGGGTGCCCCGGCTGTGGTCGTAACCGGCGGGCATCTCGAAAAGGCGATCGATTTGTTGAGCTTCACCAGCAGTCGCGGCATCCAGCAGGAGCTGTTCAAGTCGGCTCGGCTGAAGTCGAACTCCACCCATGGCACGGGCTGCGCCTTCGCCACCGCTGTGTCTTGCCACCTAGCTCTGGGGCGGGGATTGCCCGAAGCCGTGTTGCTGGCCAAAGCCTATGTCGCGGCGGCGATCAGCAATGCTCATCCGCTCGGACGCGGCATCGGGCCGGTTCATCATCTTTACAGGATGCAGGAGCAGCGGCGAGCCATCCTAGCCGATCCTGAGCCCGTGCACTAGCCCAGTCGTGTCCCGCAAGTTCGAGGAATAAGTGTCATTGAAATTGGCGCTTCGTATCAGGGCTCGCCTTCAGGCGTGCCGCCGCAACGCCTTCTAGTGAAGAGGGTTTAGCCGCAGGGAGTTCCTCTACGGCTAGAACCGGACATTCTGCATCGCGCGTAGCTCCGGTAACATTGACTTGACCCCATCCCTATGTGACAATCCGCCCATAATCGCTTGTTCCGGCAACCGTATCTGGATTCTTAACGCTTACTCCCGGCCGTGGAGTTCATGGCCATCACGGTATGGCCATCGCCAAAGAAGGAGTACTGATTTTGCCTGCGTTGCTCGCCATCGCCGGCGGATGGACGGACTACCGCTCCCGCCGCATTCCTAACTGGCTCACCGTGCCCGGCCTGCTGATTGGGATCGCGGCAAGTTCCTGGCTGCGCGGCTGGCCGGGAGCGAAGGACTCCTTGTTAGGCGCGGGCATGGGCTTGGCGCTGCTCCTACCTTTTGTCTTGCTACGTTATCTCGGCGCTGGGGACTGGAAATTTGTCGGCGCGCTCGGAGCTTTTCTAGGGCCACACAATCTGCTCACTGTGCTACTGCTCGGGATTCTGGTGAACGGTCTGATGGCGGTGATTATGGTCATCCAGAAAAAGCGTGTCCGCGAGACCGCGCGCAACCTGGGACGTATGTTGGCCGCGCTTCTGACCATCCACCTGCCCAGCCCCGACCTGACTCTGGATAATCCAGACTTGGTGAAAGTTCCCTTCGGCGTAGCCGTTGCCATAGCCGTTATTCTGTACACAGGCCGGCAAGCCTGGGCTTGATAATGTAGGCGCGCGAGTCCCAGCGCGTGCAGGAGTGAATCAGAAGTGGATCGGAAGTGGCGAAGATGAAAACGACAAAGACGAAGACGACAAAGATGAAGACGACGAAGACGAGCCTGAGAAAAATCATCACGGGAACCATCGGCTCAGAGATCGCCGAAGCTGCGTTGGTGCTGCCGATCTTCTTCATGATCATGTTGGGAATTTACTGGTTTGGGCGAGCCTTCAATACCTATGCGACCATCAACCATGCGGCGAGAGAAGGCGCCCGTTTTGCGGTTGCGCAAACCTGCTCCACCTGCGGGACCCCAAACACCGGGCCTACCCCTGATCAAATCGCCGTCCAAGTTAAGCAGGCGCTTCAAGCTTCCAGCCTCGATCCGGCACAAGTCAGCCACCTAACTGGTGTCACACGCACTGCCTGCTCAGGAGGCCCAGCGGTTTCGTGTTCAGTGCCAGTAGCGGATCCTCACATCTGCGTGTACTACAACGTGCAACTGCAGCCCACCGCCACTTTGCCTGCCAACGGGGGCTCACCTGGTTGCGGGGTTTCGGTTCAGTTCCAATATCCCTATCAATTCGTCCTTCCGTATACTTCCCTGAACATGCAGAAAATTATGCTGAATGCCGGCGTGCAAATGACCGGAGAATATTAAGGCGCGTGTTTAGCCGACACAAACTCGCTACCCTGCTTTGGTCGCAGCACTCTCCGCTCTGCGAAGAAGATGCTGCCGCGCTCATAGAATTCGCTGTTTCTCTCCCCCTGCTCGTGGTCTTGGTAGTGGGAATCTTCGACTTTGGCGGAGCCTTCAACCTGAAGCAGGAACTCAACAACGCAGCGCGCGAAGGAGCGCACTTCGGGGCCGCTCAACCCACCAACGATCTGGGGCTCGCTCAACCGCCATCCGTGAACGCGGTGCGCTACCTAGTTGACTCCTATCTGCAGACAGCACACATCAATGACTGTGGCCTTGGTCTAAACAGCACGACTTGGGCTTTGGGGGGCACTAACCTCGATTGGCACTTCTCTGCCACAGGCAACGGTTGCTCGATGACAATGGACGTCATCCGTGAAGTTCCATCCCAGGTAACCATCGGCGGAGCCACGGTCACCATGCTCTGCACCACCGTTCAGATTTCTTACCCGTATCAATGGCACTTCAATAACGTCATTCAGTTGCTCGTCCCCGGCGCCAACTACTCTCTCGGGAACATTCAAAGCAACGCCACGGCCGCCAACATGAATTGAGGATGCTCATGCAGAGAGACATTCTTTCGCGACGACGGCACCACGAACGGGGCCAGACCATCATTTTGGTCGCTATCTCGTTGGTGAGCCTGCTGGCGATGGCCGCCTTGGCAATTGATATTGTGACGCTGTATGCAGCACGTAGTGAGATGCAGCGAGCCGCCGACGCAGCTGCCCTCGCGGGCGCTAAAGCAATCGCAGACTCTGGTATTACTACGCTTTTACTTGCGGACCCGAATTTCACAACTGTGCAATCGTGGGCGTCGACCGCGGCGACGAATCAAGTCAACGGGGTGCGGCAGAACAATCTGATTGCTGGGCAGACACCCACACTGGTTTCAGACCCTATAGACTGGAGTCGCCAGGGCAATCCGCACATCACCGTCACCTTGAACACTTCTAATCTGCCTTCTTTCTTTTCCAAAATCTGGGGGGGCACCGGCACCGTCGTGACTGCAACAGCCACCGCCGAGGCCTACAATCCGGGCAACATCCAAAATTTCACGCCAATCGCACCCAAGGTCGTGAAGCCGTGGCTGGTTGCCAACGCTGACCCCATTCAGGGGACACAATTCATTACACCAGCGACCGGAGCCGTTGAAGCTAACGTGGTGGGGGAGCAGTTTTACCTGACATCTGACTGTAACCCTAATGCCTCCCCCAACTGCGCGTCAGCCCCGTCCAACCAACTGATCAACAATCCTCCCAAAGCCAACAGCTCCGGTGGTCATATTGCGGTCGAGTATGTGCCTGCGCTAGTTGCCACTCCCAGCAGTCCTAACCCGAACATCTGCCCTGCGTGCGCCGGATCGACCGACTATGAGCAGAGCATCGAATGCGCCGATGTGAGTACCTCCTATACGGTACTCTCGTGCGGAGGCGGTGCTGCCAACGCGCAGTGGGATAATTCCGTCAACCCAGGCGGATTGACCGGCTATAGCGCCCTCGGAGCTGAATGTCTCATCCACGCGACATCGCATGGCAACAACAAAGGCCAGGACAAGCTGGACAATCTGGGGCCGTGGCCCACCAGCCCAATGCAGATCAAAGCCGAGAGCGGCCTACAGAATGGGAATTTCGTCACGACGAGCAGTTCGATCGTCACCATTCCGATCATTGACACCACCAGTTCGATTCCCGCCGCCGGCGGAAACGTCACAATTGACGGATACATGCAGGCATTCATAAATGAGGTTCACGGCGGCGGAGTCAGCAATTATCAAGGCGATATCCAGGTCACCGTTCTCAACATCGCTGGCTGCAGCAACAACTCTACCAACAGCGGCGTAACTCCGGTGGCAGGCGGTTCCAGCACCTCTCCTATCCCGGTGCGCCTGATTACGCCCCCGTAGAACCCCACCTACTTCGTCAGCGGGGTCAAAATTTCTCCCAGCACATCTGCCCCTGCAGCGCGCTCCAGATGCGGGCTTCTAATTCCACCATGATAGGGAATCGAATAGGTCTTGAAGAACTTTGCGTTCTCGATCAACAAATCGATCGGTTCTTTGCTGTCTTTCGACGCACGCAGCGCATCCAGCAAAACGTCTTTTGACCAGGCTCGCCCGTTGATCGCGACCAGCTTCATTTCAGGACCAATCCCCGCGGCATAGGCCGGCGATCCGTAAATCACGTCCGTGAGCGTACCGTCCTCTTTGACCGCGAAACCGAGCGAGTAAGAAGCATCCACCGACTTGCGCACTTTATCCGAAGTCTTAATGAACAGGTTGGGCTGATCGTTGTATACCAGCCGCCATCCGCCACGTTCGATCCCGCCAAGGGGCGCGTGAGGATCGGTTGAATTCACTCGTGTCTTCAAGAGCCCTGCCCAGTCATAGGGCGCCACCTGATTCAACGCCTTCACCACGTCGTCAAAGGTGTAAGGCACAACTTTCGGAGGACCGCTTTCGCCGCCATGAAAGATACGGCAAAAATCATTGAGCGACTTTTGCCCCTGAGTCTGCTGCCGAATCGTCGTGTCTACTTCGAGCCAGATCAGTGCTCCCTCGGGATAGTAGTCGAGTGAACGCCGCCAGCTCTGCCATTCCGGCCCCTGCAGCCGCAAGATTTGCACCGAGCGTGCCGTATCCTCGAGCGGACGCCACGTGCGTCCCGGGCGATGGTCGAGCATGGCTGCGGTTGCCGCCATTGCTTCGCGATATTGATCCTGCGTCCACAATCCAGAGCGCGCTGTTAGCACCTGTCCGAGATATTCGGTCAGCCCTTCATATACCCAAAGCAAATCGCCGATCATCGGATCCTGATAATTACGCGTAGCCAATCCCGCCGGCCGCCGGTATTTGCCATTCCACGAATGAGTAAACTCGTGTGGCAGCAACTCTGCTTCGAGCAGTTGCAGCTCCGGCTCAAGCAGCGTGCGCTCGCGGACGCTGTTGTCGCTCGACTGATGATGTTCCACGCCGTGATGTCCAGCCTCATCGCTCAGTGTGAGCAAGAAATGATATTCAAGATAATGCCGCGCTCCGAACAAAGCTCCAGTTTCCGCGACCAGCTTGCGGTACGCAGCCTCGTCGGCAGGCGTCATTGCCAGGGCCGCTTCGCTTTCGCTAACCATATCGATCACGTGTACGGGAGTTTCACCCGGCTTCGTCAGCTCGATCTTGCGATAGTGACTGCCCGCGATGAGTGGAGAATCAACCAGCGTGGTTAAAGAGACAGGCTTGAACCCCGCAATCTCATTCGCCCCACCCTTGGTGACAGAAGCAATCGGCAATGCGGTCCCGAATTTCCAATCTCGTGGCGGGGTGACCGATGCTTGAATCTGCACCGCATCCGAAGTAGCGCCCTGCGGATAGAGCACGACCTGATTCCAATTCAAATCAAGAACATTCGTAGTCGCCGCGGGACCACTCGCCCCGGCACTGCCGTCATTGGTAATCGTGTCCATCGACACATGCAATTCCGTCGCACCCGCGGGCACGTCGAC
>JABDBE010000039.1 GCA_013288805.1 Acidobacteriota bacterium
GGACACTCTCAGCGTCAGCCTCGGGGGAACCGGCACAGGGACGGTCGCCAGCAGCCCTTCCGGGATCAGTTGTCCGCCAACCTGCACTGCAGCCTTTGTTGCGGGCACTCAGGTTACGCTCACCGCGATCCCGGGGGCGAACTCGTCGTTCGCAGGATGGGGTGGGGCATGCAGCGGCATGACTTGCGTAGTGACCCTTAGCGCTAATACACAGGTCACTGCTACCTTTAACTTGAACCAAAGCGTGCCTACGTTAACTGTGACTCTTGCGGGAAGCGGCACAGGCACAGTATCGAGCAACCCCACGGGAATTAATTGTCCACCAACGTGCAGCGCGAGCTTCAACTCGGGGACATCTGTGACCCTCACGGAGACCCCTGGGACGAACTCAGGTTTCGCGGGATGGAGCGGAGCGTGTAGCGGATCTGCGTCTACCTGTGGCCTGACGCTCACGGCGAACCTGCAAGCGACGGCAACCTTTAACATTTCCGGCGTCACCGCCATCAATCACATTGTTTATATGGCTCAGGAGAATCGGAATTTCGATCACTATTTTGGCGCACTGCGCGCCTACTGGGCAGCCAATAATATTCCCGATCAATCGCTCGATGGACTACTGGAGACGCTCCCTTTGCCCGTGCCTGCCAGACTTACCGCCAGCACCGGCGAAGAACTAAATGTCGCTTTCACCGAAGTGTTTTGCGTCAACGTCACGTTGCAAACACCGGAACCGCTGCATGCGCCGGACCAACCGGCGAAGAAAAAGTTTGCCATCGGAGATGCGGTCAGCGTCACATGGGTCCCGCTGGAAAAAGTAGCGCTGCACGTTTGCCCGCAATTGATCCCCGAAGGGCTGCTGCTGATCATCCCTTGACCCGCACCGGAGGACTGGACGCTGAGTTGAAAATCCGTCGGAGAAGGGGAACCGTTCGAAGAGCCTGTGCCCGACCCTCCTCCACAACTGGAAAGAACGATGGCTATTAAACTCACGCAACCTGCAATAGCGCAGCCCCTGATTCCAACCATGGAACGGCACCCTCCTCTTGCTGGCCGTCGTTCGATGAGAACGATCCGAGGCGGGTTGCCCCACAGCGGGAGCAGAATTCGTTGCAAACGGAGGGCCGGATCTCAACCAACTACTTCATAGGGCCGCATCATGTCGTTGTCTTCATGTTCCAGCATGTGACAGTGGTATATGTATCGTCCGGAGTAACCATCGAAACGCACGATTATCGTGAGCACTTCACCGGGGTTGACTACCGCCGTGTCTTTCCAGCCTCTTTCATTCGGCGCTGGTTTCCGTGGCTTTCCTATGAGTTTGATTTCGTCTTTGCGCAAAGCTGCGGGATCGTAACCCTGTCTTTCGAGAATCTGAAACTGCACAAGGTGCAAATGCATAGGATGAGAATCATCCGTGTTGTTGATGAACCTCCACTTCTCCGTGGATCCCAATTTCACGCTCTCACTGACTGGATCATCGTAGCCTTTGCGATTGATGCGAACTCCCAGAGTTCGCCCTGTCTTGTCAAATGTTTCCTGAAGCACGAAATCTCTAGTTCGGAAATCAGTAGAGTCGCGCAACTCTGAAAAAGGCATTTCCTGCGGAATGCTGAATTCTTTCGTGGCGGAAATCGGGAGGCGAACTCGAAATTGCATCAGTTCGTTGAGGGGTGCGTAGAGTTGCCCAGGCACTTGCCATCCTGGGTACGGACTCATGGCGTCATTGCTTAAAGTGAGCGTTTTCCCTTTCGCTGCGGAGAAATCGATCAGCAAATCCGCTCGCTCCGCGGGAGCCAGCAACAGTTTCTGCATTTTCGCGGATCGTGGCAGAAAACCTCCGTCGCTCCCAATCTGATAGAAGGAAACAAGAGACGGAATCTGGTAAGGCGTGTTCGCCAGGTTGAAATACAGGTTAAAGAAACGCGAATTCGACGCGTTCAGCACGCGAAGCCGATATAGCCGCGGTTCGACATCGAGGTAAGGGTAGATGGCTCCATTGACAACCGGCAGATTTCCGAAGAACGCTGGTCCCCACGTGCCTGGTGGAAGCGGGGTCCCGTCGTCTTGCGTCGCCCGATACACGAGCTGAGATTTTTCATTCAGAATGCGATCTTGGACCATCAAACATATTTCGTAAGCGCCCGACGGCAGACTTAATTTCTTCTCCTCTTCATCCCTCAGGAGATAAAACCCAGCCAGCCCCGCATAATTGTTCAGCCGCGTGATTCCCAGCGCATGGTCGTGGTACCACAGTGTGGCCGCCGCCTGGTGGTTTGGATAGGAGTAAGTTGAAGCCTTCCCGGATTTCATCCAACGCTCCGGCAAGCCGTCACCTGTGGAGCGCGTACGCGCGCCGTGTAAGTGGGTCACAGTTCGAACCGCCGGCGAAGGCGGCATTGCACCGTGCAGATGGGGATCGATCGGAAACAGGTGTTGCTGTGGCAGCCGGTTTTCCCAACGCACCGAGACCGATTCGTCCGTCTGCGCTTCAATTGTCGGACCAGGATATCGGCCTTCGTATCCCCATAATCTGGTCGGAGGAAGTTGCGAGTGCAACCTGGATTCAAATTCAAGCAGACGAACCCGGTAATGAGTGCTCCCACTTTTCCTTTTCACCGGGTTCAACGTTGGAAGGATCGGTAGCGGGTCAATGTAACGATCGATTTTGGGGCTGAAGACAGGCGGCAGCGGGGTGCGAGGATGATAGGACTCTTCTGCCTGTGCAAAGAGCAAACGCGGAACAGATGCCAATGACGTTGCCGCTGCTGAAAGCTTCAAGAATGTTCGTCGATTCAGCATTTCGGGCTTGGCACGTCTTTTACATCAACTTTGGAGTGATGTTCCGAAAGACTTGGTCATTTCTCCGCAGCCGGACAGCGCGGTTCATTTTACTCTTGAAGATGTTCCCTCCCGGCTCGGTGAGATTTCGGTGAATGTGTAGCCGCTTCTCCCATCACGCCATACCGTGATCCGTAGGCGTGACCGGGACTTGCCTGCGGCGAGACAATAAAAGTGGCATACTATCGTTTCGCAGCAATCGGAAGATTGCGCCGCCCCGACGAACCTACTCGCGGAGGGGATATAATGACAACCTTTGCATCTATGGAAAAAGCGACCCAATACGAACTTCGCCTCGCCGAACGCATGTCGCGGCTGGGAACGGAAACTGCCTTTGAAGTGCTGAATAAGGCGCGCGCCCTGGAGCGTCAGGGTAAAGATATCGTTCACCTGGAAATTGGCGAACCCGACTTTGATACCCCCAAGGACATCGTCGAGGCCGGGGTCGAAGCCCTCAAAGCTGGATGGACGCATTATGGCCCGTCCGCGGGACTGCCGGAATTGCGCCAGGCCATTGCGGATGACGTCGAGCGCAGCCGCGGAGTCAAAGTTACGAGCGACTGGGTGGTTGTTGTTCCGGGCGGCAAGCCCATTATTTTCTTTACGATTCTGGCGTTAGTGGATGCTGGAGATGAAGTCATCTATCCCAACCCCGGGTTCCCGATTTATGAGTCGATGATCAATTATGTAGGCGGCAAGGCTGTGCCTATCCGGCTGTGGGAAGAAAAGGATTTCAGCCTGGATGTCGAAGAATTGGACCACCTGATTACAGATCGCACCAAACTTATCATCTTAAATTCGCCGCACAATCCGACCGGCGGTACGCTCAGCAAGCGCGACATCAAAAGCATCACCGAGGTCATCGGCGACCGAAACATTATGGTGTTGTCGGATGAAATCTACAGCCGCCTCATGTTCGACGGCGCGCGTCATCACTCCATCATGTCCGAACCCGGATTCAAAGAGCGCACCATTCTTCTCGACGGCTTCTCCAAGACATATGCGATGACGGGATGGCGCATGGGTTACGGCGTGATGCGGCCTGACCTCGCCACCCAGATGGCGCGGCTGGCGACGAATTCGACTTCGTGTACGGCGAGCTTTACACAGATTGCGGGCATCGAAGCCCTACGCGGGTACCAGGCGCCGGTCGACAAGATGCGAACAGAATTTCAGAAGCGGCGCGATGTGTTTGTAGCCGGGTTGAACCGAATCAAGGGCTTCTCCTGCCGAGTGCCCAAGGGCGCGTTCTATGTTTTTCCCAATATCAAAAAAACCGGATGGAAGTCGAAGAAACTGGCCGACGCGTTGCTCGACGAGGCGGGCGTGGCATGTTTGGCGGGAACCGCGTTCGGCGATTACGGGGAGGGTTATCTGCGCTTCAGCGTCGCCAATTCGCTGGAGAATCTGAATAAGGCCCTCGACCGGATTGATCAGTGGACCAAGCAGAATCTGTAGGGTGTTCGGTCGCGCGTGCGCCGGTTAGGTGAAGCTAAGATGATCGCCGGCCAACCTCGCGTTCTGGTAAGCCAATTTATCTGCAAGAATTCCGACCGGAGAATCAACAGAGCAAGCCATGACCGCAAAATTCCGCGTTTTTGCCACGTGTGACATCGGGGAATCGATTAACCTCCTGCGCAAAAGGGGATACGAGGTTGAGGTCTACCCCAATCCTGAAGCCCCGCCGAAGAGTTTGATCATCGAGAAAGTAAAATCCGGCATCGACGGACTCATCACCACGTTGCGCGATCCCATCGATGCCGAGATTTTCGAAGCCGGCAAGGGTCATCTCAAAGTCGTGGCGCAATATGCCGTCGGCTTCGACAACATAAACCGCGCTGATGCCAATCGCTACAAGATTCCCTTCACCAACACTCCCGACGTCCTGACTGAAGCCACTGCCGAATTTGCGTTCTTCATGATGGGCGTGCTGGCGAGAAGAATGTGGTCCGCGGAACATCTCACGCGCGACAACCAGTGGGGCTACTGGCATCCGTACCTTCCGTTCCTTGGCGATGAAGTAACCGGAAAGACCGTCGCAGTCATCGGCACGGGCCGCATCGGCTTGGCCATGATCAAGAAGTGTACCGGCTTCGACATGAACATCCTGTGCTACGACCCGGTTTATCAGAATCACGACTACGTGAAAGCAATTCAGGAGGTTATGGACTTGCGCCATGCGCGCGGTATATCGAAGGAAAAGAGCTGGATCAAGTACGTGACTTTCGAAGAGGCACTGCGTGATGCTGATTTCGTCAGCGTATACGTGCCACTGCTTCGTGAGGGCGAGAGCCCGACGCCCACGTATCATCTTTTCAACGAACGCACTCTACGCATGATGAAGCCCACGGCTTTCCTGGTGAACGATTCGAGAGGCCCCGTGGTGGATGAATCCGCTTTGGTGAAAGCGCTACGGGAGAAATGGATTGCGGGTGCGGCGTTGGATGTATACGAAAAAGAACCCTTACCTGCCGATTCTCCACTGCGCGATCCGGCGATTGCAGATCGTTGCCGGCTTTATCCGCACTTTGCCAGTGCAGCCCGCATCACGCGCCTGTCTACCGATCCGAATAAAGGGATGGCTGGGCGCTGCGTTCAAGGGCTGATCGACTTGCTAGAAGGAAATTACGGCGGCGACATCACCAAGATGCCGTACGTAGTGAATAAAGAGGCCTTTGGCAAAGCATGATTTTCTTCGATGGAGCGATGGGCGCATCCATTAATTTAGAGAATCACTCGGAGATGGTGTGCTCTTCGCTGCTCTGGGCGCGAAGAAGCCTGTCGACCGAATATGGCGCGCGGCGCGTGGGTTCGTGGTAATGCCGGACTTGCATCTCACCCAACAAGCCAACCGCCAGCAGATTCAATCCAGCCAAAAGCATGACGGCGGAGAAAATCATCAGCGGACCATGCTGGGTCATAACGTCAGCGTGATGTAGGAATTTCTCAACCAGCAGCCAGCCTGCGACCCCGCTTCCACCGAGAATGCTCAGCATTCCCAGTGTGCCAAAGAAGTGCAGCGGGCGCGCCAGATAGCGCAGCAGAAAGCGGATGGTGATCAGATCGAAAAACACGCGGAAGGTACGCGAGATTCCATAGTGCGAAGCGCCGCGCTCGCGATTGACATTTCGAATCGGGACTTCAACAATCGAAGCCCCATACCATGACGCCAGGGCCGGAATGAAGCGGTGCAACTCGCCATAGAGCGGCACCTGTTCCAGCACCTCGCGACGATACGCCTTGAAAGTCGTGCCAAAGTCATGAATGCTGACGCCACTCAGTTTGGCCATCAGCCAGTTCGCACAGCGGGAAGGAATGCGGCGCAGCCAGAGATTGTCGATGCGGCGCTTCCGCCATCCGCTCACGATGTCATAGCCTTCGGCAATCTTCTCGAGGAATAGCGGGATGTCGGCGGGGTCATGCTGCAGATCGCCATCCATGGCGATGATATATTCCCCGCGGGAATGATCGAAACCAGCGGCCAGCGCCGAAGTCTGGCCAAAATTGCGGCGCAGTTTCACGACCGTCACCCGGCTGTCGATTGCAGCAATCTCGCGCAGCAAATTGAAGGTGCGATCCCGCGAACCATCGTCGACCAGAACAATCTCGAAGCTCTCACCGTGCAACTCCATGACCGCTTTCAGGCGATCATAAAGGTCGGTGACGTTCTCCTGCTCATTATGCAGGGGGACGACGATGGAATATTTTGGCATGAAAATCTATTATAGCCTGCTCCGAGACGGTTTTGCTCCTTTCGCTCTAACCATATAGGGCTAGCTACGAAACTAGAATGCCAACAGCGGAGCTGACCATTTTGCTGTATCTTTTTGGGACACGGTACTTACGATGGTGTACAAGTCTGAAGCAGTTGCAAGGCCCCGGCGGGACAGGAGCCCGCGCCAATGGACATGAAGGTGATCATCATGATGGGCTGCGTTCTTTGTACCACTTCCGGACTTTGTTTCATGGAACTTCGGCGCATCCGAAAGAAACTGGAAGCGAAGTAGCAGGCGTGAAGTCCTATTCGAAAAAAATAAGACGTGTCGCTCCGGCGCATCGTTTTGCGTCAGGTGTGATTCTATTCCCGACCGTATCGTCCTTTTGAAACCGCCGTTTCTATTTCTTCTCTTCAGTTCAAGCGGGGCACGTGACTATCACGGTTGGATTTCGAAAACCACGCCGGCATTCATTCCACTGCCGATGGTTGTGCCATAGAGCGTCCCTCCCTTGCCAAGGAGCACCCCGCTAGCGGCGAGTTGTTCGTTGCTGAGCTTGAACCTGGACACCACCCCTTCAAACCAGATTCCACCCTCCTCTTTCAGCGCGAAAACCGTGCCACCATTCGATGGAAGGCCACCAAACTGGGTCGTGCCATAAAATGTGCCCTTCCAATCCAAGATCAGGCCTGCCCAGGGATAGCACCCGTCACTGCCGCAGGCGAAGGTATGAAGGGTATTCAGGGTCCAGGGTCCATGATGATTGCCCGGTGGCGTCAGTTCGAAGGCCGTGCCAACACCGGACGCGCCGCCGATCACCGTAGTGCCATAGAGTTTTCCATGGAAGAGCACCAGCCGGCATAAAGGACCGTAGCCGTCATTGCCGCCAGTAAATGCGTAAATCGTCTCCTCGGTCCAAGTCCCGCCGCTTGTCGGTTTCAGCTGGAACACCGCACCTGCGCCAGATGTGCCGCCGTTCGCGAGCGTGCCGTATAGCGAGCCGTCCCTGTCAAAGATCACGGCCGCGCGGGGGCTGATCCCCTCGCTGGACATGAATCGGTGAAGGACGGTCTCGGTCCAGACACCGTTTTTCCCCGGCGTCAGTTCGAAAACAATTCCGGTGCCTGGCGATCCGCCGCCGGTCGTAGTTCCAAAGAGATTACCTGCCTGAAAATTCAGATCGCTTTGCGGGCCACTGCCGTCCGTGCCGCCATTGAAGCTATAGAGGACGGTTTCGGTCCAGGCGCCGCCCGTTCCCGGCGTCAATTCATAAACGGTGCCAGCATTGGCGGCGCCACCCAGAAAGGTGGTGCCATAGAGGTTCCCTACCGTGTCGAAGATCAGGCCACCCCAGGGTTGGGAGCCATCGCTGCCGCCAGAAAAATTGTAGAGGACGGTTTCAGTCCAACCTCCAGGCCCTTCAGGGTTCGTTAACTCGAAGACAATGCCCGCGCCGGAGGTGCCGCCGAAAGCGGTTGTGCCATATAAATTACCCGACGCGTCAGAGATCACGCGACCGTAAGCTGCGGCGCCGTCGGTACCGGTTCCAAATTGATGGAGCACCGTCTCCTTCGGCCCAGAAGCCGCGAGAGTGCCAGCCAGCATCAGTATGACAACGGAAATCGCAAATGGAGTTGTGCAGTGAGAGAACTTTTTGTCTTTCATCGGGAGCACCTCGTAGACGCTCAAAGTCGATCTTCGAACAGGGCCCGTAGTCGGAAGGAAAGAAAACGCGAAAGGATTCTACACCCGTCCGGTCCGATGCTCAAGCTTTTGACAAGCCTTGCTCAACCCATGGCCTATAATTCCGTTTCGTTTATAACGAATTGCGGAACAGGAGAAAGCATTGAGCTATAAAGACGATACAACGACGAGCTGCGGTTCCCTTCCCCGCCGACACTTTCTGCAAACCAGCGTCTTAGCCGGTGTAAGCGCTGCCGCAATGCCCACGCTGGCGGGCGCGCGTGACGTGGCTTGTCCTGCTCAACCGCCCGACATCAAACCATTCGAGTTGGATGAAATCACGATCGCCGATCTGCAAGCCGGACTGGCCTCGGGAAAATTTACTGCCCGCTCCATCACCGAGAAATACCTGGCGCGGATCGAGGAAATCGACAAACAAGGCCCAGCCATCAACAGCGTAATCGAAATCAATCCCGAAGCTCTAGCCATTGCCGATGCCCTCGACAAAGAACACAACCGCGCGCGCGGCCCCATGCACGGCATCCCGGTCCTGATCAAAGACAATATCGACACCGCCGATCAAATGCAGACGACGGCGGGCTCGTTGGCTTTGCTAGGCTCGAAGCCGGCACGGGATTCATTTGTTGCGCAGAAGTTGCGCGAATCCGGCGCGGTAATTCTGGGCAAGACCAATCTCAGCGAGTGGGCGAACATTCGCTCCAGTCATTCCAGCAGCGGATGGAGCGGGCGCGGCGGCCAGACCCTCAACCCATACGCCCTCGACCGTAATCCCTGCGGATCGAGTTCCGGCTCAGGAGCCGCGACTGCTACGAGCCTCTGCGCGGTTGCGGTGGGCTCGGAAACCGATGGATCTGTAGTCTGCCCGTCCTCGGCGAACGGCTTGGTCGGAATCAAGCCCACTCTGGGCCTTGTCAGCCGTGCCGGCATTATTCCCATAGCGCACAGTCAGGACACGGCCGGCCCCATGGCACGCACTGTACGCGACGCCGCGATTTTATTGGGCGCGCTCGCGGGAGTCGATCCTCGCGACAGCGCAACCTCGGCGAGCGCAGGCAAAGCCGCGGCTGACTACACCAAGTTTCTCGACCCTCGCGGACTCCGCGGAGCTCGCATCGGCGTAGCCCGCAAGTATTTCGGGTCCAATGAGGCGCAGGACCAGTTGATGAACCACTTGATCGACGCTATGAAGCGTCAAGGGGCGGAAATCATCGATCCTGCCGACTTGCCCACCCACGGAAAATTCGATGACACTGAACTTCTGGTTCTGCTCTATGAATTGAAAGCCGACCTCAACGCATACTTGGCGGGGTGTCCGGGAGCGCCAGGATCGTTGAAAGAAGTCATCGACTTCAACGATCGCAATCGCGAAAAAGAGATGCCGTATTTTGGCCAGGACCTTTTCATCAAAGCCGAAGCCAAGGGCCCGCTTAGCAGCAAGGAATACACCGACGCGCTTGATGCAAACCATCGTCTGTCGCGCCAGGAAGGCATCGACGCGGTGATGGACCAATTTCGTCTCGACGCAATCATGGCGCCCACAGCAGGTCCGGCGTGGCTCACCGACTTCGCCAACGGAGATCACGCGGCCGGCGGCAGTTCAAACGCGGCCGCAGTCGCCGGTTATCCAGATATAACAGTGCCAGCGGGATTCGTTTTCGGCCTGCCGGTAGGAATATCCTTTTTCGGCCGCGCCTGGAGCGAGCCGACGCTCCTGAAAATCGCCTATGGCTTCGAGCAAACAATCCAAGCCCGAAGGCCACCGCGATTCTCGCCAACACTGAAGCTATTGTAGGACGGACACTCCTGTCCGCCGCCGTTGCCTTTGCTTCCGTACCCTCGCGAAAAGCCTTCTTTCTCAGCACTGTCCCGGATGACTTCCGTAACGTTCCCGTAATGCTGTCTGCCCCTAGAATCAATGTGTGCGCACGACTGTCACCTCGCGGGAGAAGTGTTGGATTTTCGCGTCTGCTCTCGTCACTCTCCAGGCGATCGTTGCCTTTATCGTTCCCCGCAGCGATCAACTCACTACGGTTGGCGATCTTACTCAGTGTTTCCTGCTTTCGTTTGTGCTACTCGCCATCCTAGGCAACATCAGGGCGTCGGAGGCAACCGCCCGGCTTTTCTGGGCTCTCCTGGCCTTGGGTTGCGGCATGTGGCTATGCGTGCAATTCCTCTGGACCTACGTTGAAGTCTTCTTGCGTACCGCGGTCCCCAATCCTTTTGTCGGGGACATTGCCCTGTTTCTGCATCTTGTCCCCTTCATGGGCGCTCTCGCGGTACGGCCTGACTTGGAATGGGACGAACCCGTCGTGCGCATGGGTGCGCTTGATTTCTTGCTGCTCGTAATTTGGTGGCTGTATCTCTACTTGTTCGTCGTCATCCCCTGGCAATACGTGTCGCCGCAGCAAGAACTTTATGGACGGAGCTTCGATGCCCTGTACTTTCTGGAGCATTTTGTGTTCGTCGCTTGCACGGCTGCCGTGTGGTTGCGCAGTAGAGGCGCATGGAGAATCATCTACGGCAACTTGTTTGGCGCAAGTTTGTTGTATGCCATCAGCTCCGTCACCGCTAGCGTAGCCATCGATCTAGGCAAGTATTACACCGGCAGCGTTTATGACACTCCGTTACTCGTCTCCATTTTATGGTTTGCGGCGTTTGGACTGATCGGCCGTCGTTTGGCATCTCGAACGCGTGCCGCCAAAACCAGTGCCGGCAAACGTGGAGGTTGGATCTCCGCGCTGGCCATGGTTGCCATTCTATCCCTTCCGGTCTTGGCAGGGTGGGCCCTGTATATGAGCCATGCGCCCTCGAGAGTACGGAATTTTCGCGTCCTGCTCACTCTCTCCACCATGATGTTGATGGCTGCGCTGCTGTGGATCAAACAGCATGGCTTGGATAAACGAATCGCCCGCACAAATCAGGAGTTGCGCGAAGACTCTTACACCGATCTGCTCACTGGATCCAAGAACCGCCGCTTCCTTACCGCGATCATCGACGCCGACGTGCGGCGAGTGGTTCAGGGTTATTCCTCCGACCAGAACTCGTCCGGCCAACGGAATCCTGACCTCGTTTTCTATCTCATCGACTGCGATTATTTCAAAGAGGTCAACGATCATTACGGACACGAAACCGGTGACCATTTGCTGATCGAGATCGCCCGCCAAATCAGTTCCGCCATCCGGCACTCCGACGTCCTGATTCGCTGGGGCGGGGACGAGTTCCTGGTGGTCTCGCGTTACACGAATCGTGAGGAAGCCAGCGTATTGGCGGACCGGGTCCTTCAAGCCGTCGGCAGCCAGCCTTTACCGCTCAAAGGCGGCCAGCGCTTGCGCTGCAGTTGCTCGATCGGATGGGCAGTTTTCCCTTGGTTTGTTCGCGAGCCCGAGGCAGTTGCCTACCGGGAAGTTTTGCGCCTGGCCGATTGCGCGCTGTACGATGCCAAAAAAGCTGGGAAAAACCAGGCGATTGGAATGTTGCCAACTTGCGAACAATCTTTGCCATTTATGGCAACGGTAACAGCAGGAAAGGAGGCCAGGTTGACCGAACAACTGGCTGCCCAAGCCTTTCGGACTCCGGGGCCGCAACCTCTTAAAGCCGATTCCAATGAGGGAGTCGCCACCGCCAAAGCCGCCGCCGCGGCACAACAAGTTTGATCATGATCGCTTGCCGAAAGTGCCGAGCCCGCTCAACTTCGCAATGGAGGCCCCGGGCGGAGTCGAACCGCCGACCAACGGTTTAGGAAACCGCTGCTCTATCCAACTGAGCTACGGGGCCACGCAATCCTGCCATTATG
This sequence comes from Acidobacteriota bacterium, assembly GCA_013288805.1. GTDB lineage: Bacteria > Acidobacteriota > Terriglobia > Terriglobales > Acidobacteriaceae > JABDBE01. Next base: position 12,052 of record JABDBE010000039.1, read on the forward strand.
ACACGTCGGTTTGCTCACGCAGTATCCAGGAAATTTCCCTCGCTCAGGGTGGATTGTAGCCAGCAAAGTCGTAAGGCCGTCCTGTGTTCACTTTTGTTGACCCGGCGTCTAAGGCCAGTTTTCGCTTGACAGGATCGCCACGAAATCGCTATTGTTAAAGCCGTTTTGTAATGTATGTAAGTCGATTTTATTAGTAGGGTATTAGGTCTCCCGCCAAACTGCCCTATGCCATTGGTGAACAACTTTCGAGGAGGATTTGCATGGATCGCACCATGAATCGAACGAGGAGTCTGCTTGCCGGATTTTTGTTCATCGGGCTAGGAGCAGTCGCACAACAACCAACCACCCCGCCCGCGGCGAGCGGAAGTAGCGCACCAGCGGACAACCTGAGCACCATTCGCGGCTGTCTCAGGGGCCAACGCGGAAACTACATCCTGATCGACGAGAAGAGTAACCTGCCCTATGTGTTAAAGGGAGTGGGCAATAAGCTTAATGGTCAACTCAACCGTCAACTTGAAGTGAAGGGCAAAATACTCCCCGGCACCATCAAAACCGGCATCAATCCGGATAAGGCAGGCAGCAATCCGAGCGATACGGCGCGCGGGATTGACGGCGTCCCCTTCCAGGTGGCAAACCCGGAGACGGACATTCAGACGATTTCGAAAAAGTGCAAGGCGGCGGATCGGCAGTAAGGTCCGCTGCTGGTTTTTCCACTCCATCAAGACCCTGGGCGTCTACGAAAGATGAACAGCCTATCAGCGCCCAGTGCAAGCCTGAGAGTCACGATCACGATTTCTCCCACGCCCGCACGATGAAGGGGCAATCCCTGCTTCTACAATTCGCACAGATTGGCGCGGAGTCCGACGCATGCAAATGTCGGCAAGAACGTCCAACGGGACAAATTCCCCAGACTGCCGATCTGTTCCCTCGACTCCAAGAGCCAAGAGGCCAGCCAAGGCTGTGACGCCTTGACTGACCGATGGTCCCAGGGCTGGAGCGTTAACCGGGATCTGAGCTAAAGTTCGCCTTACATTCAGTCGGCCTAGGTTCAAACTTGCAGCCTAGAAGGTGTAGATCAGGTCGAATTGCACGCGGTCAAGATACGGCTCCTGCTCTCCGGCCTTGCTGATGGTCGGAAGGCTGCTGTAGTTGTTGAACAGAGCCGCGTTGTTTTCCAGATACGTGTTGAGCACTCGCCCACGCCACCATGTAAAGCTGGCAAGGGTGTTGGCGCGCAATTTCCATAGAGCGTAGAAGCGATTCTGCAGAACGTTGGTGGGAGCTCTCTGATCGCTTTCGACGAACGATGCGATGGCGGCGTCCTGTTCTTCGCGGTACCAGGCATAGCCAATTTGAATGTCGTTCTTGTTCTTCACCTGGCCCACGCTGGCATCAACCCCGTATTCCTTGTTTTGACTGCCCAGGTGGGTGAGCACAGTTCCCTTCGTGCTCGGAGGATGATTTTCCGCATCGAGGTTATCCAGGAATTCCAGCAACACGTTGATTGGCAAACGTGTGAGGCCGGTCTGGATCTGGTTGGGGAGAATGAAATCCGCGTAGTTGTAGCCGGAGTAGAAATGGACCACGCCCTTAGAATCCACGTAGGTGGCGTTGGTCATGCCATTGGGCGCAAAGACGCAGGGCGGGAATGCGGGTACGCTCGTGCCCTTGGCGCAACCTTGTCCTTCGCCGGGCACCGGGATGCCAGTGATTGGAGCCGGAGCCGTGCCGCCTGTAGGCGTGGGAGGCTGGAACCCCGTGGTTGTGGCTCCCACTGCAAATGCGCTCGCACTCAGGAGCGCATCCGGACGGTTCCACTTGAGGCTCAGGAACGAAGGTGTAATCGTCCAGCGTCCGAATACGAGCCTGCCGGCAAACTGCATGCCCACGGCGTAGGAATCCTGCGATGGAATTCCTGGCTTTCCGTTCGCTTGGTTATAAAGCAATTCGATGCCCTGAATGTTGACGTTTTGCAACGGTCCGGAGAAATCAAACGAAGCTCTCTCGTCGAAGCCTTCCGGATTCAGGTCGGGATCGAATGTAACTGAAGTACGCTGCCAAGGATAGGCAAACTTTCCGCCGGTAAGAGAAAGCCAATGATGCGCGACGGGATTGTAGATAATAAATCCACGGTCCAACGCGAAGGTCTTGCGATCAAACTCGTTGCTGAGCGTTTCGTTAGTAGAGGTTGGGTTGCCGAGCGCGCCCGTGGCCAAGGCAAATCCAGCGATGAAGTCTTCGTTCAGTTGGCCATCCACTCCGAAGCGCACGCGAACGCGCGCCAGGTTGTCGTCCGGAATTCCCTGCTGGAAGTAGGATTCTCCACGAACTCGCACGTCGCCGCTGAACCGGAAGCGTCCGACCAAGGCTTCCAGCGCACTTAACTGCCTGCCTGTGTCCTGGGCCTTCGTATCCACGACGGCTAGGGCAGTCTGAACCTGCGCGACGTTGGTGGAAGCCTGCGTAGCCAAGCTTTGCGCCTGAGTAGCCGATTGCTGCGCTTGGACGGCAGCGCTCTGCGCCTGGTCCACGCCGCTTGCCGCTTTTTGCGCGGCGACGTTGGCCTGCTGCGTGGCGTCCAGCAATTGCTGGAGCTGTGACCTCAACTGATCCACTAACTCACTCTGCTGTTTGATTTGCTGCTGCTGCGCGGAGACGGCATCTTTCAACTCCTCGACCTCCTTGGCCGTGACCGGGGCCGGCTTGGTTGAGGCGGCGCGCTTCTTCGGGGCGGTAGCCGGCGCCGGGGTTTGGGCGAATACGAGCCCGGTTATTGTGATCATCATGATTATAATGATGGACATTATAGGGATGGACCACCATTTCTTGCTTGCTTTCATTTGTAGACGCTCCTATTGTTTTCGACTCGCGGGAGTCGCTTTACACCACAGAATTCACTACGGACCAAACGGGGGCCAGCTAAAGACGCCGCTAACCCCATTTTTCACTGCAGCCGGCGTTCGATGGTCGTGACCACCAAACGATTTACGATGTAACCCTCACCAACTCGTTATTCCTCTTTGCTCCGGCTCGGGTTCCCATGAACCACCATCGGCAAAACGCTTAATGGCTCACTCTTCCTTTTACGCGACTTGCCCGACTTCGAAGACTCCGCGCCCTTGCCATTGACGATGTCGGCCAGGGTTGTATGCTCCAAAATCTTGGCTGCAGCGTCGCGCACTGCGAGGAAGACCTGATAGAGAGCCCGATGTTCGTCATCCCGACTGATCAAGGTGCGCAACTGGTCGGCATCTCCAAAAGGAGCCAGCGGACCGTCAATCAGTCGAATGATCTCACTCAGATGGATCTCCGCGGGCGCCCGACGCAATTGATAACCGCCCTTGGCTCCGCGCACGCTCTCGACCATGCGCGCGTTCTTGAGCTCCAAGAGAATCAGTTCCAGAAACTTTTCCGGCAACGCCTCTTCATAGGCGATGTCGCGAATCCGAATCGCGCCCTGGTTGTAGTGTCGGGAAAGCATCATCATGGCCTGCAATGCATACAAACCTTTTTGAGAGATTTTCATAGCGCTCCAAAGTATGCCACAAACTCTATGATTGTAATAGAGTTTATTGACATCACCAGATTAGCAACTCCGGTGCCGTCCTCGACTGAACCCCACATTAACCCTAACCATATTATTTATTATTACGTTACGGGACACCCGTCAAGCAAATGGTAAGCCCCCGACATGCATAGCGTTGCAGTTTGACAGTAGTTCTTACGACCTCGAAGGGTGACTGGCCGACCTAGACGGACTGGGATTTTCGATCCCCGCTACAGTTCCGCCTTCCTCAAGCGCAACGAATTAGTGATCACTGATACGGAACTGAAGCTCATGGCTACTGCCGCGAGGATCGGGCTCAGCAACCACCCGAAGAACGGATAGAGCACGCCGGCGGCGATCGGCACCCCAAGCAAATTGTAGATGAAAGCGAAAAACAGGTTCTGGCGGATGTTGCGCATGGTGGCCTGGCTCAGTTTTCGAGCGCGCACGATGCCGGCGAGATCGCCTTTCACCAGGGTCACGCCTGCGCTTTCCATGGCGACGTCGGTTCCGGTGCCCATGGCAATTCCTACATCAGCTTGAGCCAGCGCCGGAGCGTCGTTGATGCCATCGCCCGCCATGGCAACGATACGCCCTTGCTTTTGCAAGCGGCGCACTACCTCGGATTTCTTGTCGGGCAAAATCTCCGCTTCGAACTCGTCGATACCGAGCTTGGCCGCTACAGCTGCCGCTGTGCCTTGGCTGTCGCCGGTGAGCATAACAATGCGGAGTCCGGCAGCCTTGAGATCCCCAAGGGCCTGCGGGGTGTTTGTCTTGATGGGATCGGCGATTCCAATCAATCCCGCAGGACGACCGTCTAAGGCAACGAAGACAACGGTCTGGCCGCTGCGCCGAAGATCCGCTGCGGTTTCCTTGAGAACATCGATCGAGATTTTCGTCTGCTTAAAGAATTGTTCGTTTCCGGCGGATACAGTTTTTCCCTCTACCTTACCGCTGATTCCGAGCCCGGTGCGGGATTGAAAGTCTGTGGCGCTGCTCAAAATCATGTTGTTCTCCCGGGCAGCGGCGACAATCGCGGAAGCGAGAGGATGCTCGCTTCCCTGCTCCAGACTCGCTGCCAGGCGAACCAGTTCGGTTTCATTTCCTCCGGCAACGGCGACCACGGATTCGACTGTGGGCTTGCCTTCGGTCAGCGTGCCAGTCTTGTCGAAGACCAGAGTGTCAACCTTCTCGAAAATCTCCAAGGCCTCAGCGTTCTTGATAAGGACTCCGGCGCGGGCGCCGCGTCCAGTGCCGACCATGATCGCCATGGGCGTGGCCAGTCCGAGCGCACAGGGACACGCGATGATCAGCACCGCGACGGCATTCACCAACGCATAGGCAAGGCGCGGTTCGGGACCAAAGAAACTCCAGACAACAAAGGTGAGCACTGCGATGGCAATGACTGCAGGGACAAACCACGCAGCCACACGATCAGCCAAGCGCTGAATGGGGGCACGGCTGCGCTGCGCCTGACTCACCATTTGGACAATACGTGCCAGCAGGGTTTCCTTACCTACGCGCTCGGCTCGCATGATGAATGAGCCCGTGGTGTTCACGGTCGCACCGATAACTCGACTGCCTGCCTCCTTCAAAACCGGAATGGATTCGCCGGTGATCATGGATTCATCAACTGAACTGATCCCGTCGAGGACTACGCCATCGACCGGTATTTTTTCACCCGGACGCACCCTCAATCGGTCACCGGGCTTCACCTGATCCAGAGGGATATCGCGTTCCGTGCCATCGCGAAGAATGCGCGCGGTGTTGGGACTGAGATTGAGCAGCGCCCGAATCGCGGCGCCAGTGTGGCTGCGGGCGCGGAGTTCGAGTACTTGGCCCAAGAGCACGAGGGTCACGATGGCGGCAGAGGCCTCGAAGTAGACCGGTGGCGTGCCGTTCATGTCGCGGAACGACGAAGGAAATAATCCGGGAAAGACCGTAGCAATCAGGCTGAAAAGGTAGGCCACTCCGGTGCCCATGGCGATGAGCGTGAACATATTTGTCGAGCGATTGATGATGGAAGTCCAGCCCCGTTGAAAGAAAGGCCAGCCGCCCCAGAGAACGACAGGCGTGGCGAGAAGCAGTTCCAGCCAAGGCAGCCAGCCTTTGGGCAGAGCGTGCTCGACCGGCATACCGGGCAACATGTCAGCCATCGCAACCGCCAGCAACGGCACAGTGAGCGCAAGGCTTACCCAGAAGCGGCGCGTCATGACGCGCAATTCTGGATTTTCTTCCTCAATTGCGGTGACCGTGCGAGGCTCAAGTGCCATGCCGCAGATGGGACACGATCCCGGACCGGGCCGGACGATTTCCGGATGCATGGGGCACGTATATTCGGTGCGCGTAGCTACGGACGGAGTCTCAGGCTCGAGCGCCATTCCGCAACTGGGACACGGTCCGGGCTTGCTGGCGCGGACATGCGGACACATCGGGCAAACGTAGCTTGGCTGGTCTGCGGGTGCTTGATTTGATAACTGATCTACGGAGTGATTTACCGAGGAAGAAGTCGGTTGGGCTGGAGTGGACCGAACGGCGGGCGCGCCCAGCGTAATCAGACTGGAAGAATTCGCACGCGGAGGTTGGGAAAGATATTTCTCCGGATCAGCTTTGAACTTCTCAGCACACCCGGCGCAACAGAAGTAGTGCGACGCTCCGCCATGTTCGAGGCGGTGCTTCGCCGTTGCCGGATTTACGCTCATGCCGCACACCGGATCTTTCACGGCAGTTGCGGAATTAGACGTTTCTTGTTTCATGCGAGTGCCCGACCCGAGAGCCCGACCTGGATGAACTGCTGCCTAGGCGAGGTGTCCAAGCCCACGTGTCTCGCGCTGCGATCTCCATTCGAACTCTTCAGCGAACACTAAATAGATTCTGGTACGCAACGCTTCGATTCTTGCCGCTCCAATCCTCCTGCCACCGGTTGTTGTATCTTAAAGGAGGGAGCGAACGTCAGCATGACACAATTGGAAGTCGCCTACCGTTACGGTTCTGTACCTGGAGAAGCGGAGATGCGTGCGCTGGACAGCGTGCGCGAAGTGTATGGCATTCGCCGCATGCGATTTGATCCTAAGGAGCGAGTTGTCCACGTGGAGTTTGACGCTTCACGCCTCAAAGAGCCGGTGATTGCAGGGTTGCTGCGGCAGGCGGGATTGGACGTGCAGGAAAGGCTCGTCTTGGCATGAGCTCCACCGTCGACCAGCAGTCTGGGGAGGGCTGCCGTCGGCCAGGTGAAACTTGATCGAAGAGAAAATGCAAGGGGCGTCCAAGAAAACCTCTGGCCGAAGTTTATCTTCAAGGGCGCCCCGTTGCGCGCCACTTCGTCTGACGATAATTGTAGCATCCGATTTGCCAATTCCAAGCGACTGAAATACAAGGCAGGCGGGCGGGACTCACAGAGTAGGAATTGCCGCTGGCGAGAAAGATTTACGTTCATCGTGATGCAAGCATGGATCGTGCCACGGAGCTGTTGAAATCGTGAGAGATAAAATACTTAGGGCCGTCTAAGGTGTTCGCTGTACTGCAGAACCTCGGCGAAAGACCACACCTTCATGAGCGAGGGACTTTCCGCTATAATCGAATCTCTGCTGGCTGTACCGTGTCGCGCCCGTAGCTCAGCTGGATAGAGCATTTGGCTACGAACCAAAGGGTCGGGAGTTCGAATCTCTCCGGGCGCACCATCCTTTCAATCACTTGCGATTCTGTCGGCGAACAACTCTACACCCCGCAATGCGCGGCGGTGATCGAACGCTTTTCATGTCCGCCTGGAAACCTGTTGGACGCATTAAGCAAGCATTTCAGCGACAAAAGAGTCACCCGCTGCTGTATTAAACATTGCGTTATACAGGTGGATCTCTGGCCAGTTCAGATTAAGGCATTTCTTGACGAAGTCGGCGCGATCTCTGTCAATCGTGTCAACCTCCGTTATCGCCTCTTCTTGGGGTATTCCAGCAGTGATCAGTCTCTGGATTTTAAAGTTGCGGGGCGCGTAGAGGAACACACGGAAAACATCTTTGCGTTCACGAAGAAAATATTGCGAGCCCCGGCCGACGATTACGCGCGGGCCGCCAGCCAGTGCATGATTGACCGCCTGTTCGGAAACGGCGGCGATCCGGCGCGCATCAAGCAATTCCAGCCGATCGGTTGGCGGGAGGGCCCCTTCGAATGCCCCTCTGAGAAAAGACTTAAAGACGCGATAAACCGCGGGATCACTTTTCCATTCCCGCTGCTCGACTGCTTGTGGCGTGCTGTTGGTCAGCCGAGCAATTTCCTGAGTTAGTTCGTGGTCCCACAGCTTCCAACCCAGAAGTTGGGCCAGCTTTGCAGCGATCTCTGAACCCCCACAGCCAAATTCACGTTCGATAGCCACGGCTCGCTCCTGGATCGTTCTTCTTCAAGAAAAACGCAAGAACGGACATGATGGAGCAGAGTGCGCCCAATACCCAAAAGGTGTCCATATAAGCCAGTGCGCCGCCTGGTTCGGAAGCTTGAAGGGCGGAATGGCTCCGAGTTCGGCCCACCGGCAATCACAGGACCAGACAAACATTGCCTAAAGAACCATTCGAACATCAGCGTTACGAGTGAAGTGCTCCTCGTGGCTGCGTTATTTTTTCGGCGCAATCGATGGCTCTTTCAGATTGGCCCGCTTATTCCACCCGTGGAAAGGCGAGAAGTCACCTGCATTCCATGCCTCGCGCAGTCCAGGTTTGCTCAGATCCCAGTCTGGGCGGATTTCACTCGTCACGGTGCGCAGATCGTGCCAAAGATCGATGACCGATGGACGGCCCCAGAACCAGTAGCCGTTATAGATGCTGTAGACTACGAGGCCCGGCTTGAGCACGAGCGTATGCGGGATCATGGGATTGTTCTCGGGGTCGGTGTACTCCTGGATGTCGAGATCCTTCTGAATGGTTCGGTCGGGGTCCGAAAGGAATGTCCATACAGCTCCGACTGAGGCTCGAAACTCCTGGAGCGTGTGATGGTCGTCGGTAGAAATCGTGGCGATCTGCGTGTACGCCACCGCAATCTTGGGGTAGAACGCGGCGAGTTCCAAATGCTGCTGGTGCTCCTTTGGACAATAGTGGCCGCGCGCGAGCGTGAGGATCAGCGGATCTTCGCCCTGTAGGTCGCTGAGCTTACGCAGTGTGCCCGTGTGATCGGGTAGTTCGTAGTTGGGGAAAATGCCTCCGGGCACAATATCAGAACGCATGATTCAACTCCTCCCGTTTCGCGGTAGTGGTACAGTTTGGATTGTCATCCTGAACCAGCGTCCTTTGCGCAAGTGAAGGATCTGGGCGAGACGCGCGAAGCGTCGCGTTCTTTGTGACGCGACGATCCGCGTTCGGCTCGCCTCGTTCTCGAAGTCCACCACTATCCTCAAAGATCCAGAGTGACACCCGCGCTTGGCTGGGAACAGCATACGAGCACATTCCCGGGAGCGGGTCTCTCCAACGGCTCAGGGTCATAAATAATCGATCCATCAATAAGACCAGTCATGCAGGTATGACAAACTCCAATCCGGCACGACCATCTAACCGGAACGTCGCATGCTTCCGCCAGTTCAAGCAAGCTCTTGAATTTCGGATCCCAAGCGGCAGTAATCCCGCTGCGCGCGAATGAGACTGGGGGGCCAGATCCGGGTGGCTCTTGTGGCAGGTGAGGCGTGTGAACAACCTGCGCCATGCCAGGGGTGATAGCCTCGAGAGAACCGAAGACTTCCGTGTGCACGTTCTCGGCAAGCACACCCCAGGTTTGCAGCCCGTCGCGCATGCTCTGCAAGAATGAAGGTGGGCCGCACAGATAGAAGTCGCTACCCGGTGGCACGCCAATTCTCTCCAGCAAAGCTGTGTCGATGTGTCCGGGAGCATCGAAGTCTTTCCCGACTCGGTCGACTGGGGCGGGCCTGCTGTACACGATGTATCCTCGTCCGCGAGAAAGCTCTTTCAGTAATGAACGCGATTCTTCGGCAAACGGATGGTCGACGCTATTACGCGCTCCATAAATCCACCAGATCTCTCGTTGCGATTTTTCAGCAGCGAGCGCGTGCAGCATCGAGATGACGGGCGTTGCGCCCACTCCAGCGCTCAGCAGAACCACAGTACTCTGGCCGGGACGCAGAGTAAAGCTTCCGCGCGGTGCACTCACATCCAGTACATCGCCTTCTCGCGCGCGGTTGCACAGAAACGAACTTCCTATCCCGTTCAATTCGCTCTTGACGCTGATGCGCAAATGATCGGCTGCCGGCAGATCAGACAGCGAATAGCTGCGAAGAGCGGGCGGTTTACCCGGATCGACGAGCAGCCGCAAAACAATAAATTGACCTGCTCCAAAGACAGGAAGAGGCTGCCCATCGACTGGCGACAGAACGAAGGAAGTTACGCTAGCGCTTTCCTTATGAATACGCGCGACTCGCATCTGTCGAAACCCGGGCCACGCCGGTGCTTGTTCCTCATTCGCGAGTCCCGGATTCCCCGGCGCGGTGTTGGAACTCGAATCTTGTTGGAGCATTGCCTGGAACGAACTCTGCCAACCCTTGCTAAGTGCAGGAATCCGCAGCACGCGTTGCAGTTGTTCGCGAGAAGCTCCCGGTAAATACAAGAGAGCATCGGTGTCGGCCACCGTGATTTTTTCTGGACCATCGGCGATCTTCACGATGTCGTCGCCCGCTCCAACTTCTCCTTCCTGCAACACGCGAAAGTAGAATCCTGGTCTATGATGTGCTACGAGAAGCGCCGGCATACGAGGCTCATTCATGCGGATGCCGACGCGGTAGCAGGTCACGCGTGGCTGCGTTACTTCAAATACGGCACTACCAATGCGGTATCGATCGCCGATACACACCTCGTTATCAGAAAGTCCGTCGACGGTGAAGTTTTCTCCGAACTGACCAAGAGTAAAATCGTTGCGGCCCAAAAAGTGCTCCCAGTAACGGTAAGAATCCATCTGGTAGACGAATACGGCGCGATGCTCCCCGCCGTAACCGGCGAGATCGGCTTGCGCATCGCCATCGATATCGAGTCTGCGCACCATTCGCCGTCCATCGACTGGAGATTTCCAGACTGACGTTCGGACCGTTTTGCCGTTCCATGTCACGTCGCGCGGAAGGCCGACATTTACTGAAAGCAATCGGGGCATGCGTACCTCGTCGAAGTCCAGCGTGTGGCTAGGGTCCTTTAAGTTCTGCGCAGCGAGCTAGCTTCTACGTAGCGATCCTGGCCGCAAAGAGCGACCGATCCATGAGCAGCGCGCCCCCAGCGGCAGCACCAGCCAATGATCAAGAAACATCTAACTTGCCGGCGAGCCAGTAATCGACACTGAACTTTCCCGGACCAGAGCAGATCAGCCAGATAAAGAAGAGCACGTACAAGACTTCCGGAAGGTAGAGAAAATCGTCGAGCCAGTTAACAGGCGAAAGTCCTTTAGGCATCGTAGAAAGCGCGTTGGTCAGGGTGGCGACAGTCATGTCGATCAACAAAGCCACGCCGGCCAGGCTCGAAAGAAAACCCACCGTCAGCAAGGATCCACAAATGAATTCGACGCCCGACACGAAATAAGCCGTCTGGTGGGGAAACGGGACTTTCGCCTTAACGAGCGTTTCGTAAATCGCTTTCATCCCGCCGGCGACAAATAATTTGTTTGCCCCTGAGATAGCGAAGAACAGCCCGAGCGAAACGCGTACCAGCAGGATGGCATATTGTTCCAAATCACTGCTACCTTGCAGCGCAAACTGGACCAACCGTTTCCAATCCATCTCTTATCCCTCCCAATCGTGGTGTCGCTAGCCAATTCTCGCGCTCCCAGATTATTTATCGATCCGTTCGACCCATTGAGCTCGGAACGCGGGAGCCACGAATGGATCCGCAAAGTACTGCGTTTCCCGCGCAACCTTTTCGCCTGTGAATTCCATGATGCTGACGGTATAGGACGGCTTGCCGTCATATGTCAGAACGAATTCGGTGACCCAAAGATCACCGTCGCCGAGGATTCGTTGGACAGTAAACCGCTTTTGGCTCGGCTGACTCGCGCGTTGGTTCTGTATGTTGCATCGACCACGGAAACGCTCGCCTGACTGCGGGTATTCCAGCACCGCCTCCTCGTGATAGATGCGATGCTCGGTTTCAAAATCGCTGGCATCGGACGCCGCCCAATGCTGATCCAGTGCCGCACGGATCTCTTGATCCCGCGCTCCCGAATTCTGCTGCTTCTTCTGCTGATCGTTCACCTTGAGCCTTCAATTTGACACGAGGCTAAATGCCTTAGCGGGGTGGGAGAGTCGGTTATTACCCTGCTCATAGATGCCTCCGAATCGGCCGCAGGCCAATTAAGCCAGAACTAGAAGCACGAAGCTATTAGACGAAGGTATCGATCGACAGACGGGCGGGCAAAAGCAATACCAAAGTACAATGGACGTCTTCCATAGAATGCCTCATTGTTTGGTTATGAAGTCCCTTAAGGATAAAAGCGAGAACCAACGTCCGCTTCTATCCGTGGTTGATGATGATGAGTCCATGCGCGAGTCGCTGCCTGACCTGATTCGGGAGTTCGGTTTTGCAGCTCGAGCTTTTTCGTCAGCGGAAGAGTTTCTTTCATCCGGTTCTGCCCATGAGACTAGCAGTTTGATCCTCGACATCGCCATGCCGGGCATGAGTGGGCCGGAACTTCACCAGGTGCTAAAGCGTCGCGGAGAAGAGATCCCGACCATATTCATCACCGGTCAAAAAGATGAAACGATTCGCGCTCGAGTGCTCGGGCAGGGCGCAGCGGGGTTTCTAGTCAAGCCATTCAGTGACGCAGCTTTGCTTGCAGCCATCAAGATCGCACTGCAAGCCATCTAAGGGTCCACCGTTGAATCTTTAGGGGGATACGATGAATGTAGCGCGAACGCTTAGTCGTGAAGTAAGGGCATTACCAGCCTCGAGTGCCGTCCCCGTGGTGTTCATTGTTGACGATGACGTCTCCGTCCGCGAATCGCTGGAACTGTTGGTCCGGGATGAGAAGTGGAAGCCAGAGACCTTCGCGTCCGCACAAGAATTCCTCGACCACCCGAGAAAACACGTCCCCAGCTGTCTTGTCCTTGACGTTTCGCTTCCGGGCCTGGACGGTCTTGAACTGCAGAAACAGCTTTCAGTTGAACACATCGACATGCCAATCATCTTCATCACCGGTTATGGCGATGTGCCGAAGTCAGTGCAGGCCATGAAAGCCGGCGCTCTCGAATTCTTAACCAAGCCCCTCAATTTCGACGCCTTGGTGAGCGCCATCCGAAACGCCCTCCAACGGAGCAGTTTCGCCCTCGCTCTAAACGCGGAGATGCAGGAACTTCGGGACCGTTACGCCTTACTTACTTCGCGAGAACGGCAGGTGATGGCGTTAGTCGTCTCTGGGCTGCTGAATAAACAAGTTGGCGGCGAGCTCGGTATCAGCGAAATTACCGTAAAGGCACACCGCGGCCAGGTCATGCAAAAAATGAAAGCGAATTCTCTCGCCGACTTAGTGAGGATGGCGGCTAAACTCCGGCCTGCGAGTCTGGCAATTCACCTGGCTTGACGCAGCTCAGTCCGGCTGACTCCGCGATAGACCAACCAGACTGGCAAGACTTGCATTGACCCGATCTGGAAATTGACCCGCTCCGGAAAATGATCCGCCCCGAAAGTGATCCGCCTGCTCTTCCGCTGCCAAACCCGGCAGTCACTTCTACTGTCCGCCGCAAAACTCCAACTGATCCGTAGTCAGCCACGTCAAAGAGTATACGAGGCTCCGTTCAACAATCACGCGGTTTGTCTTCTCACGGAACGCAATCATCGACCCGGACTGATGCCAAGGTATCGATCGATACCATCGTCCAATGGATTGTCCTCCAAGCTTCTGGCTTAATCGGGTTGTCGATTAGATTCGACAGGAAGCGGCTGATATATCAGAGAAGGAGACAAGAACCGTGACGGAAGAATTACAAGGCGGGCGCTACACAGTCGGGCTCACCGACACTCGACGTATAGCATGTGCAACTCTACAGAATGCCGTCGTAGCTGGCGTTCTGGCGTTCTATTCCAGAAGCGTCCTCGGAGCTGTGATTCGGGCATTTGTCGGCGCTTAGTTGGTCTTCGATTGGGATTGTTTCATTGCTCTGTCGAAAAAGTAAGCCTGGATCGAGTCTGGATTCTGAACAGACTCGAGAAAGTCCGTTTCATCTCGTGATGTGATCCCGCACTTAACGCTTTTCTCCACGATCTTGACCTGCGGTCCGGTTTCTAAGACTGGCAAAGCGAATGCCGCGCCATCACGAGTCGAATATTTGCGAATTGCGACGCGGCTTTTCAGGCTCGGATTATCCAACTCAGCATTGACTGACCGTAGCGCGTTCGCTGGTAATTTCTGCTACCATTCGTCCGTGCAAACGAGAAGAATCGATTGATGTGCGAGGGGTGCACGCTATCGCTTATTCCTAGCGTTGCAAAGGCGGTGAAAACTGCTTCCGTTATCTATCCGAATCAAGGCAATGTGTCGTGCAATGCGCCGCGCCAAACTGCGTCGGTGTGCATCTCATCGCTTCCGGCATTTGGGCATGGCGGGAATTCTGCTGTCGATGTTTCTTTTTTTCGGTTGCGGTAAGCCCGCACAACCCGTGACCATCACATTTTTCGATTCTGATGCCCGAGGAGTTCCCGGCGACCATCGGATGATTCCCGACACATACTTGCAGGAATTCACTCGGGAAACAGGCATTCGCGTCAACGACCTTCCGACACCAGAGGACACCGCCTCAAAACTCGATCTCGCCATGGGTTTGCTTCGCAGCGGTGCCCCGTCTCCTGACCTTTATGGTGTTGACACGATCTGGGTAGGAACAATGGGTGAATATCTTATCGACCTGCAACCTTATTTTGCCTCGGAGATTTCCTCGGAGGATCGCGACATTATCGAAATCTACAGGGTTAACGGGAAGATTGTCGCAATGCCCAATCAGCCGCTTGGTGTGCAGGTTTTGGTTTATCGCACGGACCTTCTCGCCAGGTACGGCTACAAAACGCCACCCACAACCTGGGATGAGCTTGAGAAAATGGCCGCCAGGATTCAAGCTGGAGAGCGCGCAAAAGGGAAGAAAGATTTTTGGGGGTTCGTCTTCGCCGGAGCGATCGCAACCGACAGCGAACAACTCACGATGGAAGGGTTGGAGTGGCAAGCAGCAGAAGGAGGCGGCCACATCATCGAGTCCGATGGAAAAGTCAGCGTAAACAACGCAAACGTTATCCGGGCTTGGGAACGCGCGGCACATTGGGTAGGTTGGATCTCTCCTCCGAGCGTGGTTTCTTACACCGCTACGGACGCCGAAAATAAGTTTTGGGTTTCCGGCGAGGCTGCGTTTCTGCTCAGCCACGCTATCGTGTACGAGATTTT
>JABDBE010000040.1:0-8568 GCA_013288805.1 Acidobacteriota bacterium
TGCTTCTCTTCGCAGCCTGGGCTTTGGCGCCCAACACTACCTGGAGCGCCTTGCCCAGTTGATCCTCGATATCGATGTCCTTGAAAATTGTGTAATTGGCTCGCTTTTCCTTGTGTTCGAAACCACTCTGTTTGCCGGCGACGATTACGATGGGAATGCTGGCAAGACTCTGCTCATTTTTTACGGCCGTGATCAGTTCACTGCCGCTCATCTTGGGCATCTGGATATCGGTGATAATTATGTCTGGACGCACCCGCTTTAGAGCCTCGAGTGCCTCCTGGCCGTTGGTGGCTGACTCCACGGCAAAGCCGCGTTCCTCAAGGAAGCGGCAGACGGTATGTCGAATGAGCATGGAGTCGTCGACAACCAAAGCCACAACTGACATGACCTCTCCGTGGGTAATTGTTCCCAGGCTGACACTAACAAACTGTGAATGATCCAAACAAGAGAAAGACCCCGAACGAAGATTACCTTCGTTACTCCTCTTGGGCAACGAAAGAGACTTGCTTCAGGATTCGTTCTTCATCCGGGTGTCTTCGATCATCATGTCCTTGAACTCGCTGGATTCGAAAATTTCTCCACATTCCAGGCATTCGACGAATTCGGCGTCTTCCTCGCGGGCCACAATCTGCACGCGCGGGTGCTTACACTCATTCATGGGATTGCTCTTATCGGGGGGTTGCGACGGCGGGATTGAAGTCATAAACCCGGACGATCACGGTCGGCCTGGTGAGGCTGAAGTGAAGTTTGCCGGAAATTGGCGGTATTTTAGCCTGACTGATTGGCTTGTCAAGTCTTTTCGCAGAAAATTTGGATTTGACTCGCTCGCCGACTACTCGAAAGGTGGATTACTCGGTTCACACCGGTCAAATCCACAGAAACTACAAATCCGACTAAAAGGATCGCAATCTTATAAGCGGTTAAGGACAATATAGTTACCATTAGATTGCGTATTTAGCCGTTCCCTGCGAACAGTTGCAATCCGAGGCAGCGTCCCTTAGAATAAGTGATATCCGACTGAAAAGGTCGGAATTACTAGCGGACTCGGATGCTGAAGCTTACCAAGAAAGCGGACTACGGCTTGATGGCGATGAAGCATCTGGCTGAGCGGGCGCCTTACGGCGCTTGCAGCGCGAAGGACGTTGCCGACGCGTACGGGATTCCGCAGGAAGCTCTGGCCAAGATTCTGCAGCGACTGGTCAAGGCCGGCTTGCTGCACTCGCAACATGGAATGAACGGCGGCTACAAACTGGCGCGCGATCCCGGAACGATCAGCGCCTTTGAGGTAATTCGGGCCATCGACGGTCCTTTGTTCATTACGTCCTGCATCACGGTGCGAGGCGAATGCGATCAAACCGATCGCTGCACGATTCGCGAGCCGTTGCGCCGGGTCAACGAGAGCATCGAACAAGTGTTGCGGCGCATCAGTATCTCAGAGATGAAAGAAGAAACGCATTCCCAGGAAGAACTGGGAACGAAAAAGCCAGCCGAGCTGGTGACGATTACATAATCAGGTAGGAGAGCAATCATGAGCACAGATGTAAAGACGATCCCCCAGGCAGAACACGTGGCTCCCGACGGAGTCAAGCTGCCGGTCTACATGGACAATCACGCCACCACCCCCATGGATCCTCGGGTGCTGGAAGAAATGCTTCCCTATTTCATGGAGAAGTTTGGCAACGCCGCCAGCCGTAATCACTCGTTCGGCTGGGCAGGCGAAGAGGGCGTCGAAACCGCGCGCGAACGCGTTGCAAAACTGGTCGGCGCCACCACGAAGGAAATCATCTTTACTTCGGGTGCGACTGAGAGTGACAACCTCGCCATTAAGGGCGTCGCCGAGATGTACAAGGAAAAGGGAAATCACATCATCACGGCCGTCACCGAGCATAAAGCTGTGCTCGACACCTGCAAGCGCCTGGAGAAGTACGGCTATCGCGTCACCTATTTGCCGGTGCAAAAAGACGGCCTGGTCGATCTCGAAGATCTGAAGCGCGCCATGGATGACAAGACCATCCTCGTCACGATCATGTGGGCCAACAATGAGATTGGCGTGCTGCAGCCGGTTGCAGAAATCGGGAAGCTTTGCCGAGAGCGTGGAATCATTTTCCATACTGACGCGACCCAAGCGGTGGGCAAGATCCCGGTCGATGTCAACAAGAACAACATCGATGTAATGTCGATCTCGGCCCATAAAATGTATGGACCCAAGGGCGTCGGCGCTTTGTACGTGCGGCGGAAGAATCCTCGAGTGCAGATTTCAGCCATCATCGACGGCGGAGGCCACGAGCGCGGTATGCGTTCCGGCACTCTCAATGTGCCCGGAATTGTAGGCCTAGGCAAGGCTTGCGCGATCGCATCGGAAGAAATGGCGAAAGAATCCTGCAAACTCGCGGGTCTGCGCAACCGCCTTCGCGACAAAATCATGGGCGGACTGGACGAGGTCTACATCAACGGTTCGTGGGAGCATCGTCTGCCAGGCAACCTGAATATCAGTTTCGCCTATGTGGAAGGCGAATCGTTGCTGATGGGCATCAACGATATCGCGGTTTCGAGCGGTTCGGCATGCACCTCGGCAACGCTTGAGCCATCTTATGTATTGAAGGCGTTGGGTACGGGAGACGACTTGGCGCACAGTTCCATCCGCTTCGGCCTTGGACGCTTTAACACCGAAGCCGAGGTTGATTACGTGGCCGATCGCGTGGTCGAGACGGTATCGCGGTTGCGCGAACTCTCGCCACTCTACGAGATGGCGAAAGAAGGCGTGGATTTGAAAAGTGTGAAGTGGGCAGCGGAGTAGGCCAGCAGTTCGTATCAGGATATGGCTTTAGCCATATCGCAAATGCTCTAGAAAGAATGCGGTTTCAGCCGCTGACCGGCAAATATTCTAAGGAGAAAGCAAAATGGCATACAGCGATAAGGTTCTCGATCATTATTCCAACCCGCGCAACGTCGGTTCGTTGGACAAGAACAGCTCTGAAGTCGGGACCGGCCTCGTCGGCGCGCCCGAGTGCGGCGACGTAATGAAGCTGCAGATCAAGGTCAACCCGCAGACCAATGTCATTGAAGATGCAAAATTCAAGACCTTCGGGTGCGGTTCGGCCATTGCATCTTCGTCCCTCGCCACCGAGTGGGTGAAGGGCAAGACCGTGGACGAAGCCCTGCAAATCAAGAACACCGAGATCGTGAAGGAGCTTTCGCTGCCTCCAGTGAAGATTCACTGCTCGGTGCTCGCGGAAGACGCGATCCGCGCCGCCATCCACGACTGGAAAAAGAAGCAGGACGTGGCGAAGCCGGCCACGGTAGCCGCGCAGTAGTTCTATGGACGACGGTCGTTTCGCCCGTTACGAGGCGCGAATGTGCGTCGTTACGTCCATATGAGCAGAGCATGATCGAAACAGAGACCAAAACGGAAGCGCCGAAAGCTCCAGCCAAAGGCGTCCTGGTAACGGATAAGGCTTTGGCCAGGATCCGCACCGCCATCGTGAAGGAAGGCATTTCGCCCGAGCAGGGCGGGCTACGCCTTGGAGTGCAGGGCGGCGGATGCTCCGGCTTGAGCTATAACATCCGCTTCGACACGCAACCCCGCGAACGCGACCGTATCTTCCAGTTTGGCGATGTGCGGGTGTTCGTCGACCCGAAATCGTTCATCTATCTGCACGGCATGACCCTGGATTACCAGGAGACGCTCATGCAGCAAGGCTTCGTGTTTGTGAACCCGAACTCGACCAAGTCTTGCGGTTGTGGTACGTCATTCTCGGGCTGATGGTGTGGTGCGGGCGCCCTCGCCCGCGAGGGTCTCTCTACGGCGCGGC
Organism: Acidobacteriota bacterium; assembly: GCA_013288805.1. Taxonomy (GTDB): domain Bacteria; phylum Acidobacteriota; class Terriglobia; order Terriglobales; family Acidobacteriaceae; genus JABDBE01. Next base: position 3,813 of record JABDBE010000040.1, read on the forward strand.
CGTTCTGGCGGCGCAAGCCCACGCGAAATGTGAGCGGACGTGGCGAGTGTGTTTGTGGCGAATCTGTTTATGGGGAATGTGGAATCCAACACGAGCTCTTCACTGACGATGACAGGCGACGCGACTGCCACCTGCTGGTCGTGCGGGACCATGCGCGCCGTCCATTTCTGCAGCGCTTGCGGAAAAGTTCAGCCTCCGGTGCCAGTGGATTACTTCACGTTCTTCGGTCTGTCCCGCAAGCTAAATCTCAATACGGCGCTTCTGGAGCGCGAATTTTACGAGCTCAGCCGGAAGCTGCATCCTGACCTTTGCGCCCGGGCAGATAAACGGGAACAGGAATGGAGCCTGGAGCAAAGCTCTCTGCTCAACGACGCCTATCGCACGCTGAAAGATCCAATCAAGCGTACGGAATACCTGCTGCGGCTGGAAGGCGTGGAGCTCGAAGAGCAATCCAAAGCGGCCACCGAAAAGGCACGAGCCGCGGGCGAGATCAAGAAGCAGGTTGTTCCTCCAGACTTATTGGAAGAGGTTTTTGAGCTGAATATGCAGCTCGAAGAACTGCGCGCCCAGAAAAAACTGGGCGAAGACGATCCAGCCCTGGTCGAAGAAATAGGAAGACAGAAGCTGGAACTGGAAGAGAAGTACGAATCGCTGTCCGAGGAATTGAAGAAATATTGGGACGAATGGGACCGCCTCCCCGGCAATGCTACGGAGGAAGGTCGGCGCAAAGTTCGCGACAAAATGGTAGACCTGCTGAATCGACGGTCGTACATCAGGAATTTGGTTCGGGACGTGAGTGAAGTGCTTGAGGGATAGCATTGGGTGCCGAGACGTTGGGTTGGCTGAGTGCTGAATGCTAAGTGCTGATTGCTGAATTATGGCCACTGACCGCATCGTCGGAATCGATCTCGGAACCACGAATTCTCTCGTGGCTTTCATGCAGGGGGAAAGCCCTGTTGTCATCCCTGGGGAGGACGGGCTGAATCTCGTTCCCTCTGTGGTCGCACTGGATGAACGCGATCAGATCATCGTGGGCAATGCCGCGCGCAAGTATCTGATCGAGACTCCGGAGCGCGCAGTCTATTCGATCAAACGCCTCATGGGTCGCGGGCTCGAAGATATTCAGGAAGAGCTCCAGCTGTTTCCATTTCGTCTGGCGGAAGACCTGCATGCAGGAGAAGTTCTGCGTATCACGCTGGGCAAGAAGACGTTCACCCCGCCGGAAATCTCCGCGTTCATTTTGCGCCAGCTCAAGCGCAATGCCGAGCGCTTTTTCAATGCTCCGGTCAACAAAGCCGTGATCACAGTGCCTGCCTACTTCAACGATGCACAGCGCCAAGCGACAAAAGACGCTGGCCGCATCGCCGGTCTCGAAGTACTGCGTCTCGTCAACGAACCGACGGCTGCGTCCCTCGCCTACGGTCTCGACAAGAAGCAGAACGGCATTGTAGCGGTCTACGATCTGGGCGGCGGAACCTTCGACATTTCCATACTCAAGCTGCACGACGGAATCTTTGAAGTCATCGCGACCAACGGAGACACGCACCTCGGCGGCGACGACATCGACAATCTGCTGATTAAAATCGCTATCGACGATATCCTCGGCGACGCGAATCTGGATGTCTCTCGCAACAGCGAAGTTGTGGCCACAATTCGCAAGGCCGTCATCGAAACCAAGATTGCATTGTCGTCGGAATCAGCGACGGAAATGGACATTGAACTGCCGCAGGGCAAGCGCTATCAGCGCGAAATCACGCGTGAGCAGTTCGAGCAACTGATCCAGCCAATCATCGATCGTACCGTTGGACCGTGCAAACAGGCTTTGAAGGATGCTGGATTAAAGCCGGCGCAGATTGACGAAGTCGTGCTGGTCGGCGGTTCGACGCGCATTCCGAAAGTACGCGCGCTCGTCGAAGAATTATTTCAGCGCAAGCCCCATACCGATCTCAATCCAGATGAAGTCGTGGCGCTCGGCGCGGCAGTGCAGGCTAACATTCTCGGCGGCGGTTCTGAAGCCACCGAGAACATGCTGCTGCTCGACGTTACACCGCTGTCGCTAGGCATTGAAGTCGCCGGCGGCGTGACCGATAAAATCATTCTGCGCAACTCGACCATCCCCGCTTCAGCCACGCAGTACTACACCACGCAGATCGATGGTCAAGCCAACGTCGCGATCCATGTCCTGCAAGGTGAGCGTGAACTGGCCAAGGATTGCCGCTCGCTTGCACGCTTCGATCTAAAAGGAATTCCGCCGATGACTGCGGGCATGGCGCGCATTGAGGTTAAATTCCTGATCGACGCCAACGGCATCCTGCACGTCTCTGCACGCGAACAGCGCAGCGGCAAGGAATCTGAGATCGAAGTGCAACCCAGCTATGGGCTGACCGATGATCAAGTCGAAAACATGATTCTCGATTCTTTCGACTTTGCCGAAGAAGACTTCCGCCGGCGGCAAGTGATCGAGGCGCGCAACGAAGCAGACACGATTCTTGCGGCGCTGGAAAAGGGCAAGAAGAGCCCCGCGTGGGGCCAACTCACCAGCGACGAGAAGAAAAAGATCGCCAAGTTGGAAAAAGCATTGGTCCAGACCAAAGGCGAGGACGACTATTCAGCGATCCGCACAGCGATCGACCTTTTAAACCAGGGCACGATGCGTCTCGCAGAACTAATGATGGACACGGCCGTCGGCACCGCCCTCAAAGGCAAAAACATGGACGAAGCCGACATGGGCGAAGGAACAGAGACTGGCCATCCCGTAGCCAGAGCCGACTTCGAGTAAAGAACACGTAGCCCGGACGCCCTCGTCCGGGGGCCGAGCACAGCTCGGCATGCACAACGAGGCTTCAAGGAGCATTCATGGCAGATGAGAAAACCAAAGGATCGGGCACCGCGACCGTGGACTCACCCGGCGAAAATACTGTCCAACTAACTTTCTTGCCCGAAGGCAAGACCGTCGAGTTCGAGCGTGACAAACTTCCCTACAAGGATCATGGCAAGGAACAGTCCATCCTCGATGTGGCGTTGAACTACGGCGTCCGTCTGGACCATGCCTGCGGCGGTAACTGCGCCTGCACCACCTGCCACGTGTGGGTGAAGGAAGGTGCGGAGAATCTTTCCGAAATGGACGACGACGAAGCCGATCGTCTGGACATGGCTGCCGATTTACAGTTAAACTCTCGTCTCGGCTGTCAGGCCGTGATCACCAAGCCGGGCAAAGTGGTGGTCGAGATCCCATCGTGGAATCGCAATTACGTATCGGAAGAACACTAGAAAGCAGCAGTCAGCACTCAGCCAGCAAAGATTTCCCCGACAGCGGCAAGATCGCGTAGGGACTGAATGCTGAGTGCTACTTGCTAATTGCTGATCTCATCAAGGAGCCACATGCCAAAAGACCTAACCTGGGATGACGCTGAAGACATCGGCATCCTGCTTTCGGAAGCGCACCCTCAACTGGAGCCACTCTCGATCCGTTTCACCGATCTTCATGGTTACGTAATCGCGCTGCCCGAGTTCAAAGATGATCCCAAGAAATCTACCGAAGGCAAGCTTGAGGCCATCCAGATGGCTTGGCACGACGAGTTCCTGGACAGAACCCAAGCGTAACCCCCACTCCAAAAAGACCCCCTGTTGACAAGCTTATTACCTCGGCATGACAATCCCGGTGCCGTCCGCCCCTATTCTGATTTCTCCTGAGTAGCTTGGTATGGAGATCGCGGAACGATCTCCTCTCCTCAAGCAAAAGGGGCGCGGCGGATACCGTGCCCCTTTTTTCTGTTCGATAAAGTCTAACCTACAGTGGCAGGCACTGGCTCCTCTACGCTAGCCTCGCGCAGGAACTTCGCAGCTTCTTCGGGCGGAGTCGGATTAATATAGAACCCGGTACCCCACTCGAATCCAGCTGTCTTGGTCAGTTTGGGCATGAATTCGATGTGCCAGTGGTAATGATCGTTGGTCGGGTCCTGCACCGGCGAAGTGTGAATCACCAGGTTGTAAGGCGGATTGTCCAGCACTCGGTCGGCCTTCATCAGCAGCGTCTTGATAGCCTTGGCCAGATTCTCAAATAGTTGCGACGAAGAATTCTCGAACGCCGACTCATGCTGCTTCGGCATGATCCAAGTCTCGAAGGGAAATCGCGGCGCGTACGGAGCCAACGTCAGGAAGTCCTGATTCTCGGCGACCACGCGAGTACTTGTCTCCGTCTCCTGCCGGATCACGTCGCAGAACACGCATCGTTCTTTGTAAATGTAATATTGTTTCGCACCTTCCAACTCCTCGACCACATAGATGGGAAGGATTGGCAGCGCGATCAGTTGCGAGTGCGCATGTTCCAGCGAAGCGCCGGCAGCCTCTCCGTGATTCTTGAAAATCAGAATGTATTTAAACCGCCGGTCCTTTTTCAGATCAAGAATGCGGTCGCGGAAAGTCCAAAGCACATCTTCGATTCTTTTGGGAGGCAGTGTGGCCAGACTTGCATTGTGATCAGGAGTTTCAATGATGACTTCGTGCGCGCCAATCCCGTTCATCCGGTCGAACATGCCTTCGGCCTGGCGGTTCAAGCTGCCTTCAATTCCAAGTGCGGGAAACTTGTTAGGAACCACTCGCACCGTCCACCCTGGGGTGTCGCGCTGGGGTGGGGGCCCCCCGTTCGGGTTCGGACGATACGCCTGAATCTCGGGCGGTGTCTTGCTCTCATTTCCATAACAGAACGGACAAAACCCCCCTTTTAATTTCACTCCATCCCGGGCAAAATCCGTTG
>JABDBE010000040.1:8590-25516 GCA_013288805.1 Acidobacteriota bacterium
ACCCAACGACCTACAATTGGATCTTTTCTAAGCTCGGGCAAAGATTAAATCCTTTCAATAATGGCATACGAAATTGGTCAGAGCCAAACCGGTACATTACGCCACAGGGAAGGCATTCCGAAACAGTTCGATCAGCGGTTGGCTGGACTGACGTTCATAATACACGGTCACCACATCGAAACGCCACCGGCACGAAGGCGCCACATAACGAAGATACTCGTCGGCCACGGCTGCGAGTCCGCGCTGCTTGTCGCGGTCGACGGCCGCTTCGGCAGGCTTTACATCGTGCGTGGTGCGCGTTTTGACTTCTATAAAACACAGAACGCTCTTTTCCCAGCCGATCAAATCAATCTCGCCCCTCCGCCGAGATGAGCGAAAATTGCGCGCTACCATCACGTAGCCCAGACGCCGCAAGTAAAAGTAAGCAGCTTCCTCCCCACGTCGCCCAGTCCGCTGGTGAGGAGGAATATCTTCGGGCAGGAGCGTGCGCTCCGCGAGCCAATCCAGCGCCCGAACTGCGGCCTGCGTCACCCGCACCGAAAGGAGAATCGGCATAACTAACAGATCGTAGAACGGACAAGCCGAATTTGGATGTGACCTTCATCACATGAAAGCGAGGGCGCCCGCTACTTGCGTTCTTTGCAAGAGGCGCAATCCATGCCATGAACCGAACCCGGCCCAAAAATAATAGGGCGGGTCAAGTTAGACCCGCCCTACGCAGCCGGCACAAGGGAGGACATCCCGCCCGGCTGGCTAAACCCTTTGCCCCACATTCGAAATGGATTCTTCGAGTGCATCCATGGCGACATCAGCTTCCTCTTTGGTCACGATGAGCGGCGGCGCGATACGAATTGTGCTTGGGCCACAACCTAAGAAAAGAATGCCACGCTCGAAGGCCATCTGAATGATGCGGTCACGCTCGGCCGCGCCATATTCTCTGGTCTTCTGATCTTTGACGATTTCGACTCCGATCATAAGCCCGCGTCCGCGAACGTCCCCAACCAGCTTGTGCTTGCTGGGCCAGCCCGCCATGCGTTTCAACATATGGTCGCCAACCTCGGTTGCGTTATGCAGCAAGCCATCACGTTCGATCACATCCAGGGTGGCCATCGCAGCCGCATTGCAAACCGGATTGCCTCCAAACGTAGAGGCGTGCGAGCCGGGAACCCAGTCCATGATTTCGGCTTTGCTGATGGTTACGCCCAGCGGCATGCCCGAAGCGATGCCTTTGGCCGAACAAACAATGTCGGGCTGCACGCCGGTGTGCTCGATGGCCCACCATTTGCCGGTGCGCCCGATACCGCTTTGCACTTCGTCAGCGACCAGGAGAATGCCGTGGCGGTCGCAAATGCGGCGCAGTTCCTGCATGAAGACGGTGGGAGCAACAACATATCCACCTTCGCCCTGCACCGGCTCGACAAAGATTGCGGCTACTTCCTCGGGGGCAAGCGTGGTCTTAAAGAGCTTGTCTTCGATGAAGCGGGCGCAGCCCAGCGCGAAGGCCTCGGCATCCTGCGGTCCGCCTTCGCATCCGCGATATACGTCTGGATAACGGATGTGAGTGACGCCCGGAACCAATGGGCCGAAGCGCCGCTTCTGCTGCGGTTTCGATGCGGTGAGCGAAAGCGCGCCCATGGTGCGCCCGTGGAACGCGCCAAAAAATGCGATCACGTTTTGACGCCTGGTGTGATAGCGGGCGAGCTTCAGTGCGCACTCAATCGCTTCCGCGCCCGAGTTGCCGTAGTAGATTTTGTGTGGGCCGGGCATCGGAGCGATCTTCGAGAGGCGCTCAGCGAGGGTCACCATATTCTCGTAATAGAAGTCGGTGCCGGACATATGAATCAGTTCGGCTGCTTGTTTCTGAATCGCCGCGACCACATGGGGATGGCAGTGACCGGTCGATGTAACCGCGATCCCGGCCGAGAAATCGAAGAATTCATTTCCATCGACGTCGGTAACGACGATGCCGCGTCCCTGCTTTGCGACCAGCGGATAGGAGCGGGTGTACGAAGGCGAAATGTATTTGCTGTCGCCTTCTAGAACGCGCTTGGCATTGGGGCCCGGCAAAGCCGTTTTAAGCTTGGGCCCGGTAAGAGTTTGGGTTGACATGGCATCCTCCAAAATGGTCGTTGGTCGTTCGTCTTGGGTGGTTGGCTTCGAGCGGAGTTCAGCCCTGAAGTCAGAATCGGACGAGGAGGATGGGAAAATTAATCGCTACCGAATAGGCTGGGACGCGCCTGCGACGGCAACACTGCCAAGTATCGGCGCGGACACACTAAAAAGTGGAGCCAGCACACAGGCAGGTTTGAATTTGGATTTTCGCGGCGCATCGGAAATCATTCCATGGTTATTATAGCCTGCCGCGAGCGACGGCGTAACCCCCAATCGGTCCTTGACCGTTAGTCACGGGCGCCGGACAGCGTATCTTCTCAGCATCCGGTACTTTCTAATATCTCGCATCTCTTCGCTCGTTTGTTGTGTCTGATACTTATCCGCCGATCGACGAATATGACCAACGCCCAGCGACAAAGCCGCCTTGCCGTGATCCTTGCGTTCGGGCTGGTGTATTTTTTTTGGGGATCGACGTATCTGGCGATTGATATCGCGGTGGAGCGCATTCCGCCCGCACTCATGTGCGCCGTGCGCTTTCTGATTGCCGGTGTGTTCATGCTGGCATTTTGCGGACTACGAGGTCGCAACATCCGCTACAGCCCACGGCAGTTAGCGCAAATGGCGACGGTGGGCGTACTCCTGCTCATGGGCGGCAACCTCACGCTCTCGTATGCCGAAAAATATGTGGCTTCCGGCTTGGCTGCGTTAATCGTCGCCGTCACGCCGCTTTGGTTCCTGGTGCTGGATACGCTCTTGCTCGGCGATCATCACGTTTCAATTCGCGGCAAAGCCGGGCTGGGCCTTGGCGTTGTCGGGCTGTTCGTATTGTTGTGGCCCGACCTCACCACGACGACTTCCTTTGGGCGGGTGCAATTGTGGGCCTCGATCAGCCTGCTCGGCGGGTCGTTCAGTTGGGCGTTGGGTTCGGTACTGGCCAAACGTTGGAAATCCGCGGACGTGGATCCCTTCTCGGCTACGCCTTGGCAGATGATCGCGGCGGGATTAGCCAATCTATTATTCGCCATTGCTGCCGGAGATTTTTCCCAAGTAGTCTGGACGCCACGCGGGATCGGCGCCACATTGTATTTGGTGGTTTGCGGATCGTGGATCGGATACACCGCGTATATCTGGCTACTGAACCATGTGCCTACGGCGAAAGTTTCCACGTACGCTTACGTGAACCCCGTAGTAGCGGTTTTTCTGGGATGGCTCATACTGCATGAGCATGTAGACAGATATATCCTCGCGGGCAGTGCGATCGTGGTCGCCTCAGTGATTCTCGTGACCAGCGCGCAGGTCACGAAGAAACCGGCAGCAGACGAAATGGCGATGGTGGAGACGACCGGAGATTAACTTCGATGATGGATCGCGCTAGACGAGGTGTCCCGTCAAACACACCCTCCCCTCGATCGGATTCATCGTTCCTTGGACTACGGGCACCATATGCGGCAAGCGGTCATCAAAAAGCGTGAGCTGATTGTAGAGAGGGGGAATCACTTCAAAGTACCCCTGCCACGCCTTGGGCTGCCGCGGCTCTAATGCGTCGAAAACTTCTTCCCTCGCCACGCATGTTTGGCCGCCGCTAAAGGCGTTCGCATTTCGAGTCAAAGAATACACGTACCCATAAATACCGTTGCAGCTGTCGTTGTGTATCTCGTGTCGCATCCCATCGAGATGGAGAGATAGCCAGGGCGAGCGAGGCGATACACCGTTCAACTCAGAGTCGCAAAGCGCTTCCAGCCGGGTTAAGAAATCGTCAATCAGATCGGCGCCTAAGACTTTAACGGCGTCAGTCCGCAAATAGCAGTAGACCTCGGGCATATTCCAGTAGTCCCAGCACTGATGTTGGCTGAGAAACGAATGCGCGCTGGGATCTCCCATGAATTGTTCGTATCGGGCGCGGGCCTCGTTGGCGCGGGGCCAAAAATTCGCAATCACCCTGGTGCGAAACAGGGGCGTTCGCTGACGCGCGGAAGTCGCTACGGATTCATGCATAAAGGCAAGACCCAAAGCGCTGCTTCGCAAAATTGTATCGCATGATTCCACGCCGGTCTTGCCCGCCAGCCTTTAGACAACTGAAGAGCAAAAGCCTCGCGCTCTCTGTTAGTGTGTTCGTGAGGTTTGACTGGGGATAAAATCAAGCGCCTAAGTGCTAATCGCTTATGATCGGAAATAAATCGCCTATTACAGCCACGCTGGTGGGCATGAACGTCGCGGTGTTCGCGGTGATGGTGTTAACGGGCGTGTCCCCCGTGAATCCGAGCGCGGCACAGCTGCTGAAGCTGGGTGCGAACTACGGGCCACTTTCCCTGGGCTCGGAGCCCTGGCGAATCCTAGCTTCGAACTACATTCATGGTGGGATCATCCACATTTTTTTTAATATGTGGTGTTTGTGGAACCTCGGCTTCCTGGCTGAACGAATCTTCGAACCTTGGACGTACGTGCTCACCTACACTTTTTCTGGGATCGCTGGCAGCCTGGCTAGTTTGTGGCGGCACCCGGTTTCAGTTGGCGTAGGTGCCTCCGGCGCAATTTTCGGACTCGCCGGTGCATTGATCGCCGCGCTTTATCTCGGACGCCTGCCGATCCCCAAGCAGGCGATGCAGAGCACACTGAAAAGCCTGCTCGTCTTTGCCGGATACAATTTGTTCTTCGGCGCTTTGCTGTCGGGGATTGGCGTCGATAACTGGGCTCACATTGGCGGATTGTTGGCCGGGCTCGCCATCGGAGCGGCTCTGGCCCAGCATCTGATGGCGCCGCCAGAAATACGCAGTCGATGGCGCAACGGAGTTTTTGTGGCCGCTGCCGTCGTGCTCTTCCTGGCATTCGAGCTGGTGAAGCGCACAAACGGGATGGCGCCACAGTAGTGCTGAGAGACTTGGGCGAGGGCGCCAGCGCCACACTTATTTATTCGGTTCCTTCTTCCGGATCGTCATCGCTCACGACTTCAACTGTATGACCGCGAACTGCGAAGGTGAATTTCTGGTCTGCCTGCGAAACAAAGCTTACCCGCGTAGGGGCGCGTTGCCAGGCCGGCGGCGCACATTCTGAGCTGGATGCTTCCTCGTTAGCGGCTTCTCCCAGAGGCTTTTTCAAGATCGGTTTGCGGCGGCCAAGTTGCATCACGACGGCAGAAACCTTGTGTCCGTCCTCCGAGATGCCGCAGTAGGCGACGTAGTCACGATACCAACTGGCTGAGGAGGCGTCGGGATCGAACTCTGGCAGACTGGCTTGCGAGATGTGCCCGGTGATGCGATCGACGACGAGCCACCCACTGCGTTGCCAACTCCAACGCACGGTAGACTCCTGGGGTAGAGTATCGTTCACGCGAACGATACGCCGCACTACAAACACTTCCTCAGTCACATCATGCGGAATGCCGAAGGTAAATTCCTTCAGCCGGGAATCTACATACAGGGGCCTAATCTTCAAATCGTCGGGTCGGTTTTGGTCGAGATCGGAAGACGGCTTCACCACGGTCCATTTTCCGAAGACGATCACGTGCGGCTTGGATGCGGCCAACACGGTCGCTGTGAAAAAGAAAAGGCAGAGAGCAATGCGAAAAAGAGAACTCATACAATCAGGCTAAGCATCGATTGCCTGCCTGAGCAAGGTCAGATCGCACATTGGGTCAAGAGATTTCCCAAAATGACCTGGCCAAGAGTTGGGCAGGTGGTTGCACGGATAACAATGCGTTCTCACTGGGGTGCCGCTAAATCCGATACAATAGGGAAGCGCTCGACCGCAGTTATGAGCCCTCCCCATAAATTCCGGACATCTCCTGCCAGCCATTCTTCGTCTTACAAAGAGATGGGGGAACTTTCACCGCGTCGCGCTCCACGCATATTGGTCGTCGACGATAACCCGGACACAATGGTGCTGATGCGTGAGCTGCTTTCCACTCGAGGTTATGAAGTGGTGGCGGTTCCGGACGCAGCTCAGGCCGAGAGCGAGATTCGACGGGAACTTCCTGACCTGATTCTTTCCGATGTGGTGATGCCGGGCAAGTCGGGTTATGAGCTGTGCCGCGAAGTCAAGGACAACCCGGCCACACGCTTGATTCCGTTCGTTCTCATTACGGGGTTGAGTGATCGCGAGGACAAGCTGCGGGGCATCGAAGCCGGGGCCGATGACTTCTTAAATAAGCCCATTTTTTCGGAAGAGCTGTTCGCCCGCGTCAAGTCACTGCTTAAACTCAAGGAGTTCACCGACGAGTTGGAAACCGCAGAATCCGTGCTTTGCACGTTGGGCTTGAGCGTGGAGAGTCGCGACCCATATACCGAGGGTCATTGTGAACGGCTGGCAGAAAATGCGAGCAATCTGGGACGCCATCTCGGGCTGAATGAAGAGTCGATCGTGGCGTTACGCCGGGGCGGGTACTTGCATGACCTGGGGAAAATCGCAGTTCCTGACGACATTTTGAAAAAGGGAACGAACCTGACCGATGAAGAGTGGGTCATCATGCGGCAGCATCCGGTGACCGGGGAGAACATTTGCAGGCCGCTGAAGTCGTTGCGGCTCGTGCTGCCCATTATCCGCAATCATCATGAGCATTCCGATGGCAGCGGCTATCCGGATGGATTGCAAAAGGCGGAGATTCCCCTGCTTCCGCGAGTCCTGCAGGTGGTGGATGTGTACGATGCTCTGCGGACGGCGCGACCCTACAAACCGGCGCAGAGCCACGAGCATGCTGCTTTTACTATGCGCCAGGAAGCCAGCGGCGGACTGTGGGACGAAGAACTGGTCGCCGAGTTTTTGTCCATGCTGCAGAAGCAACGTCAAGTGGCATAGGAAGCTTCTGGATATCGGCTCCTCGCTTCCAGTTCACTCTCGCAATTCTTGATTGCGCGAGGTTGACTCTGAAGCGGCAATCCTTGAGACTAAGGGTCTCATAGCTGAAAGCCGACGGCTGACAGTTGAGATCCGGATTTGGAACCTGCCACCTACAGCATTATCCTCCCGGCCTACAACGAAAGCGCGCGCATCACGGCCACGCTGGACAAGATTCTCGCTCACGCCACCGAACGCGGGTGGAATGTGGAAGTTATTGTGGTGAATGACGGATCGAGTGATTGCACCGCAGAAATCGTTCTCGAATACGCGAAGAAGCACGCTACGCTTCGACTGTTGGAAAATCCTGGAAACCGAGGCAAGGGCTTCAGCGTTCGCAACGGAATGCTGCACGCAAAGGGCGACGTTCTGCTGTTTAGCGATGCTGACTTGTCGTCGCCGATTGAGGAGGCGGACAAACTGTTTGCCGCCATTGTGGAGGGCGCCGACATCGCGATCGGATCTCGATGGATTGATTCGCGACTGCAGATTCGCAGGCAACCGCTGTACCGTCGGCTCTTCGGACGAATCTTCAATCTTGCATTGCGCCTTGTTTTAGGTTTGCAGTTTAAGGACACCCAGTGCGGCTTTAAGGCTTTCACCCGTCGCAGTGCGCAAGCAATCTTCCCGCAGCAAAAAATCGAGCGTTGGGGATTCGATCCGGAATTGCTCTACCTGGCCAGAAAGTTCGGCTTCACGGTCAGCGAAGTTCCGGTCGCATGGTCGCACCGCGAAGGAACACGCATCCATCCCCTCCGCGACGGCATCCGTATGTTTGGTGAACTGCTAAGGGTCCGCTGGTATGCGCTGAAGGGAGACTACGTTCCTTCCAACGTTGTTTCCCAACCGCTCTAGAAGCGGTTCGTTGATAAATCCGGGAAGAAGACATGGAACGCCGGGATTTTCTGAAAAATGCGGGAATTGCTGTAGTGGGCCTGGCTTCGCGCCGCATGTTTGCTGAAAGGAACGAGGGTCTCCAACCTAAAGCCGACTTCACTCTGCGCATTTCTTCCGTTTCGTTTGATATCGCTCCCGGCAGGACCATTCACACTTTCGGCTACAACGGCCAAGTTCCGGGCCCACTCCTGCGAGTGAAGGAAGGTGTTCCGATCACTGTCGATGTCTTCAACGACACGGATCACGAAGAGATTGTCCACTGGCACGGCCAAATGATTTCAGTAGAAGCCGACGGCGCGACGGAAGAAGGTAGTCCGCCGGTTCCACCGCGCGGGCATCGCCGATACAACTTCACGCCCAAGCCGGCCGGCACGCGTTGGTATCACAGTCACGCATTTGCGGGAAAAGACCTTCTTCGCAGTCTGTATACCGGCCAGTTTGGCTTTGTTTACATCGAACCTAGGAACGATCCCGGACATTATGACAACGAAGTTTTTCTGGCCATGCATCAGTGGGAACCTTACTACAGCGCTTCGATGCAGGAGTCAGACGAAGGCAGCGCGCCCCCGCCACCGAATAACGGGCTTGAAGTTGGGTATCGGGCCTTCTCGTTCAATGACAAAGCTCTCGGACACGGGGATCCGATCAAGGTTCGACAGGCGGATCGCGTTTTGTTTCATTTCCTGAACGCGAGCGCAACCGAAACAGTAAATGTAGCGTTGCCCTCCCATCAATTCGAAGTTGTGGCCCTGGATGGCAATCCCGTACCGAAGCCGCAAAAAGTGAAAGTGCTTCAGATCGGCGCGGCAGAGCGTGTCGACGCCATCGTGAGCATGGACTCGCCGGGAGTTTGGATTCTGGGGACCACGGATGACGACGATCGCAAGAATGGCTTTGGTGTGGTCGTCGAGTATGCCAATCAAAAGGGCACTCCGCGGTGGACGAAACCGGAGAAGTCGCAATGGGACTACACGCTGTTTGGGCAGGAGACCAACCGTGTTGTCACGCCCGATGGCCAGTTCGATTTAGTCTTCAAGAAGATTCCGGGTGGACACGGCGGTTTCAACCGCTGGACAATTAACGGGAAGTCTTACCCACATACAGATCCGATGATGGTTCACGCTGGAAAACGATACCGCATGATCTTTCGGAATGAGAGCGACGACGCCCACCCTGTTCACTTGCATCGGCATAGTTTCGAACTGACGAAGGTGTACGGCAAGGCCACGTCCGGTATTTTGAAAGACACCGTGGTCGTGAATGCCAATAAAGTCGTCGAGGTCGACTTCACGGCGGAAAATCCGGGAAATACGCTTTTTCACTGCCATCAGCAGATGCATATGGACTTTGGGTTTATGGTTTTGATGAAGTATGCCTGAGGTGCTATGCCGAATCCTGTGCTCGACACGAACGCTCCGCGTGCCACGATTCTCATTCGGCTGTTGGTAGGCGGCGTTTTCCTGGCGGAGGGAATTCAGAAGTTTCTCTTTCCTGCAACTTTAGGCGTGGGGCGTTTCATAAAGATTGGCATTCCAGCCCCGCAGCTTTTCGCGCCATTTGTTGGCGTCGTTGAAATTGTCTGCGGAACGCTTTTAATCGTTGGCTTGTTCACGCGACTGGCCGCTATTCCGCTGATCATCGATATCAGCGTTGCGATAGTCACGACCAAGATTCCCATGCTGTTTCGGGCAGGCTTTTGGAGCACAGTGCACGAAGCTCGAACCGACTACTGCATGCTTCTGGGATTAGTGTTTCTTCTTCTGGTCGGCAGCGGGCCGTTCTCCATGGATCAACGAAAGTTTTAAAATCCTAGGCGGCTTGAACCGAGGATTTTGCAACCTTCGGCTGGAATGAACGCAAGGCGTCGTCCAGCGTAGGATGAACATCGAAAACGGGAAGCAGGTTCGTGAGCTCGAGTGTGTGCCGGATCTGAGAGTTGAGTCCCGCTAATTTCAGCGAACATCCGCTGGCTCGAATCCACATATGCACGACCACCAACTCGCCGAGACCGGCGCTGTCGATTGCCTCCAAGCCACTGCACTCAACCACGATTTGGCGTGCATGCGGCAGTAGTCCCGCGATTTTTTGGGAGAATGCGGTGGCTTCGTCACGATAGGTGAAGCGGCCCCTGCAAGAAAGAACCGTTACATCATTGATTGCGCGGATTTCCAGATCTAACTTCACACTGCACTCCTTGTCCGGCCCACGAAGCTCGCTTCCGGCGCACACTAGTCCCTTGGTGTCCTGTTTGTGATTTCAATGATACTGATTGGATGTCTGTGGGCGGGCTGTGCGACTGTGAAAATCTAGTTAATTGTTTGAGACTCTCAGAAGTTCGTGTTCGCAACATCCTCTTTTCGGGCAAGGCGCATCCAAGTGGATTCGTCGCTAAGTTCGGCGTCAACTTTAGGAGGATGTGAACCGTGCATAGGAGTGCCGCAATTATCTTCACTTTCTTTACCCTCTTTGTGCTCGTAAACGTGGGGTACGCTCAGATTCCGAGTGGAAATGTTTACCTCGGATATTCGTACATGAGTGCGGACCTGCTCTCGATCGGTCGCACAAACATGAATGGGTGGAATGGCTCATTGGAAGGCAAAGTCTTGCCGTTTATTGGCATCGTTGCCGATTTCAGCGGGAATTACGGTTCGGCTGCACTTGCGCCGAATACACTCTGCACCGGGGTTGTTAACGGATCGTGCTCCGGCCTTAGCGCCAGCACAAACATTTACAGTTATCTGTTTGGTCCGCGAGTTTCAGTCACTGTGGGGAAGGTCCGGCCGTTTGCGGAGGCGATGTTTGGGGCGGGTCACATCACGGAGAGTGCGTCGGGGTTTTCCAACTCGAATACGTCGTTTGCTTACGCGGCCGGCGGCGGCATTGACTATCACTTGATCCCTCTCATCAGTTGGCGACTGGAGGGCGACTTGCTGCAAACTCGTTTCTTCAGTAACACGCAGAATAATGTCCGAATCTCGACCGGGATTGTGATTCATTTCTGAACAGAGCTAGAACTGGATTCGTGACCGGACAACTTAGACCGTGGTTTCGATTGGAGTCGGAGCGACTGATCGCTTAGCGCATGTTTCGAGAATGTCGGGAACTTCAAACAGCGCCCGATTCGAATACGCGCTGGCATTGCGGCGGAGTTGATCGAACGTCGTACTCTGGAGCAGCCGCTGAACGGTCGGGGCGATTTCTCGAAAGTTGGATACGACGATTCCAAAACCGTTTTCGGTCAGCCATTCCGCGTTGTAGCGCTCTTGCGGCAGTGTTTTCGCATTGCATTCCACGATTACGGGTAGGTGGAACTGCAGGGCCTCGCTGATCGATCCGGGACCGGGTTTGCCAATAAAAAAATCGGCCAATGTCATGTAGGACTCTACATTCTGCGTGAAGCCTTGAACTGCGACCGGCTTCTTGGTTTTCAAACTCTTGAGTTGAGCGGCAAGCTCCTGATTATGCCCGCAAAGCATGATCAACTGGACGCCGCTGTTGCTTTCGTCTAGACGTTTGGCAATATCAAACATGACTCGAGGTCCGTGGCCTCCGAAGAGCACAATCCCGGTCGGGCAGTCCGGTTCAAGACCGAGTCGCATGCGTTCAGCGACTGGATCGACGATACTCTTCTGATAAAACTTGGGCTTCAAAACCATCCCTGACGTTTCGAAGATATGGTCCGCAGGATGACCCAGCGCCAATGCCTGCTGCTTGGCCCGTTCGGTGGCTACGATAATGTATTGGGACTCTCGCTCGATCCAGAAGTGCGGCGGGTAATCCGCAAGATCAGTGAGCAGCGTAACAAAGGGAATTTTTTCCGGCCCTAGAAGGCTTTCGCCAATCGCGCGATTGAAGTGCGGGATTACCGATAGCACCAGGTCCGCCGGATGCTGCGACCAATAAGCCCGCAGGGCCTTCACGACCCAGGAATGCGCGAGGCGAATTGTTCCCAACAGCACTACCAGCAGCTGCGGCGTAAACCGCGTCCAGCCGTTTCGCAGAATCAGGTTGTAAGTATCTTCGACGCTTAGGCCGGTCGCTTTGCGAAGCACGTCCAGCGGGGCGAGTAAATCTTGCACATTGAGAAGACTGACGTCCCAGGGCTGGTCCTGCACTGCGAGTGTGGCCTTCAAAGCGTCGGCTGTACTGCGGTGTCCCCCGCCGGCGTGGTGGAAAACGATTGTCAGTCTGCGCAAGAATCTCCTGACCGGGCGTTGCCGGGGCAAGCGGCGTCAGCCATTAATATTCTCGTATTCTGCATCTTCAGGGAGTGCCGGCTCAAACCCGATTTCAGTTTCGGCGTCTTCGCTGAAATCAGAATCGCCGGGTCGCTTTTGATATTCGTGAATTCGCGCTCCTGCAGGGTCGATCGTAATGTAGGTAAGCCTTTCGTCGACCCATCCGCCCGCGTTGTAGTAGTGGATGCCTTCCTTTTCCTGGTGCATGGCTTCATGCGTATGGCCGCAGAAAATTCGAGTTGCTTTGTGCAGACGGGCGTGAAACAGCGCTCCTGCAGCCACTTTGTGCGACATGCGCAACCAGCGCGTGTTGATGCGGTCAATGAAGCGGGCCACTGGCTTTCCCTTAACATCAAGCCTTTGCAGCAAAAGATAAAATAGCGTTCCAAAATAATTGAGACGAACATTATTGGCCAGGAGCCGGTCGAATTGATGGCCGTGAATGGCCAGATGACGTATACCGCCGTACTCCCACGCGTACTCCTGATACACGCGTACGCCGACCAGGTGCGACATAATATCGGCGAGGCCCTGGTCGTGATTTCCCTCGACCCAAACTACTTCCAGGTCGCGTTTAGGATTGGACAGCTTGCGGATATATCCCAGAAATTTCCAATGTTCCTTGGTCAGCCTGCGGAAATTGAGGTCGGCGAAAATATCGCCCAGCAAAATCAGGCGTCGGAAACGATTTTGCTTCAGCACGCAAGTGGCCTCGCGCGCGCGGCTGGTGTCCGATCCCAGATGGACGTCGGAAAGGATCAGCGTATCGTAGACGGGCGGATCCATACCTTATTTCTAGCCCGTGAATGTTACGGGACGATGAAATGAAGGTAACAATGCGGTAAACATGTACCCCCCAAGGTAACAACCGCATGGTTACAGTCGGACTTAATGGAGCGAGGGTCAGTAATTGTTGGCGATCTATTTCTGCGGCACGTATTCCTTTGGTGGGGCAGCACCTTCGCCGAAGAAATACTGCTCCATCTGTTTGACAATTGCCTCTTGATCCTCACGGCGCGCCGGATTCAGGCGATACTCGTTTAGCAGCATCTTGCAGAATTCCGTCCAGCCCTGCCACGCTTGCTGCGAGACGTTTTCGTAAATCTTCTTGCCAAATTCCGTGTCAAAAGGTGGCTCATCTAACCCCGGAAGCTCCTTGTGCAACTTGACACAGAAAACCGTGCGCTCAGCCATATTTCTCCTCAATAGTCTGTCTGAAAAATTATCTCATACGAAGTTAGAAGGCTTCAGGCTTCGGGCGTCAGGTTCTGCTTCTCCCAAAACCCGAAGCCCGATCCCTGAAACCCTTTTATTCCACAAACACCACCAGAATCCGTCCGTCCGATTTGTACCCATCACCTGTGGCATTCTTGGCGTCCTGCACGGGATTGGGCGGGAGGTAGTAAGACATACTCTTCACCTTGCCTCCCTTCTCCAGACTGGCACCGATATTTTCTCGTTCGCCATCGACGTTGGGATCAATCTTGTGTGTGACGTCGCCATTGCGTTTGTCCTTGGCAAACCCAATGTCATGAGTTCCAGCGCCCACCCACACGGTTTGTCCGTTCCACGTAAAGGGCGCCTTCCACAAACGGAAGTGGTGGCGGCTTGCGACCATGGCGATGGGCTCCGCCTGCTCGTAACCAAAATCCTGTGGACGGTTGAATAGATAAAGCGTGCTCATCGGCATCGTCAGGTAGTCTTTGTTCTCGTAAGTCGTCATCGCGGCTTCGAGAACTGCCTTCTTGTCGCTGGTGTCGGCCACGTGGAAGTTGGCTGCATCGATCGCGCTCTGCACCTGCTTCTCGGAGCCGATGAGAACAAAATTCACCATGTCACCGAAATTCTTGAACTGGTCATTGACGCGGCGGGGCAGACCGTCGATGTCCTTACGAAGGCCCGAATCTAAAGGCGTGTTAGAGATTTTCAGGGCCGGAGTTGCGGTCGTCGAACCGGGCTGTTGGACGCCTAACTGTCCCGCAAGAAAGATTCCCGCAGCAGCAACTAGCTGTTGCTTAAGAACATCTCCACGGCTCGACGCCGTCTGCGCCTGGCGATGGACTTTGACTTCGAAGCTTCCTTTGCACGGAGGTTTGTCCCCAGCGTTGATTCCAAGGAAGAGGTGTCCAGCAGCATCGACCGTCACTTCCTTGCTACTCCCAATCAGAACCGGAGTCCCCTGCGCCTGCAGTTTGGCGATGAGAGCCCCTGGAAGCGCGTCAGCCACGGGAAGAGCTTGGGTGGAAGCGCCACTCACGCCTGACGGATTGCAATTACCACTTGCAGTGATATTAAGAACGTCGCCAGCGCTAAGATCCACGCCCGTGTCGGTCCAGGTCTGAGTTGTCGAAACGTTAAAAGAGTAATCGTTAGCAGCCGCGGGCGCAGTCTGCGCGATCCCTTTGCAGACCAGGAGAGACGCGATTGCCACGATGTCGAGCGCTCGAATCCAGCGCTTCATCAGCCACCCCCGCAAAAGAATTCGGACCTCCGGGATGGAGGCCGGTCTTCGCTAACATTATGCACCAGCGAGATGACCCCTTGCAGCAGGGGCAGGCGTTAGTTATTTACCCGCATTGCCCCGTGCCGTGGCACTTTCGGCGGGACGACGAGCAGTTGCCAGGTTCAGCCAGCTTGCCGTCGGGCCCGATGCAAGCCTGTGTGTGGATGCACCAGAACAGCCCTTCATTCGAGGGAGGAACGGTTGGATCGGCCTCGGCGAGGATGAATTGCGCCTTCCAGCGCAGTGACGGGCACAGTTCAGGATGATTGGTGTTGAAGCGATCGGATTCCTGAAGCGGTGATTGTCTGATCACGCGGCGCCTCCCGAAGCGGCTTTCATAATAGCGCGTTTGACCGCTACTTTTGCAAGTTGAACTTTGTAGGCATTGTGGCTCAACGGCGTCGCCTTCTGCAGGGCCGCGTCCGCTGCGGTCTTCGCGTCGTCTTCGGAAATGTTTTTCCCTGTCAATGCCTGCTCGGCTTCCGAGGAGCGCCATGGAATTGGGGCCACGTATCCAATCACGACTCGCGCTGATTGCACCGAGGAGCCGTTCATGATGAGCCCCACGGCGGCCACGGCCAGCGGCCAGTCAAAAGCTTGCTTCTGACGAATCTCGTAGTGAGCGACCTTCAATTCACCCGGCGGAGGCAGGATTACCTCCGCAACGATTTCATTCGGCTTCAGGTCGTGCTCGCGCTCGATTTCGGTTCTTGGGATCACGTAAAACCGTTCCAACGGAAGTTCGCGCAGTCCTTTCGGCCCAACCAGCCGAATCGACGCGCCATACGCGATCAGCACGGGAACGATTGTAGAGGGACTGACGAACTTGGCCGGACCACTGTTGCCGAGGATCGCATGATATCGATTCTCGCCTCCGGCCACCAATTCCTTCCCCGACTCGTCCTTAGGAAGAAGGCCGAAGCCGCCTCGAAAATACCAGCAGCGGGGGCGCTGGCAGAGATTGCCGCCAACCGTGGCCATGTTACGAATCTGAGGACTCGCGGCGTCGTTGAGCGCGTCCGCCAATGCGGGATAGTCCTTAATCACATTTACATTGTCAGGCAGTTCGCCTAGCGTGGTGAGGGTGCCGATGCGAAGTCCCTGCGGCGACGCCGTAATACCACGAATTTCCGCGATCTGCTTGATGTTCACCAGACGCTTAGGGTGCACAATATCGTCTTTCATCAAGGCGAGCAAATCAGTGCCGCCGGCCAGAATTTCAGCCTGCCCCCATGCGGTTCCTAAGAGTCCCACTGCTTGTTCTTTCGTCGTCGGACTCGCATATTCAAAGGGTCGCATTTATGCACCTGCCTTTTGAGCCATATCTTTTTGGCTTAGCGCGGTGAGCACTTTGTCCGGCGTAATCGGCAAAAACGAAACGCGTGCGCCGATCGCATTCGCCACCGCATTCGCAATCGCGGCTCCCGGAGAAATCACTGGCGGTTCGCCTAGACCAATCACGCCGCGCTCGTCATACCCCTTGCCGGTCATCATGTGAACCACCAGTTCGGGAATGTCGTTGAGCCCAGCCAACCGGTAAAACTCCATATTCGGATTGAGCATGCGGCCCGTCGCCTGGTCCATCACTTTTTCTTCGAATAGTGCATAGCTGATGCCCATGGTAAGCGCGCCATAACAACTGCTCTCGGCAGTCTTGAGGTCGATGATCAGGCCGCAATCCTGCACCGCCACCATTTTCTTTACTTTCACGACGCCGGTCTCGATATCGACTTCAACGTCCGCCATCCCTACTCCGCCAACACCGCTATTGGTGAGGTCGGGGTGATTCTTGCTGGCAACCTGATCATTGTGGCCGCGCGCGGTTATTGCCATGGCGCCGATCTTCGCACAAGCCTGTTTCCAGTTCAGCGAACGGTTCGGATCGCTCTTCACCCGCACCGTGCTATTCACGCATTCGAGATCGCCGGGCTGTGCGTTCAGGGCCGGGGCGACTTTGGCGAAGAGCGCTTCGCGCACATCCACGGCCGCGCGCCGAGTTGAAGAACTTACTCCGCCCGGAGTAGTCGAACCGCCAGACCCACCGGACGGAGGGTAAAGCGTGTCGCCGATGTAAAGATTGATCGCCTCGATTGGAATGCCTAGCGTTTCGGCTGCGACGATGACGATGGTGGTCCGAGTGCCGGTGCCGATGTCTTGCGTTCCCATCTTTACGTCAACCGAGCCATCGGGATGAATTGTCAGATCGCAATCGCTCGCGTGACCGCGTCCGCCCCAGGTATGAATCGAGAGCCCGAGGCCTCGAGCCATGCTTCCCGAAACATTCTGACCGCGCGGACGCCACTTTTCCTTCCAGCCCATCAAGTCGGCGGCGATCGCCAGTTCCTC
>JABDBE010000041.1:0-650 GCA_013288805.1 Acidobacteriota bacterium
GCTACTTTCAGTGCTGCTGCTGGGCACTTGTTGGGCCGCCGCACAAAACTATCCCAGCCAAGGCGGATCGGCTCATGCCACCAGCAGCGGCAGCACTACCACTGTTGAAGGTTGCTTGAGCAGTAACAATGGCAGTTACACCCTCACGGACAGCCATGGAAACAACATTGCACTGACCGGAAACACTGCGATGCTGAGTGAGCACGTCGGTCATACGATTAAAATCACAGGCACAACGAAGTCGACTTCCACATCGTCAAGTGGCGAATCCGGCGGAGCAATGGGACAAACCGCCTCTTCTCCGCAATCAATCGACGTCAGTTCCGTCAAGCACATTTCCAAAACTTGTAAGAATGGCGCCGCATCCCATTAGCCCCCGATCTCCTATAGTCTCGAATTTTGCACAAGCCCAGCCTGACGACTGGGCCATTTTTCTGAAATCTACAGGATCGACTGTATTGCGCGGAGCGGCGGTTCTCTTGTAAACGATTAAGGTCTTTCATGTATTCCCCGTTGTCTGCAGGTGGAGGACATAAATGGCCACTTCTGGAAATCTAACGTCGCGAGCCTGGAGCTGGCGAGAGTCGTACGTTGCGGCGCTGATGGAGCCGGAAAACTACAAAATGTCCGCGCGTATCGCGGACGCAGAG
>JABDBE010000041.1:660-25071 GCA_013288805.1 Acidobacteriota bacterium
CAATCTTGGAGAGAGCGAGAGAGCTGTTCAAGGCTACGGGAGACAATATTCAGGAGGAGGAAGCGCTTGACGATGCGCTCTACGCTCTTCGCGCATTGAAGACGTGCCTTGAGATACACGGCGGATTCGCAACGGCGGCCTAGATTGAGCCGACCCCAAGAGGACCGCACCCACTATCGGGCCGCGGCTTGATGCAACGCCGCAAGAAACGCCTGAGCCGAACCACTCGCCTCCATTTGGCCATTCAAGATCGACTGCAGACTGGCGTTCGGTCCGTACAGGGCGCGGGTCGTCGCTTCGTCGATAGTGATCTTTGAACCCTCGAGACTCGCCCCGGCATACGCGCCACTTGACGACGTATAGACAAGGACTGGTGTTTTCCATCCGTTACCCTCCGGCCCACCCGTACCCGGCGTCATCGGTCCGCTGTCGCTGCTTGCGCTCCAAGATTCCATTGGCCTTGACTGAGCTCCTGTTCCCCCTGCTTGTTCATTAGTAAAACCAGATCCTGGTGTTCCAAGCCAGCTTGCAACCCCACGCTTCCGCCCGTGATGGTCACGAACGCGGGCGCACTCCAACCTGTCGCCGTTCGGCAACTCGCTACGCCGTCTCCATGCTTGCCGCCAACGACAATCGCCGCTTTGGCAATCGCGGGTATGATCGTGATGCACTCGGTGTTCGCTAGTATGGAGGATGGAATCTGGTGCGATGCGGTCATATTGCGGATCACAACTGCGGCCCCATCCAGTTCCTTCGTTGCATCACCGGCGAATGCGCCCGTGGCAAATAAAATCACGCTCAGTGTGGCAAGTACGCGTGTCATAAATTCTCCCAAGCGTAAAAACACACCTTACGATGAGAGGGACGCCTTGGCAGTTGCTCCGCCGGACGCGTGCGGCATGAACAAAGACGTTGCTTATGAATCCCGGCGAGCGCCAACTCGTCAATGCAGGTCGGGCGTAAGTACTGTGACATCGCCAACCTTTTGCCTCTGCAGCGACCCGCGAAGATAAGTGGCGTGATCGATCATCCAAAGTTCTGGCAGAATTTCCCCGACCAGTTTGCCATGGCAGAAAAGTCGAACCACCGAGCTCTCGGAAACCACGATCGTCACCGCGTTGGTCACAGCACTCATGTTCGCAGCGGCGATGTGGCGGCTGCCGAGGCCCAAGGGCACCTCCGCGTTCGAGACTGCGGCGTCGAGGTAACGGCAGGCGGAAAGAAAGATTCCGCTACGGCTGACTACGAAGCCTCCATCCAGTTGCGCCAATTCTTTGATCGTCCCACGCAGATTAAGATCCGTGACGTGGCGCGACAGCTCCGGATGTCCCATAAGCGGATCAAGAATCAACGATCTGGACTTTTCTAGCACAGCTTGCTCGTCTCCAAGCGTGAACAGTGTCCCGACGCGTCTTCCCTCTCGCCCCTCGCGGGCGATCTCGACCGCGAGTTCGATTAGGGAATCAAGAACTTCCGGATCGTATTCGGTTACCTGACAAAGAATGCTCTCAAACATTCATCAACCTTTAGGAAGTGCTCACCAACTCCTTTGGCTCTCCAACTTTTTACCAGTGCGGGCAGGCTGTTTCGCTTGCGTATTACTGCACCCGGCAGTCATCAGAACGGCGGACAACAACGTCGCAGCGGAAAGGATCGGTAACAGCTTCTTCAGGTTGACCATCCTCTGAAACCACATTTTCAGAAAAGATGCTCTGCGCGGGTCGAAAGATTCAGTATGTACCATCAGGTGCTCAATTTGATTGCTGCGTGATGCTAAAAACGCGAAAGAAAGAGTATGGCACGGAGCGTGCCCGCGAGAATACATCGAGCTAATCGCGCACCAACTGCAACAAAGATGCAGCCCAGGATACGGTGACTTCATCCAACTTGTATCGGCCCGACGGCGTTTCTCGCGGGTCGTGACCGAGGGCAAAACTGCCAGCGGGTTAGAGGTTGCTGCGGCAAGAATCAAACCGAGAATATTCAAAAGTCGATTCAGGAGAATAATATGAACGCAAACAAAAGTTCTGCAATTCTAGCGGGAGATGTTTCACTCGGCGGCAAGGTTTCTGTTCATCGCCTCGGCTTTGGAGCGATGCGCCTTACTGGTGAAGGGATCTGGGGTCCTCCGAAAGATCGCAAAGGCGCAGTGTCAGTTCTTCGGCATGCCGTGGAGCTTGGCGTCAATTTCATAGATACTGCCGACTCCTACGGTCCGCATATCAGCGAAGAGCTGATCGCGGAGGCGTTGTTTCCTTATCCGAAGGATCTTGTTATCGCGACCAAGGGCGGGTGGAATCGTCCGGGACCGAATCAATGGACGCACGATTCGAGTCCGGCACATCTACAGCAGGCGGTCGAGGGCAGTCTGAAGCGATTGCGTGTGGATCGCATCGATGTGTATCAACTGCACACGCCGGACCCTGTTGTGCCTTTCGAAGAGTCGGTGGGGACTCTCGCCGATCTGCAAAAAGAAGGAAAGATTCGTTTGGTCGGTTTATCGAACGTCACCCGCGAACACATTG
This sequence comes from Acidobacteriota bacterium, assembly GCA_013288805.1. Classification (GTDB taxonomy): domain Bacteria; phylum Acidobacteriota; class Terriglobia; order Terriglobales; family Acidobacteriaceae; genus JABDBE01. The sequence continues at coordinate 3,186 of JABDBE010000041.1, forward strand.
AGAGGGCGCGCAAGATTGTGCCTATCGTGTCGGTTCAAAACCGTTACAGTTTTGCGGACCGTGAATGGGATTACGTGGTGGACTATTGCGAGAAAAATAAAATCGTCTTCATCCCGTGGTTTCCGCTCGGAGCCGGTAGAGTGGCCGGCGAGATTCTCGATCGGGTCGCGAAAGCCCACCGCAGCACCCCCAAACAGGTCGCGCTAGCCTGGTTGCTGCAGCGCTCGCCCATCATGCTGCCAATTCCGGGCACGTCGTCGGTCGAGCATCTCGAGGAAAATATCGGCGCAGCTTCCGTGAAATTGACAGAAGAGGAATTCGAGGAACTGGCCGGCGTTCCCGAGCTGGTCGCAGTGCGGTGATTTTGACGATGGACTGATCACGCGAACGCGCATAGTTGGATTCCCAAAGCCTCGATTACCCGCTATGCGCGTTCGCGGATGTGCCAGCAGAGCACAGAGACGGCTGCCCAAGCCGCAGTGGCGCCGAGCAGGACTATCCCCGCGCGATGACCTGAGCCGAATTGCCAGACCAGCAAGGCAAAGATAAATAGTCCGATGCTGCCTATGGCTGCGCCTGCTGCGTCGATGCTGGCTGCTTCCCTGCCTCGGCGCGTCCCCCTCAGCCCCAATTTTTCTTTCTTTTCCTTTTCGTGATTCTCTATGAGCGTTGCGCTCGCCGGGAGGATCGCAGGAAATGCCAGAAACAAGCCGCCAATCCCAGGCCCCCACTTGCCGGCGATAATGCCTGCGATCGCGGTGATGGTTCCTCCAAAGAGAAATCGGGTGGCGTATTCGTACCACCTGGTTTGCTCAAGAACTGAGAGATCAACTTGGATTCTCATCGCTTTTGCTATTTCAACCAGACGTACCAGAGCCCGAACGCGGTGCCCAGCCAGAGTGGAATCGATCCGAGCGTCGCCCAAAGTGCCCTGGGTTTGTATCGCATCAGGACCCAACTGACGAAAGACGCATAAGCAAAGAAAGCGATCGCCCCAGCCATCATAGAGCGAGCCTCGGTGGTGGCGTACGCAGCGCCCTCGATTGCGAAGGTGAGGCCGAGAGTAGCAAGAGCCACCGAAGGCGCGGCACCAAAGAGTCCGGCGAAGCTCTTGGGTTTGAAGACGTCGCCCAGGACAGCGAAGGCAGAAACAACCACACCGCCGATGACGAAGCGGACGAGAATCTGGCTCATCGCGTTCGATTCCTCATCGCATTTTTGATTTCACTAATTTTCGCGCCTGCTTCGGTCCCTTAAGACCCAGGACGCGGTATTGCTCGCGCGAGAGCCTGTGGTAGTCCACAAAGAATTCTTCCAGTTCGCGAACGAACTGCTTGCCTAGATCATCCACCGTTTCTATGTCGGCCCAACTGTGCGCATCTTTTTCGATCGAAATAATTCGATCATTCCGTTCTTTGTTTTTCTTATCGCCTTGCTCGCCTTCGATAACTCCAATCGGCCTGCAGCTAAGCAAACATCCAGTAAAGGCGGGCTCATCCATCAGCACCAGCACGTCAACGGGATCGCCGTCGTCGGCTTTGGTCGAGGGAACAAATCCGAAGTCGTAAGGAAATGCCATCCCGGCTGGCAGCACTTTCTTCAATTCGAACATATGCTCATCAGGACTGAAGGCGAACTTGTTGCGGCTTCCTTTTGGGGTTTCGATTACTACCCGCAGCAACTGCTTGTCATCCGAATCGAAAGGCTTCAATCGGGATGGGTCTGCCAACCCGTTCTTCTTGCTCATTAGGCCTCCCAGTTGCGGCTAACGTGGATGCGCAGGTTGGTTGGAAGGTTTCTTTCCGCCAACTACAAAGGCGACGATGCGAGTAGTGAAGCAGTCGGTTGATGAGGATGAATCGCGGAGTTCGCTAAGAATTGAGCGCGGCTCATGCTTTGGTGTCAGGGTTTGCCCATTTGAGGTTCGCCCATATACTTTAAGAGCTATGTCGGGTTCCGATTACATGGCGATGCTGGAAGTGGCAAAAGCGGAAGCGCGCAAAGGACTAGCTGAGGGGGGCATTCCGATCGGCGCTGCGATCTTTGATCAGAGCGGCAAACTCATCGGCGCTGGCCACAACCGCCGGGTACAGAACGGCGATCCGTCGTTGCATGGCGAAACCGACGCCTTTCGCAATGCGGGACGGCAACGCAGCTATCGCAACCTTATTATGGTGACGACCCTGGCGCCCTGTTGGTATTGCAGCGGCCTCGTACGACAGTTTGGCTTCGGCACACTGATCGTTGGCGAGGGTCGTAATTTCCAGGGCGGGATGGATTGGCTGCGCTCACTCGGCGTGAAGGTCATCGATCTCGATTCGGACGAGTGCGCTTCCATGCTGAGCGACTACATTCGCGCAAATCCCGAGATCTGGCACGAAGACATCGGCAAAGGGTAAAACGACAAATCCTTTATCCCACACGTTGACAGAGCAAAACCATGGACAACTCTTTCATGGCCCGCGCCATTCAGCTTTCGATTGAGAATGTCCGCAGCGGACGTGGTGGGCCTTTCGGTACCGTGGTGGTAAAAGACGGCGCGATTATTTCCGAAGCCACGAATCAAGTAACTGCAACGAACGATCCCACGGCGCATGCCGAAGTGCTTGCCATTCGCAATGCCTGCAAGAAACTTGGCGTTTTCGATCTTCAGGGTTGCGAGATCTACACCTCGTGCGAGCCTTGTCCCATGTGTCTGGGCGCAATCTACTGGGCCCGTCTGACTCGCGTTTATTTTGCCAATACTGCGGCCGATGCGTCCAAGGTTGGATTTGACGATTCAGCAATCTACCGCGAAATCGCGCAGCCGCATGCGAAGCGGCAGATTCCGATGATTCAAATGATGCGCAAAGAAGCACTAGCGGCGTTTCGTGAATGGCAAGATAAACCCAACAAGATCGGGTATTGAGTCTGTTCGCTCGGCCCAGACAGAATGCCGGCAGAGGAAGGACCTATAAACTCGCCGCGGCGGCGTGTGACCTGGCGCCGCTTTCCTTTTCCGCCTGCCGATCGACCACGGTGAGTTCCTTTTCCAGAGAGGAAAAGCGCTGCAGGATTTCGTGCATTCTCAAAGACATGTTGCGGATGGTTTCGATCTGCGAGCGAGCGCCAGAGGATAGCGATCCCGGTTCCAACAGCAGCAATTCGGAGTTGCCCAGCACCGAGGTAAGCGTGTTGTTCAAGGTGTGCCGCATTTCGAGCATATAGCGGCCAAGCAGAGCCTGGCGTTCGAGCAATGCATTGGCCTGCTCAAAACGGCGGGCCTCAGCCTCGGCGCCGACTCGATGCAGGATCTCTCCGGCTACCAGGACCAACGTGTCCAGCCAATTTTCCTGTTGCCGCACCACGGCCATCCCGGGCCAGCGATCACGGACAGTCTGCACAACACGCGCATTTTCGGAGACAAACAGCACGCGCTTGCCTGCTGCGTCCATCGCTTCCAAAACCACTGAAAGAGCTTGTGGCCGCAGACCACCGGCGATGGCCAGGTGGAAGGTGTCCGGATCGAAGCCGAGACAGATGTCACTGCTCATCAGAGTAAACGCGGGGACGGTTCGTTCCGATTGCCAGCGGCCGGTTACGGCACGCGAGAGTTCCACGTCATCCGAAATGATCAATACTGAAGGCTGATCCACGTTTCCTTTCTCTTTTGGCTCGGCATCAGCCCAAAATACTGGAACCTTAACTTCTGCCGCTGTTTTGCTTATTCCGATTCAGGGGAACCAGCCGATACTTCGAAGTCAGGCACATCCGCGCTCGGCGCTGCGCTCGCCGCTTGGGCCCGAGTTTTTGTTGCGGCGGCCGGTTTGCCAGTAGTGGCACCTTTCGCACTCTTTGCATTCTTGGCCAGAGCAGCCTCCACGACGGCGCGTAGGTCGACCAGCATTGAGACCGGCTGACCGGATGAGTATTCCGCGTGAAACATCACCTTCCACGATTGGCAGATCATGCGCAGTCGCGCGATCGGCTCCTCGGCGGAGAACTGGGCCCGGCGGCAATCGAGTGTCTCCACGCCGTGCTGTTCCAGTTCACGCAATCCGTCCAGAATGGCGTTGAGGTCCTGATGCATCAGACGAAAGAAAATGCGCCTCATGAGAAAGCTGAAGCGGGTGAACGCGACCATGGCGGCGGGGACAAAATATTTCTGTCCGCACGAAGTTTTCAGCTTGCGACCCTTTTCCAGAATCCTGCTGGTCAGCAACTGGTTCAAGTTACGGCAGCCGTTTGCGGTTAGCAGAACCTCATCGAGCGGATTCAGCCACTCCGGAACTTTTTGATCGACGGGCCCCACCACAGTCTCGAGCGTCTGCGCCACATAGGCGAAGTCGACATCGGCATCCTCGAGCCGCGAAGGGGCGCAATGAGAGAAAAACTGGACCAGCAAAAAGTCGATCTTGTCGCGATCAGAATCCGAATGGTCCGGCCGGCGTAAATGATGAAGCAGCAGCGTCCGCAGAGCTTCGTCGCTACCTATGGTGGTGGTCTGCAGGAATTGGCGCAATTGATGCACCTGAATACGCGCATCCATGTCCTGAAACAATTCCCGGGCTTGTTCGACCGATTCCTGGGGCGGCGCATCCACTCCAGCTTCCAGATCGCCGTGCGCCGGCAGGTCGATCACGAACTCCCGAGCCAATGCGGCATATAAAGGATAGAGCAGGCGTGCGTCCCGCCACTCCGCCGCCAGTTCACTCAGTTGAGATGTGGGTGTCATGATTTCACAATTCAGGTTTCACAATCCAATTGGCCACTTCGCCAGTGAAGCGAGCGGCAACCGCGGTACGGCCTCCGTTGTATTGAACGGCAACGACACAGGCCTCGGTGTCCAGCGTGCCATCGGAATTCCGCAGTCGCAGTTTATCCGCGAACTCAAGGGGCAATGTGGAAGCGAACAGCACTTCCGTCGGGGTACCGAACTCGATTACCGTGCTCTCGCTAAACGCTCCGCTTCCGTTCGCCACGCGAGTGAGGCGAACGGGAATACGAACCGGGGTCGCGTTGGGAAAAAACCTAGCCAACTTGGTAGTCGAGCTTTCACGTGCCGGAGCAGCCGCAGCGCCCGATTTGGACACAGAGTTCCTCATGATTCCTGATTCCCGGGGGTCGTCGATGCGGCCTGGATTCCCTAGTCCGCCGGTTAGCGTGACTCAGGCACCCGGACCGCATCGCTCAGTCAGAATGCACGAGAGCGGCCAAAGGCCGCGCTCAGGTCTGTGACTTGTAAATGTCGCTTTGTCAATGGGATAAAGAAACGGTGCTGGACTGGCTTTTGAGAGAATCCTGTCTTCCTGTCTAAGATTGAGACAAAATCTCAGCCGAGAACAGGGTGGGTTGCGCGTGATCCGAGTTGGGTCTGGCACGTATAACATGTGGCACAGACACAACCGACCGAGATTCTGGCGGCTTCCCGCTCTTTGCAATCATCGCTTGCAGTGATAGCATTGACAGCATGGCTACACTAACGATTCGACAACTCGACGAGAAAACGAAGACACGGTTAAGGGTCCGCGCCGCCCATCACGGCCGTTCCATGGAGGAAGAAGCCAGGGAGATTTTGCGTTCCGCTCTAACCACTTCCTCGCCAGCAAAGGGAAACCTGGCGGAGACGGTCCGCCGCCGATTTGCGGCGTTTGGCGGACTCGAACTTGAGCTGCCGAGTCGCGATGCTGTCCGTCAGGCCCCGGGATTTGGTCAGTGATTGTCCTCGATACCAATGTACTCTCGGAACTGATGAGGCCGACGCCCTCTCCCCGGGTTGTGGCCTGGGTTGCCAAACAACCGGCGGCGGAACTCTTTACGACATCCATCACCGAGGCGGAAATATTCTACGGACTCGAACTGCTTACCAAGGGCAAGCGTCGTGAAGGTTTACTGGCAGCTGCCGAATCCTTGTTTGAAGAGGACTTGGCGGGCCGAGTCCTCGGGTTTGACAGCGATGCAGCGCGTTCCTTTTCTAGGATTGCCGCGCACTGCCGTGCGCTGGGCCGACCCGTCAACCACGCGGATGCGCAGATCGCCGCCATTTCCCAAGTGCGAGGGGCTAAGCTCGCGACGCGCAATGTTGCAGACTTCCGGGACTGTGGTCTTGAGGTCGTTGATCCCTGGAATGGTTCGTGAAACCAGGTCATCGGGGTTTGTGAACTTCCAGCTTAAGGAGCAAACGCAGCTCAGTTCGACCGCGGCTGGCCTGATCGCGCTAACAAATCCTGGAAAGAAGCTTCATCGTGCAGCCCGTCGAAAGATCGGTCGGTGTTAATAAACAGCATGGCGGCATCGCGTTTGTCGTAAGCTTCGCGCAAGTAATTGAGCGCTTCCTGATTTTCACCCAACTGGGAGTAGGTTTGCGCCAACGGGTAGGGCGACAACGAGCCCTGCTCGTAGAATTTCTTCTGGACCGGCAGCATGCTTTCCCACATACCTTGGACACCACCGCTAGAAAATCCTTTCTCAGCCGAGTTTACGATCGCAAGGGCCATGGAATCGTGACGCAAGGCTGCGACCTTTTTTGTCTCCGATAAATAGTTTGAATAATCCTTGCCGTTGAGATAGATCTCTGCCAGATAAAGGTGAGGTGAAAGAAACGACGGTTCCCGAGCTTCGATCTGCTTCAACAGCGCAATGCCTGCTTCTGGTTGGCCTGCCCAATAAAGAATGAGCCCCTTATCAGCCATGGTCGGGGTGGAGGAAGGATCAAGTTTTCTCGCGGTTTCGATTTCTACGAGCGCCTCGGGATAACGACGCATCGTCATTAAGAAAGTCGCATACCAATGGTGAGCGGCCACGTAGCTGGGATTCAGGGCAATCGCGCGCTTAAACTCATGTTCGGCCGTGGCCGCATCCCAGGTCCAATAAAATGTGACGAAGGCGAGCGAATTGTGCGCCTCGGCGGAATTGTCGTCGAGTTCCACCGCTTTCTTTGCTGCAGCCAGCGCCCGCGGATAAGCCTCATTGGGCGGCATCACGGAATACTCGCGCATCAGGTTATAGCAGTCGGCCAAGCCCACATAGGCCTGGGCATAACCGGGGTCGCGAACAATCGCCTGGGTAAAGAGGTCGAGAGCCTTGTTCAAATCTTCTGGCGTCCTCTTGTTCCAGAAATAACGCCCCTTTAAATACAACTCTTCCGCTTCCGGATTAGGGTGATGGTCGAGAGGGGCATTGCTTATCGCCGACGCTGAGGTTGGTGGACGCGGGATTTGATGCTTGAGTATGAGAAACCCGATCAGGATGGCTAGCAGTAATCCCAAGATTCGCGCCACTACGAATTTCGAACTTCCCGGCGGTGCAGTCGCCACCAGGACCGGCTTGGATATCGAGGGCTCCGCGTCTTCCAAGACGCCCGCGGACGATACTTCCCTTCCGTCCGTGCCAACATCCGGCGCGTCCGGGAATTCTCTTTCTGCCGCAACTGGATCCTTCAACCACTGAGATAACTCGTCGGTGTATGCGAACACACCACTTCTCACCCCTCCCGGCACCCGGTGTACGGGGAGAGCCCTTTCTTTTTCCCATCGCTTAACCGTCCGCTCATCCCGACCGAAGAAGGCGGCAATTTCCTTCCACGAATCCAGACGGCGATTCGACGCCTGCTGCTCGCGAGCGTGCATAGGCCTGAAATGTCCTGAGTTGTCCCGTGATGTCCCTTGCTTGGGGGAGCAAGTTCCTAGAGTATAGCGCGACTGCTCTGATCGTGGATACATCCCCCGCAGTCTTTCGCCGCCCAAATATGGGCCGGCGAAGCTTGCAGAGTGCAATATTTTGCATACTCCCAGGCGGGTCTCAGATACTCACGAGATTTGCCGGGCTGCAAGCTCGAAACTGTCCGCTAAACGCAGAAAGATCTTTGGGAGTTCGAGGAGCCTTCATGAATTACGTACGCCAACAGGAAGAACGATCGTACAAGTTTGTGTTATTCGTTGCCGCGTTGATTCTGCTCTCACTCGCCGGCGCAACTTCGGCCGTCGCTCAACAATGCACCGACAGCTGGACCGGAGCGGGAGGCGATAGTAATTGGAGCAACGGTGCCAATTGGTCGAACGGCATGGAGCCGGGCAACACCGACGCCGTCTGCATTCAGAAATCGGGAGCAGCAGTTTTGCTGGACGTCGGCGACACTATAGCAGACCTCGCCGTTGCCAGCGGCGACAGCCTGACGATCCCCAACGTAACCAACGCGAGTCCCAACCTCAGCATCGATGGCTCCTCGATCACGAACGCTGGCCAGATTGTGTTGTCGCCTCCGGTGTCGTTTGGCACAACGTCTTTGAACCTCTCATCCAGCGGGACCGTAACCCTCTCTGGCCGCGGAACGATTACCCTGAACGCCAACTCCTTTGGTGGCGACTCTATCGGAGGTAGCGCGAAGTTGTTGAATAAGTCGACGATCGAGGGCGGTGGCGGCTTCGACATGACATTCAGCAATGCCACTGCCGGCGTGATCAACGCCAACGAATCCGGAGTTCAACTGGTCGTGGGACGCAACCAGAACCAGGGCGCCTCGACCAACACCGGTCTGATGGAAGCCACCGATGGTGGCCAGCTCGCCATGGGGAGCCTCACGCTGAACAACGTTGGCGGGACTATTAGGGCGTCGGGCAAAAACTCCTACGTCCAACTCGAGGGCGAAGGCCAGGGTGGCGAAACGTTTACCGGAGGCACGTGGACAACCGCCAACGGAGGAGTGATTCAGGTTGTTGACAGCACCGCGCTCCTCGACGGCACCAATGGGAACACCATAACCAACTCCGGAACCATGCAACTGGTTGACGGCGCGCCACACCCGGGCGGCAATTTTCAAGGGACCATGAATAACAAGGGCACGCTCCAGATTCTGTCGAAGGGCAACGGCGTCGGCTTGAACATTCCCGGCGGCCAGACCTTCACCGTGACTGGTTCCGGCAGCCTGACCATGGGGGACGGCACCGCCAACGCCTATAACAATCAGGACTACATCAGCGGCGCGACCTTCGTGAACCAGCAAATCGTCCAAGGGACGGGAGCCATCTTAAATCTCACCAGCTTCAGTAATAGCGGCACCATCAACGCGAACGTTCCCACGGGTACGAACAACCTGCAACTCGTGTTGGGCCGTGCCGGTGCCAGCACCAACACTGGAACTATCGAGGCCAGCAACGGCGGAGTGCTCGTGATCGGCAGCACGACGATCAACAACGTTGGCGGCACGATCGAAAGCGTAGGCGCGAACTCTAACGTTTCTTTGGTTGGTTCTCTGGGGACGTCAGGACTGACGATCAGTGGCGGCTCCTACACCACTTCAGGCGGGGGCATCATTTACGGCTACGGAGGAACCACATTTGACGGAACCACGAACCCGGTCACGAACTCCGGGACGTTTGTAATACCGTACGTCGGCAACCCTCCAAACATTAATGCTGGAGGGACACTCAAAAACACCGGGACCATCCAGTTGTTGCCGAATGCCTCGGGAGGAGATCAGATCTTCTTGCAGCTTGTCGGCGGGGAGAATCTAACCCTCGCCGGCAGCGGTGCGCTGATTATGGGGGATGGAACCAACAACGCCTATAACAATCTACCGGTGCTCGGCGACGACTTTGGCGGCGGCGGTATCTTGACCAACCAGAACACTATCGAGGGAACCGGCACCATCGCGTCCGGTACTCAGGGCCTCATCAACAGTGGCACGATCAACGCTAACGTTCCCGTCGGCACCAACAGTCTTCTGCTCAATGTCTGCTGCGAGGGAACCTCGGGAATCGTCAATAACGGAACCATGGAGGCCTCGAAGGGTGGGATGCTACAGATTTATCCCTACACCAGCTTCAGCAATACCGGCACGCTGAACGCGGCATCCGGCAGCACCATCTACTTCAACAATAACGGCGGTCCATTTCTCAATCTGGTTAATGGCACACTGACGGGAGGCACCTATAACGTCGCGGGAACGCTGGACCTTCCCGGGAACATCACCACCAACGACGCCAAGATCACGCTCACCGGGAAGGCATCGCAGATTCTGAATCCCAGCAACACTAACGCGCTGGCGGGCTTCGTCACCAATGCCTCCAAGGGTAGCTTTGACCTCAAGGGAAGTCAGAGTTTCACTGCCGCAGGGACATTTACCAACCAGGGAGCGATTGTGGTTGGCAAGGGCAGCATATTCACTGTGGGTTCGGGCGGATCGTATCTTCAAACCGGCGGCAGAACGACGGTGAACGGCAAGCTTACCCTCTCCAGCACTGAGGACGAGGCTGACGATTCCTCTAACTCCGTCCCTGGCGCGCCCGGTATCAGGATTTCCAAAGGCTTGCTCTTCGGCAACGGAGGAAACATTGCAGCCCACCTGTTCCTGTCCGGAACAGTAATCCCGGCGGATTCTCTGACTACAACCGGCAAGCTTGGGATCACTGGCGCCTACACCCAAACTGCCGCGGGTGCGCTGGATGCCAACGTTGCCGGCGCCAGTTCTGGCCAATTCAACGTGCTCAACGTCACCGGCGCCGCTACCCTCAGCGGAACTTTGAATATCAAGCTGCTCAACAACTTTGTGCCCTTGGTTGGCGCTACCTTCGAGATTCTGACCGCCCGACAAGTGACCGGCACCTTTGTCACCGTGAACGGAACGAAGATCAATGACAGCGAACACTTCACCGTGAGCTACAACGCAGACAACGTAACTCTCACGGTGGTTTCCGGGGACTAGCTTGGTATTCAGATTTCGACTGTTCAGGAGGCTTTATGAATTACGTTAGGCGACAAGATAGCCTGGCGGCGTTTGTGGCCGTGATCGTAGCCCTCGCCGTGGCAGCGATCCCTGCCCGAGCCCAAACCTATAAAGACCTGCACGACTTCAACCCCAGCGCGGGCGACCCCTCTAATTTCAACAGCGGGAGACTGGCGCAAGGGCGCGACGGCAACTTTTACGGTGAATCGCGGAACGGTGGAAGCTCAAGCGATGGCACGGTATTCAAACTGACTCCCAGTGGAACGACAACGCTTGTCTTCAGCTTCGACGGAACGGACGGCTCTACGGAAACGGGCGGCATGACGCTCGGAGCCGACGGCAATCTCTACGGGGATACGCTCGCTGGAGGAAGCGCCAACGACGGAGTCACGTTCAAAGTCACGCCTTCAGGCAAGCAGACCGTGTTGCACAACTTCACTAACTCGGGTGATGGCACAGGCCCGGTAAATGCTCTGGTTCTCGGTTCGGACGGCAACTTTTACGGGACCACGGGCAACAACCCAGGAACTATTTACAAGATCACGCCATCGGGAGTTCTCACGACGCTGCATACCCTGAGCACAAGTGAAGGCTATCAGGGCGGCCAACTGATCCAGGGCAGCGATGGCAACTTCTACGGGGGCATGAATCTCGGCGGAGCCAATGGGTACGGCACTCTGTTCAAGATGACGCCGGGCGGAGCATTCACTGTCCTTCACAACTTCGATAACACCGATGGGACTGATGCGGCACCCGGCATGGCAGAGGTCACGAACGGCAAATTCTATGGCGCGGCTACACTCGGAGGAACCAGCAACGCAGGCGTCATCTATAAACTGACGTCCTCGGGGACCTACACCGTACTGCACAACCTGAATGGCTCTTCGGACGGTTCCGAGCCAGTAGTGCTTACCCTTGCTACCGACGGGAATCTCTACGGAACGGCGATCAGCGGCGGCAGCGCGAACTGCGGCACAATCTTCAAAGTCAGCGCCGCCGGACACTTTAGCGTCGTCTACACCTTCGATGGCACTCACGGCTGCAACCCCGAAGGCTACCTGACACAACGAACGGATGGTCTCCTATACGGAATCGCCAACAGCGGAGGCGCTCACGGCAGTGGAAGTTTCTTCAGCCTCAATATCGGCGCGAAGCCCTTCGCCAGTTTGCTAACTACTTCGGGCAAGGTCGGCTCGAAGGTTGGGATTCTAGGCCAGGGATTCAGCAAATCCTCGGTGGTGAAATTTGGCGGGGTTCAGGCCACGTCATTCACGCTCACTGGAACAACGTACATCTCGGCCACAGTGCCTGCGGGAGCCATCGACGGCAAGGTTACCGTCACCACTGGCTCAACCACACTAACCAGCCGGCAAACCTTTATCGTTCACAACTCCTGGAGCACTGGAGCGGCGCTGCCGACCGCTCGCATGGGTGCCGCCGCAGGAGCGATTGGGAGTGACGTCTATGTCGTCGGTGGCTACAACGTAAGCTCTTTCCTCGGTGTCAACGAAATCTACAACACCCAGAAGAGCACTTGGACAACCGGTGCTGCCGACCCGAACCCCCGCGCGTTTGCGGCTTATGCCGTGGTCAATAAGAAGCTCTACATTTTCGGAGGTAGCAATGGCTCTGCGCTTCTGAACCTTGCCGAAGCCTACGATCCCGCCACCAATACTTGGTCAACACTGGCCTCCGTGCCCTACGTGCAGGAGTCCGCTTCCGCAGTTGCAGATAAGGACATTATCTATGTGATTGGCGGACAGAACATCACCAACTACCTGACGACCGTCGAAAGCTATAACACGACGACGAACACCTGGACTGAAGAGGCCCCTCTGCTGCTCGCGAAAGGGTGGTCGGCGTTGGGTCTGCTGGGAACGACGGTAGTGGCGGCGGACGGATCGGACAGCTCCACCTACCTGGGTGACAACGAGGCCTACAACGCGACGAACAACACCTGGTCTGAACTCACGCCTGATCCTACCCCCCGCAACCCCGGATGCTATGGGGCTATTAACGGGAAGTTGTACGTTGCTGGCGGCACCACGCCAACCGCGATCACGCTGAACGAAGCCTACAACCCAGGAAAGAATGCGTGGGCCACCCTCGCACCGATGCCGCAGGCCCCCGGCTTTGCTGTCGGATCCGCGGTAGCCGGTGGCAACCTCTACTGTTTCGGAGGCGGCATCTATGGGCAAACCGTTTACGACTACGTGCAGATTTATCAGCCATAGCTTTGTGATTGCGGCGACTATGTGGGGATCGAGCGCACGACCGATCCCCGAAACAACTTTGACAACCTTCAGGAGGCTTTATGGTTCGCACTCGCGTTGTATGTGTGATCTTGCTCGTGGTTTGCGTTAGTCTTTCCGGGTTCTCTCAGCAATCGACAACCTTCCCGATCACTTGCTCTTCGGCTACAGCGTGCAAAAGCGGCACCGTCCCCGTGTTTACGACCACTGGCGGCGCCTCCAAAGTAGACAGCTCGATCATGACCCAATCCGGATCGACGATCTCGGTTGCCGGTTCGGTGAGCGCCAAGACCAGCTATGAACTCGGAGGCGCTCCCTTTGCTTTCGGTTCGGTCGCAAACACCAACGCATTTTTAGGATTTGCTGGAAACTCCACGACGACGGGGACGGGCAACACAGGTATAGGCACCTCCGCGCTCAACGCCAATACCGCAGGTAAGAGCAACACCGCCGTGGGAGCTTCCGCACTAAGCGCCAGCACGACAGCCAACGACAGCGCCGCCTTTGGCTGGTTTGCACTCGCCGCCAACACAACCGGCGCCCAAAACCATGCCTTCGGCGCCGCGGCGCTCTATTCGAATACGACGGGCTCGTCGAACTCCGCCTTCGGCCTGGCTACTCTTTATTCCAACACAATCGGCATCAACAACTCCGGCTTTGGCTATGCCGCCCTGCACGCCAACACAACAGGCACCCAGAACGAGGGCTTTGGCTACGAAGCACTCTTCGCCAATACGACAGGGAACGGCAACGCCGCCTTCGGCACGGGCGCCTTGTACCAGAACACTACGGGTGGTTCGTCGACTACAACAGGCGGCAACGCCGCCTTTGGCAACTTCGCGCTCCTGGCTAATACGATAGGCGGTGGCAACTCCGCTTTTGGCTTCAGCGCACTGACTGCCAACCTGAGCGGGAACAACAACGTCGCCGTCGGCCCGGCAGCGCTGGCGGGCCTCACTACTGGAAGCGGCAACATCGCTATCGGCACCGGAGCCGGGGGCAATCTCAATGCAAGCGAAAGCAATGACATCTACATTGGCGACAGCGGGATCCAAGGCGAATCAGGCACCATCCGTATCGGCTACATCAAAAACATCTCGTCGACTTACATCGCTGGGATCTCCGGAAAGACGAGCGCCAATGGCATGGAGGTGTTCGTCAACGCCACCGGCCAGCTGGGCACGGTAAAGTCCTCGCTCCGCTATAAGCATGAAATCGCCGACATGGGCGACCAGAGCGACGTCCTGATGAAGCTGCGGCCGGTCGCTTTCTACTACAAGCCCGAACTCGACGACACGCAAACCCGGCAGTACGGGCTGGTGGCCGAGGAAGTGGCGAAAGTGGCTCCGGAACTGGTCGTCTTCAACGAAGATGGTAGCCCGGAAACCGTGCGCTACCACTTTGTCAACGCGATGCTCCTGAACGAAGTCCAGAAGCAGCGCCAACGTATCGAGGAGCAGCAGAAAAATAACGACGAGCAAAGCAACACGATTGCCCGGCAGCAGGCGGAGATTCAAGACCTGGCAGCGCGCATGGCTAAGCTCGAAATGTTGTTGGCAGCAAAGCAATAAGCGAAATGATTCATTCAGAACGGACCAGGACCCGCCGCCGATAGTTGGCGGCGGGCCTGTTTGCGCGCCTTAGTATTTATTTGCCAACAACTTATGCCGTTTTCAAGGCGATCCCATAAGACCGAAGGCGCTCCATAAATGTGCAAACAATTGCATAATGGCATCATTCGATTGCGTCTCTAAAGCACAGATTCTTCGGGCTGGAAGGGTTGGTACGGGGCTTGCCTATAGTCATAGTGGGAGCGGAAATGAACCGGGGAGAACTCCTCCCGGCACCTCCGGTCTATAGGTTCTACAATTTGGAGAAAATGATGAAACCTGGATTGTTGGTTTTATGCCTTCTTTTCGCCGCCACAGCCTTTGCGCAATCAAGCAGTGGCAGTGCGAACCTGAGCAACGAGCTGCAGTTTTCCACTCACAACGAACGCGCTACTCAGCTACCGATGGCTCAAGAACAGAACTTGCTGGCAAACTCCAGTTATTCCTTTGCTCAAGGTGAGCGTCCGCTCTGGGAAGTACAGCCCCTGTCGCACTCTGTGCCTTTGGGTGATGTCGCCCGCATGATGAAGAAAGAGCACGAAACAGCCAAGAAGGCCGATATCGTTTGGAATAACTAAGCGTCAGCGGGAGGCGCCGCTCATTGGCCTACGCGCTGGTGCGGCGCCTCCAACTTCCTCCCTGTTCGAATTACTTGCTCACCGCCAGTCCCCTCAGAAATTCCAGCTCGGCCCCGATCGCACCGCGTCCTCTCACACTTAATTTCAAATTGAACGCAGGCTCCCGAGCTGACCTCGCCCTCAAATCGAGCGAGACTTGGCGGGCATTTTGCGTTATACTTCGCGCTCACAGCAGCGATACGCAGCTGTGTCACTCGCACGCAACGGATGTCGGATGAGTGTCCGCTCCGGATTCCGGCAGCACAAGAGCGGAAACAGATGAGCCACGCCTCCCAGGGAAGAAACCCAAACCTACAAGCTCTGCTGATCGCCACCAGTGAGGCGGTATGTCGCGGCTGATTCGCCAGCTCATTCGCCCTTATCGCGGAACTCTCCTCCTCATATTGATCGCCATGACGGTCGAGACCCTGATGAGTCTGGCTGGCCCTTGGCCGTTGAAAATCATTCTCGACAATGTTGTCGGATCGCATCATCTTCCCGGCTGGTTCGATCACTTTGTAGCTTCGCTGACTGGTGGGATGGGCCCTGGCAAGATGAAAATCGCAGCCGTCGCGGCCGTCAGCGCGATACTGATCGCGGTGATCGGCTCCCTCGCGTCCTACATCGATAACTATTACACCGAGAGTGTAGGTCAGTGGGTGGCGCACGATCTGCGCATGCGCACCTACCACCATCTGCAGCGCCTTTCGCTGGCTTATTACGACAGCCACCAGACTGGGGTCCTGCTCAGCACCATCACCGACGACATTCAAACTATTCAAAGCTTCGCGTCCTCCGCGACTCTGGGCATACTCGTCGATCTCCTCACCATCGTCGGGATGCTGGGCCTGATGTTCTGGCTCAATTGGGACTTTGCCCTCGTGGCCGTTGGGATCACTCCGTTCCTGCTGTTATTTGTCTCGCGGTTCAAGCGGGCTGTGAAGAAAGCTACCCGCGAGGTGCGTCATCGTCAGGCCGACATCGTCGCCGTCGTTCAGCAAGGGCTGGAATCGGTACGCGTCGTAAAGGCCTTCGGTCGGCAGGATCTGGAACAAAAGGAGCTGAGCGACGCTAGCCGCGCGACAGTCGATGCCGCCCTCAAAGCTCGCAGAGTGAAGTCAATGCTCTCGCCGGTTGTGACCGTGACGGTGGCTTTGTGTACCGCGTTTGTGCTTTGGCGAGGTGCGTCGCTCATTCTGATCGGAACCATGACGGCGGGCGCGTTGACTGTCTTTCTTTCGTATCTCACCAAATTCTTCAAGCCGGTGCAGGATCTCGCTAAGATGACCAACTCCATCGCTCAGGCCGCTGTGGGAGTCGAGCGAATTCAGGCCATCCTCGAAACCGACAGCGTTATTCGTGAATCTGCGAGCGCGCGAGAACCGGAAGCCATTCGTGGCGACATCTCGTTTGACCATGTAGCCTTCGGCTACAACAAAGATGAACCTGTGCTGCTTGATGTTAGCTTCACCGTCAAACAAGGTGAGTTAGTCGGGATTGTGGGCACGACCGGCGGTGGCAAATCTACCGTGGTGAGCCTGATCCCACGCTTCTACGATCCGACTTCTGGCAGTGTGCGCATCGATGGAGTAGACATTCGTGAGTACAAACTGAATCCTCTGCGCAGCCAGATCGGTTTCGTGCTGCAAGACACGGTGCTGTTCCGCGGGACTATACGAGACAACATTGCTTACGGCCGCCCGGGTGCGACCCAGAAAGAAATTGAGGAAGCTGCGCAACTGGCCAACGCCGACGAATTCATTTCACGAATGCCCCACGGATACGACACCCTGGTGGGGGAGCGCGGGCTCACCCTTTCCGGAGGGCAACGGCAGAGAATCGGAATTGCTCGCGCCGTCATTCGCAATACACCGATTCTTATCCTCGACGAGCCTACCGCGGCGCTCGACACAGAATCTGAGCGGCTCGTGATCGAAGCTCTCGAGCGTCTCATGAAGGGACGAACCGTCATCACGATCGCGCACCGTCTCAGCACGATTCGGGACGCCGACAAAATTATCGTGCTCAAGGCAGGCGTGGTGGCGGAACAAGGCACTCATGAGGAATTGCTGGCGCTCGGCGGAGTCTATGCCGAATTGCATCGCGTACAGGTCGATGGGGTTTCTGAGAAAGTTGCAAGCTAGAAGCATATTATCTCCGGCAGCGGTCTGCAGTTGCTCGCATGATTCCATGGAGGCAGCATGTCCCGTTCTCTAGTCGTTCTTCCCGACGACTCCGCCCAACCGATTCTTGATGCCATCCATGAGGCCACGAAATCGCTTCGGATCAAGATGTTTCTCTTTTCTGATCCGATGCTGTTGGACGCAGTTGTCGATGCGCATCGTCGCGGTGTAAAGGTGCGCGTGATGCTGAATCCCGCCCGCCGCAGCGGGGAGGCGGAAAACGAGGAATCCCGCAAAACGCTCACTCAAGCGGGAGTCGAGGTAATTGACAGCAACCCGGTTTTCGATCTGACGCACGAGAAGTCGATGGTGGTCGACGATCGCGTCGCCTTCGTGAAATCACTCAACTGGGAAACCAAGAACCTGACTGAGACCCGGGATTATGCCGTGATCACGGACAACAAGCGCGAGGTAGGCGAGGTCATCGACTGCTTCGAGGCAGACTGGAGCCGGAAGTCCTTTGACCCGGGCGAACATGCGCATCTTATCTGGTGTGAAGGGAACGGACGCGACAAAATCGCGGAATTCATAGACCAGGCAAAGCACACGCTATTTCTGCAGAACGAGCGTTATCAGGATGCGATCATCATCGAACACCTGGTGCGCGCGAAGGAACGAGGAGTGAAGGTACATGTGATGGCGCGGCCACCGCACACCCTAAAAAGGGAAAAGCTGGTCGAAGGCGTTGGCGGTTTGCGCATCATGGATGACGTTGGAATCAAGGTCCACAAGCTGAAGCATCTCAAGCTTCATGCCAAGATGCTTTTTGCCGATGGAGTCCGCGCAATCGTGGGCTCTATTAATCTGGCGCCCGGCAGTTTTGACAGCCGGCGCGAACTCGCGATTGAGGTGCATGACGACGATGTGGTCGAACGTCTGCACACAATCGTGCACCACGATTGGAAGAATTCCCATCCTCTCGATCTGACTGACGCAGGGTTGCTGGCTGATCTGGAGGACCGCCTGGGCGCGGCAGACCTCGCGCTCCACGTCGATCACAAAAAGAAAAGAGCGTAATCATCAATAGTCTGGTCACCGTAGACTGTAAATCCGGACTTACGGTTGAGCGACTTACGGTTGAACAATGACGCCATCGAATGGCGTCGCTGCCACGAAGCGTCCTCGGACCACACTGATCAGGCGAAGCGGATAACCCGAGTCCGCGCCACTCTTCCAGCTTTGCCCGCCATCGCTGCTTTGAAAGATCGTGCTGGTTGCCATACTCGTCGCCAGCAGGGTCTTATCTGATTCGTCGTAGGCGATGGAGCTGATATCCCGATCAGGCAAGCCATTTTTTAAGCGTAGCCAAGTGACCCCGCTATCGGTGCTGCTAAACCCGCCTTCGCGCGACGCCACCAGAATCTGCGCGTCCGGCGTCACCGTCACGCAGCGGATGCCGCTGATGTTTCCCGGCAGTGTTGCCTGTTGCCAAGTGGTCCCGCCATCGGTTGAGACCACCACTTCTTTGCGAGTGGCGGCCACTTCCAATTGTCCATTGGACCGCACCGCGACAAAATCGCTTCTGCCGAGCACCGGACCGCCCATCCAGGTCTTCCCGTCATTCGAACTGGCGAACAATCCTGCCGTCGTGGCCGCCAACCAGCGTTGCGGAGTTACTTCAATTTCATTCACCTTCGCTTCCAACGTCGAATGTGGCACAGGCTTCGCAACCACCTTCGTTCCCTTCCTCGGCTTGGTCGCCGGAGGCGCCTCCTTGACGATGGTGTTGCTGGGCCGCCACATCTTGCTGGCGTGATCAAGTATGAAGATGCCCCGATTCGTGCCTGCGATCAGCGACCCGTTACTCGCCTGCTGCAGGGTAAAAACATCGCGGCCTCCAAGGCCCGTGCTCTTTTGTTCCCAGTGCTGCCCCCCATCGCGGTACGAAAACACACCACCCCATTCTCGGTCGTTCACCACGGCCACAAAAATCGTGTCCGGATCTTTTTTGTCCGCCAGAATTGCGGTTACATAGCGATGTGCGTAACCGTGATTGGACGGCCGGAAAGTCTGCGCGCCATCGTCGCTCGCGATCACGCCGCTGCGATCCGTCGCCAGTAAAACCAGCTTGGAATTTCGCGGATCGATCAGCACATCATTTACCACCGTCTCAGGATTGCCGTCCCGCTTCCAGGTCTTGCCCGCGTCGCTCGTCTTCCATAGTCCCTCGGTGGTTCCCGCATAAACGATCTTCGGATTTCGCGGATCCTGCTTCAGCACCCGTGTTCGGCGCGCAGAAAAAGGCATTCCCTGCACTTTGCGAAAACTTTCGCCGGCACTGTCGCTGCTATAAATTCCTGAACAAGCGCTGGCGTAGACCACCGCGGGGTCAGTCGCGTCGATAATAATCGAGAACACATCCGAGTCCTCAATCATGCCTTTGTTGATGTGATGCCAGTTCACCCCGCCATCCGTCGTCTTCCACGCCAGGTGCCAGGTTCCGGCATAGATGACGTTCGGATCCTTGGAATCCACGGCAATCGATTCAACATCTCTGATGTCGGCGGCAGGAGAAATATGCTCCCAAGTCTCACCACTGTCCTTGCTTCGATACACGCCATCCAGTGCGCCCGCGGTTATGACCTTAGAGTCGGAAACAGCAAGAGCCAAAGCGCGAATCGATTTTCCGTGCATGGCGGTAAGCGCTTCCCAGGTTTTTCCGCCGTCGCGGGAGCGAAACACGTCGCCAGCCTTAGTGTCCTCTACGCTCCATGCGGAGACGAACATGACGTCGGGGGCCTGCGGATCGATGACAATGTGATCCAGCACATAGTCGTTGCCAGTACCGAGATGCGCGAATCGCGACCAACTGCGCCCACCGTCTAACGATTCGAACAGGCTTCCCGTGCCGGTTCCAAGGAAGATGTGGTCGAAGTTACGCGGATCATACGCGAGGCTGCGGGCGTCTCCTCCATCCGGCCCTAATACTTTCCATTGTTCGGCCCACGAATGTTTGGCTGAGAAAATAGCCAGGAAGAGAATTCCCACCAAGACAAGAAATCGCTTGCGACGAACTGGCTGCACGGTCGTTAAGAACATAAGTAGAGTTCCCTCGAACAAGAAATACTATTTAGACTAACAGCGAGGCACAAGTATTGACGCTCCGATACAACTAGATCGCTCTGGCATACTGGAAAGGTCTTATTCCTGCACTCTTCCAGAAGTAAGCCAGGATAATCACGCTGGCAACCGCCGCGTAAGCGCACCACAGAGAGGTAAACGCGTATCGCTTAAACGCCATCACGACCAGCAGGATCGCCAGATTCGCGATTCCGAAAATCACCATGTCTTTTACTTTCGAAAATAAAAGCGAACCGCACGTCACGATGACGTAAAGAACCGCAACGAGTTCATTGTTAGTCGCCTGGTTGATGTACACGATGCTGTTGCCTTTGACAAAAACCTGCGTTGGATAAGCGGTCAGAGCCCAAAGTATATAAAGGGCGGTTAAGGTTCCAAGAATAAGGAACGGTTGCATGCGTCGGCGACTTTTCGCGTCGGCCTCAAATAAAATAACGCTGAGCGGCAATATAAATGGAAGAAGTCCCTGCGCGTACAGCATGAACGCAGCGCCCATATTGTGCGCGACTTTAGGCGACAGTATTCCGTCCAGCCCCAGCCAGACGAACCCCTCGATGAACTGGTGAATAGCAAAGAGCGTAGGGAGCGCCGCGAAGAACAACTCGCGCCGATGTTTCACCTTGGTCAAGGTCACAACACCGACCCCTGCTAAGACTCCGCTACCTACAAAATTCGCTGTCGCCGAAAAGCACACGTTTCGCTTCCTCCATCTGATCGCGCCTTAGTCGACTGATTTATTGCAGCGCCTGGCTAGTTGGCCCTATCTCCTGGCGGCCGCCGATGTTGTAGCGCTTGAGCTTGCGATACAAGGTCGCGCGGCTGATGCCAAGCATCTTGCCCGCCAGCGCTTTGTCGCCTTTGACCTGTTCGAACACGCGCTCAATTGTCGCCCGTTCAATATCCTCGAGGTCGGTGGAGGATACTACGCCTGCCATGGTGCTTATTGGCGTTTCCGAAGAAGGCGACGCTGAAGCGATAGTGGGCGGCAAGTCGCTGACATCGACAAGTTTGCCATCGCCCAAGGCCACGGCGCGCTCGACACAGTTCTCCAGTTCCCGCACATTTCCTGGCCAATCGTATTGCAACAGGCATTTCATCGCCGCGTTGGTGACCTGCATCGAGTTATCGGGCGCGTGACGATCGAGAAACCAGTGCGCCAGCATGGGAATATCGGAGCGACGCTCACGCAGCGATGGCAAGTGAACGGTGACCACGTTCAGCCGGAAATAAAGATCCTTGCGAAAGGTACCGTTACGGTACTCGGCTTCAAGATCGCGGTTGGTAGCAGCCACCACGCGGACATCCACTTTAATTTTCTGATTGCTTCCCACCGGACGGATTTCCTTTTCCTGCAAAACGCGCAGCAGCTTGGCTTGCAACTCCAGCGGCAGTTCCCCGATCTCGTCGAGGAAAATGGTGCCACCGTTGGCCGACTGGAACA
>JABDBE010000041.1:25081-25438 GCA_013288805.1 Acidobacteriota bacterium
TCGAAGCGCGCCAGTGAAAGCGCCTTTTTCGTATCCAAACAGTTCGCTTTCAATGAGGGTGGGGACGAGCGAGCCGCAGTCCACGGCCACAAACGGGCGATTGGCGAAGGAACCGCGGAAGTGAATGGCGCGCGCGACCAACTCTTTACCGGTGCCGCTCTCCCCGGAAATAAGTACCGGAGTGCGCGTGTCTTTCAGGCGCGAGATCATGCGCAGCACGTCCTGAATTTTGGCGGAAGAGCCGACGATGCCATGAAGGTCGGATTCAGTATCCACGCGCTCACGGAGAAATTGATTCTCTTCTACCAGTCGAACCTTTTCGGCCATCCTGCGGAGGAACAGACGCAGCTCTTCCAG
>JABDBE010000042.1 GCA_013288805.1 Acidobacteriota bacterium
CAAAGCGTGTCGTCGGCGTCGATGAGCAGCGTCTGGGGGCCGTTCGAATTAGAACTCTGGGTCATAACGTGACAGTGATGTTAGTGTTGATTCGCGGGAAGTAAAACGATTAAGTGCGGAATGCTCTGTTAGAATACAGCATTCATGTTCAAGAAACTGGGGCCCTGGTTTGCACTGTTGGTTTTTTGCTTTATCCTTCCCATTACTATTTCAGCACAAAAAGAGAATAAGCCGGAGAACAAGCCAATGACAGGCTCCGCTGCCAAAGGGGCAGAGTCGGCAGGGATGCAGGTGGTTCCTGACCTGGACCAGCGGCTCGCAAAGTTCCGTCGTGTAGAAATGCCGTTTCATTCCTCAGGCTTGACCGCGCGTGAGGTGAAGCTAGTAGAAAAACTGGTGGACGCTTCGCGTTATCTCGAGGAAATCTATTGGCGCCAGATTGATCCTGATGGATTGACGCTTTACGAGTCGTTAGCGACCAGCAAAAATCCGAAGGATGAAGCGCTGCGACGCTACCTCTGGATCAACGCCTCACGCTTCGATCTGCTCGACGACGACAAGCCTTTCGTCGGGGAAACTCGCATGGCGCCGGGCCGGGGATTTTATCCGCAAACCCTGACTCGCGAACAAGTCGAGCAGTATGTGAAAGCGCACCCGGAAAAGAAGAATGAGATTTACGGTTCGTTCACAGTCGTGCGCTGGCACGGCGATAAGCTTGAAGGGCTTCCGTACCACATTGCGTACCTTTCATTCCTTGAGCCCGCGGCGAAAGACCTGCGAGAAGCTGCCGCTTTGAGCGATGACGAGGCTTTCGCGAATTTCCTGCGACTGCGGGCGGATGCGCTGCTTACCGACGATTATTTCAAGAGCAACCTGGCGTGGCTCGATTTGAAGAATCCGAAGTTCGACGTGATTTTTGCTCCTGACGAGACCTACGACGACGGTCTACTTGGCGTCAAAGCGACCTATGGCGCGGCGGTGATGATTCGCAACAGCGAAGAGAGCAGCAAGCTTGAAATGTTCCAGAAGTATGTTGCAGATATTCAGGATGCTCTCCCGCTCGCGCCGGAGGATCGGCCTTCCAAGCACGGACTGGAAACTCCGATGGAAGTGATGGACACGCCGTTTCGCGCGGGCGATCTGAACCATGGGTATCAAGCCGTCGCCGATAATCTGCCGAATGATCCGCGCGTGCACGAACAGAAGGGGAGCAAGAAACTGTTCTTCAAGAACTTCATGGATGCGCGGGTGAATTACGTAGTTCTGCCGGTTGCGCAACATGTGATGTTGCGGGCTCAGGCGGACAAAGCGTCGGGCGAGGGTTATCTTCTGGCGACGATTATGCACGAGATGTCTCACGGCCTGGGGCCAGCGTTCGCACGGACTTCGGCGGGCAAGGTCGACATCCGCGAGTCTATCGGTCCAGCCTACAGTGCCTTGGAAGAAGCTAAGGCCGACGTAGTGGGAATGTTTGGCTTGCAGTGGTTAGTCGACCACGACGTGCTGCCCAAGAACAAGCTGGAAGAATATTACGCGTCGTATGTTGCCGGAATCTTTCGCACAGTTCGGTTTGGCGTTGCCGAGGCTCACGGCCAGGCGGAGATGATGGAGTTCAATTATCTCTCTGAGCGCGGGGCGATCACGCGTCAGTCCTCTGGCCGATACGCGATCGATTATCAGCGCATGCCGGCAGGCATCAAGGATCTGGCGAAAGAGTTGTTGGAAATTGAAGCGACCGGCGACAGGGCGCGGGGCGAGAACTGGTTCAATAAATATGGGACCATGCCGCCGGAACTGCAGGCTTCCTTGAAGTCCGCGGCAGGCGTGCCGGTGGATGTTGATCCAGTGTTTTCATTTAAAGAAAGCTTCTAGCTGCTGGCTTCCAGCCTCGAATCATCGTTCCGAGTTCGCGCTGGAAATTCCCTGAGAATAAGATTTTGGAGATGACATGCCGGAAAAAGGGTGGCCCCGGATTGCCGTGGTGGGCGCGGGCGCTGTGGGATGTTACTTCGGAGGAAGGCTGGCACGCGCGGGCGCTCCGGTTACTCTCATCGGTCGCGCGCAACGTGTTGAAGCAATCAATCGCGATGGCCTTTTCATCGATAGTATTCATTTCAAAGAGCGCATTTCCGTTTCCGCGTCGACGGAATTAGACGCTGCCCGCGACGCGGAGTTGGTTCTTTTCTCGGTGAAGACGGTGGATACGGAAGACACGGCGAAATTGCTGGCGCCTTATCTCTCACCGGAAACGAATGTAGTCTCTCTTCAAAACGGCGTAGACAATGCCGAGCGAATGGATTTCGCAGCCGGCATCCAGGCAATTTCTGCGGTGGTTTATATTGCCGCCGAAATGAGCGGACCGGGGCAGGTCAAGCATTCGGGACGCGGCGATCTTGTGATTGGAAATCCAGTCTCGAACCAGGGTGGAACCGAATCGGAGATTGCAGAGATCGCGGAGGCATTCACGCGGGCCGGCGTTCCTTGCCGGATTTCTCAGAACATCACGCTCGAACTGTGGACAAAACTGATCATGAATTGCGCCTACAACGCGCTATCGGCGCTTTCGCGTGCGAGATACGGGCGTCTTGTCGACGATGCCGGCTCGGTTGAAGTGATGAAGCAAGTGGTAGCCGAGGGAGTGGCGGTGGGCGACGCTTCTGGAGTTCATCTGTCGGCGGACAAACTGATCGCGGCGGTCCTGGAACTCGGCCGTGTAGTGCCGGAAGCGCTTTCTTCCACCGCACAGGATATCGCCCGCGGAAAGTCCACCGAAATCGATTCCTTGAACGGCTTTCTGGTGCACAGGGGTGTTGAAGCCGGCGTGCCCACGCCGGTCAACCAGACGCTTTATAGTTTGGTAAAGCTGCTGGAACGGACGCCGTTGGCGAGATAGAAACTGCCAGTTCTTGGCTATCAGCACGATTGGCCCGCACTGCGATATATTGTGAACGCTGGCGCGACTGAATCCCAGAACCATTCATCACTCGGGACAATCAACTTCCGATGACTTCACCACTCGCTGAAAAACTCCGGGACGCAGTCTCGCAGGCGCATTGGAATGAGGCAGTAGCTCTGCTGCAAACTTCCGAGGTGGTGCACGCAGCCGACGCGTTGGGTAATCTTCCCTTCGAGCAGCAACAATCGCTCTTCCGCCGTTTGCCTTTGGATCTCGCCGCCGATGTGGTCGCTCAATTTCCCTACTATCACCAATACGTGTTGTTGCATTCGCTGCCTGTAGGAGAAATGCGCGCTCTGGTTGACCGGATCGATCCCGACGACCGAATGCGCTTGTTCGATGAACTTCCAGAAGAAGCCTGGCAGCGAATGATGGATGAACTTTCGGGAGCGCTGGCCGCAGAGCCTCACCACGAACCCGAAACCGCACACGAGCCGGAACCGCAGCCGGCACAGCTTCCGCAGCCTGGGGAGATCATTATCGAAGGGCGGAAGATTGAGAAGTCTTACACCCAGCCAGACGGAAGAGAAATTCAGATCATCGCTCCCATGGACTTGGCGGTCGAGTCGGGCATTATCTGTGCGCTGCTTGGGCCTTCAGGATCGGGGAAATCTACACTGCTGAGAATTCTGTCGGGACTGACTGCGCCATCCAGTGGCACCGTACTTGTACACGGTCAGCCACTGAGTGGTTGCACTCCGAACATTGGCATGGTGTTCCAGAGCTTTGCGTTATTCCCATGGCTGACAGTGATGGGGAATGTTGAGGCTCCGCTGGCAGCGAAGGGGATGGAGCACGCGGAGCGGCATCGGCAGGCATTGCAAGCTCTGTCCACCGTGGGACTCAAGGGTTTTGAAAACGCTTATCCCAAGGAACTTTCGGGAGGCATGAAGCAGCGAGTCGGATTCGCGCGCGCCCTCGTTGTAGAACCCGAAGTGTTGTTTATGGACGAGCCGTTCTCCGCGCTGGACGTGCTTACGGCCGAGAGCCTTCGCCGCGAGTTGATGGAATTGTGGATGAAGGATCAGATGCCGACGAAGAGCATTTTTCTGGTTACGCACAATATTGAAGAGGCGGTTCTGCTGGCGGATCGAGTTGTGGTTCTGGGAACGCATCCAGCAAAGATTCGGGCCGATTTCCGCATTTCACTGCCTCAGCCGCGCGATCGCAAGACGGCCGAGTTTCTCATCTACGTCGATTACATCTATAAGGTGATGACGCAGCCTGAGTTGGAAGTCGGGCCGGTTACGAAATTGCCTGTCGTACGCAAGCCATCGTTTCAGGTGCTGCCTCATGCAACTGCGGGCGGCATGGCTGGATTGCTCGAGTTTCTGAACGATCGCGGCGGCCGGGAGGACATGTATCATCTCGCGGAAGAGTTGCTGATGGAAGTCGACGATCTGTTTCCTATCGTGGATGAGGCTGTGCTGCTGGGATTCGCCGATTCGACTCAGGGAGACGTGCAGATTACTCCCGCGGGCAAGGAATTTGCGGACGCAGATATCGGCACGCGAAAGAAACTATTTCGCGATGCTGTTCTTAGTCACGTCACGCTGATTCAACAAATTCGAAACGCGCTGGAGCGAAAGTCCGACCGGGCGGTTCCGTTGGAGTTTTTCCGCGATGTCCTCGATCAGCATTTTTCTCAGGAAGACGTTGGACTTCAGCTCGAGACGGCCTTGAATTGGGGTCGATACGCGGAGATTTTCACTTACGATTCGCAGACGGATCGATTGCTGCTGCACGAAGGCACGGGTATTACGAATTCCACGGAAGCGGCTCCGCTTCATTGATGCGCTTTTCCGGCGTCTTGGCGTGGAAGGAAGAACTGAGATCCCTCGCTTCGCTCGGGATTGACGATTTAAAATTGGGTGATGTTAGGCGGCGAAATCCACTCTGGAAGCTTGCGGAATGATTCCTGCCTTGTGGCCCATGTCGAGGAGGCGGCGTACGGCTTCGCGTCCTTCGGGCCCATAGTCGAGAGTGCGCTCGTTGACGTACATGCCGACAAACTTGTCGGCGAGTTGCGAGTCGAGGTCTCGAGCGAACTGCATGGCGTAGGCCAGCGCCTCTTCGCGGTGATCAAGCGCGTACTGAATGCTCTCGCGCAACGCGTTCCCCACGCTGGACATCAGTTCGGGGCCCAGGCTTCGACGGATGGCATTGCCGCCCAGCGGCAACGGCAATCCGGTGACTTTCTGCCACCACTTGCCGAGATCGACGATGCGATGCAGACCGGACTTGTCGTAGGTCAACTGGCCTTCGTGAATGATCAGGCCAGCTTCCTGCCTGCCATCCAACACCTGCGGAATGATCTCGTCGAAAGGAACGACGTCGGTTTCGATCCCTGGAGCAAAGAGCTTTAGAACCAGATAGGCGGTGGTCAACACTCCGGGAACGGCGATGCGCTTGCGCTTGATATCGCTAATCGAATACGCGCGCGGGGCCACGATCATGGGGCCGTATCCGTCTCCCACGCTGCCGCCGGTCGCGAGCAGGGAATAGTGATCCTGAATGTAGGGATAGGCGTGAAAGGAAATCGCAGTCACGTCGTAGACGCCTTCCATGGCCTTGCGGTTCAGGGTTTCGATGTCCGAAAGAGTGTGCGTGAAACGCAGGCCGGGGACACGAACCTTGTTCGTAGCCAGTCCATAAAACATGAAAGCATCATCGGAGTCAGGACTGTGAGCGACGGTGATTTCGCGCTTGCCTTCGGTGATGGGGGTCGGCGAGTGTTCGGAGGTGGAGGCGATGAGAGTCATGATTGAACCTGATGGAAACGCTGCCAACCGCTGGCCAGCGCGGAGGCGGACATAATCTTGATGACTTCGGCGAAGACAAACCAATAGAGGCCGAAGCGTACGGCTAGAGCGAAAGAATGGGTGAGCACGGCGAGCCAGGACAGTCCGCACACAAACAAGAAAATCTCGGCTAGAGTGCAAGCGGTGGCGGCGCGGGTGAAACTTTTCTTTTCATCCTTAGCTTCGAAAACCCAGCCGGCGATGCCAGCGACGAATGGGTAGGCGAGCAGGAAGCCGCCGGTGGGTCCCAGCAACTGAGCCAAGCCGCCGGGTCCTGTGGGATTAAATACTGGCATCCCAATGAGGCCTTCCCCAAGATAGAGAACGAGCGCGGCGAAGGCGCGACGGGGGCCAAGGGCGAGTCCTACGAGCAGCACGCCGAAATTCTGGAGCGTTAGCGGAACAGGTGTGATGGGCAGCGGTACCGTGAGGCGTGCGCACAGAGCCACGAACAGGCTGGCACCAATCACAATTGCCACTTGGCTTGCGGCCTCGAGAACACGATCCTGAGTTCCAAGAATCCCGGTAGCGGGTTTGTTCATGTGCTGCGAATCTCCGTTCGGTAGAGACATAGCCAGCTTAGGTCTCTACAGTTGGTGGATGCTAGAGACTGTCCACCTCGCGATGGACGCCGCTTTTTCTCAATTCAGCCGTGACCTTCAGGTGGCGGCGCACACGAAGATAAGCTGCTATGCCCGCCCACAACACGGCCCCGCCGCTGCAGGCGAGAATCAGAAATAACCATATCATCCGCACAATGCATTAGGATATCAAAACGACGGGACGCGTGCCGGTCGTAACGATGTCGTTGAAGAGAACACGAGCTTCTGTCGCGACCTCAAACTCCTACCGGGAACGGCTTGGTGTGGGTCTCAGCGCTAAGCGAGATGCCCGCGAACCGGCCCTGCAGCAGAGACATGAGTCCGGTACACCAATAACCCACCACGAATAGAATCAGGAATGGCACGGTGATGTAATTCTCGTTGTCTATTGCGTAATACACGGTGATCGCGAAGTAGCATCCGATCAGCAGCTCTATCCACGGTACCCAGCCGAGGCGGCGGCGATAATTGTTGGCGCGCACTTTGTCTTTTTTGGACTCCACGTGATATTTCGGAGTGCGCGCGAATTCTGACTTTTTTCCAATCAGCGCTTCCAGCACAGCGCGCGTGTTGGTCACGGTGAGGCCGATGCCCAGCGCCATCAGAAAAGGAAGATACAGCAGAGCGCGATACCATTTCCCGGGAAACAATTCCCGCTGCGAGACCAGATAAAAACTCGAGATCGAAAATGTCGACGCCATGAACAGCGGCAAATCGATGTAGAGCATTTGAAACCAGCCCTGGTAAAAGCGAATGATCATGGCCGGCAGAAGCAGCACTGACAGTATAATCATCAACGGATAGCTGAGATTTGCGGTCAGGTGATACCACGCTTCAAGCTTCACGTGGAACCGCTGATCGCTCTTGAGCACCTGGGGCAGAATCTTCTTGCTGGTCTGAATCAATCCCTTGGCCCAGCGAGCCTGCTGCGTTTTGAAAGCGGTCATCTCTACCGGCAGTTCCGCGGGGCATTCCACATCCTGCAGGTAAATAAATTTCCAGCCTTTCAGCTGCGCCCGATAAGAGAGATCCGTATCTTCGGTCAGGGTATCGTGTTGCCAGCCGCCAGCGTCGTCAATCGCGCACCGCCGCCACACGCCTGCAGTGCCATTGAAGTTGAAAAAGACGTTGCTGCGCGCCCGTCCAGAGTGCTCGAGTACGAAATGCCCGTCGAGCAAAATGGCCTCAACCTCGGTCAGAAACGAATAATTGCGATTGATGTGGGTCCACCGGGTTTGCACCATTGCGACTTTGGGTTCGGTGAAGTGGTGAATGGTGCGGAGCAGGAAATCTTCCGGAGGAACGAAGTCGGCATCGAAGATCGCAACGAACTCGCCTTTCGCCGTCTTCAAACCCTCCGCCAGCGCGCCTGCCTTGAATCCCTCGCGATTCGACCGATGATGGTAGCTGACGGGAAATCCCCGAGCGGCGTAGTGATTGACCAGCCCACGTGCCACGGCGACGGTTTCATCGGTGGAGTCGTCGAGCACCTGAATGTCGAGTTTGTCCAGTGGATAATTCAAGCGGCAAATGGCATCCAGAAGGCGCTCGACTACGAATTGCTCGTTGAAGATAGGGAGTTGAACGGTGACTCGCGGCAGTTCGGCAAAATGCGTGGCCGGTTCGGTCGTGCCATTCTTCTTGTGTTTGTAATAGAGATAAACCAGGACGTAGCGATGCGCGCCGTAAGATGCCAGCAGGATCAGCACGATGAAATAAGGAATCAGCAACGCGGTGTCAAAAGCGTTGGGGTGATAAAGGCCCTGAAAAGTCTTATCGAGAAAATGCTGGCGGATGTATTGCCCGATCCCCTTCGGAGCGACGAACGCGGCTAGCAGTTGAGAGGGAAAGAACATGCGGTTCTGGATGAGGCTTCTCAGTGACTCAAGGCGAGTCTATCTGGAACCTTCATTCTACCTGATCGAGGTGCCCACATCGGGAATACGGAAGGCGCTTATGTGACGGATGACCATGCGTTTCAGTCGCGCGCCGAGTAGGCTGTCGTGCAGTGGGCCTGTGGTGTAACGGCAGCACGGAACCCCATCAAGGTTACAGGTGCGGGTTCAAATCCCGCCAGGTCCACACCTCAGTTCAAAGAGGGTCAGCCTAAAAGTGCCAGAATGGGAGAGCCAGCCAAGATGGGGTGCTGGCTCTCCCTTCAAATTCACTTGCTTTCGATTCGCCGCAGGATGATAATTGAATTGACCTTGATGGGGTGCTACGCATCCGAAAACGGCCTCGATTTTGGGGGCCGTTTTCATTTTGTGCGCTCTTAGTTAAGGAAATACGTCCGGTACAGGGTATCGCGCTGCACCGGTTTGAAGCCTGCATCGCGGATGATTCGCCGTAATTCTTCTTCCGTGGTGCAGTTGGTCACTCCGGCAGCTCGAACGACATTCTCTTCGAGCATCACCGAGCCGACGTCGTTGCCACCGAATTGCAGACCGAGTTGGCAGACTTTTAGTCCTTGCGTCACCCAACTGGATTGCACATTCAGAAAATTCGAGAGATACAGCCGGGAGATTGCCAGCACTTTCAAATACTCGACTGCAGTGGCTTCGTCCCAGTGGCGTCCGCCCAGAGCCGTATTCTGCGGCTGAAAGCTCCAGGGAATAAACGCCGTGAAGCCGCCGGTCTCTTCTTGCAATTCGTAGAGACGCTGAAAGTGATTCACTCGGTTCTCGTAGTTCTCGCCGACACCGAACATCATGGTCGCAGTCGTTCTCATTCCCAATTGGTGCGCGGTGCGGTGCACATTGAGCCAGTCTTGGGTCAGGCATTTCAGGCGCGCGATCTTGTATCGGACTTCGTCGTCAAGAATCTCCGCTCCGCCGCCGGGGATTGAATCCAGGCCTGCATCTCTGAGCCGTGCGATCGTGTCGCGGATGCTCAGTTCGCTGTATTCGGCAATTGCGATGATCTCGGAAGCCGAGTAGCAGTGCAGATGAATTTTTGGGAAGCGCTGCTTGATGCCGGCGAGCATCTGCTCATGCCACTCAATTTTCAGGTCAGGATGCAAGCCGCCCTGCATCAGCACTCCCGTTCCACCCAATTCAACAGTCTCACGAATCTTTTCGTAAATGGTTTCGAAATCGAGAATGTATCCCTCTTTGGCCTTGGGCCCTTTCAGCGGACGATAGAAGGCGCAGAAAGTGCAGTACTCGGTGCAGTAGTTGGTGTAATTAATATTGCGATCAATGATATAGGTGGCCACGCCTTCGGGGTGAAGCTTGCGGCGCAAGGAGTTGGCTTCCATGCCGATGCCAATCAAATCATCGGATTGAAAAAGGTCGAGAGCTTGCTGCTTGGTCAAGGACATGGTGTAAGTAAGATTCTAACGGAGGCGCCGTCCTTGCTCCAAATTGCCTATTTCAGGCGGCCCGGCGACGCAGCCGGGTGCCAGTCGCGCTCTTGTAGCGAAGGTACTGGATCAACGAAAGGATTCCGCCGATGACGGCCAATCCGATCAGTATGGCCAGAGTGGGCTTGTAGTACCGGGAGAAGAAGCGGAGGATATGGTTTCCGTAGAGAAACCCGAGGTAGGCGGCGATCGAATAGCGAACTCCGCGACCGAGAGCTAGCGCCCCCAGGAACTTTTTTCGCGAGTACTGCATAGCGCCGGCTGCCAGCAGGAACGGCACAAAAGGAAACGGTGGAGGCAGAATGGCTGGAATTGCAATGCCTCCGAATCCCCATTTTTCGAATCTCTTGTAGACCTTTGCGGCTCGTCTTTTCGAAAGCCTGAGTTCCATCGCTTCCCTGCCGCCTTTTCGAGCCAAAGCGTAAGTGATGTAGCCGCCGATCACAGCGCCAACAGTTGCCATCAACGCATAGTAGGGCCAGGGCTCGCGATGCCGAGCAGCCAGCCAGATGGTCAGCACATCCATGCTGCCGGTCAGCGGGATGACGGAATTGTCCGCGACTCCCAATATAACCAGACCCACTCCGCCAAGCCGCCGGAGCCGTACCCAAGTGGAGACCGCGAGCAACAACTGGACATGAGGCAGCATTCGATTGTGGTGCAGGTAGTCTACAGGTTGAATTGCAGGGAGTTAAGACTAAATCACCGCTGCTTTTGCTAAATCCAGAAAACAGAGGGGCGGCGCGGACGAGAGTGCTCCGCATTCACGAGCGTATTTGAAGAAGAGCTCCATGCCCTGAAGGCAAGCGGGATCGAGGAAGTAATGAATGTTCTCGGTCAGATAGCTTTTAACGTTCTCTTCGCTCAAGCCTAAGCGCGGCCCCCACTCGCTGGCTACGAAATCAAGACTTTTCGGCAGCAAACCGTGGTCGCGCGATTCCTGAAACACCGCGGCGAGATCCAAGTCGCGAGGCGCGTCCTTCAAAGCTTCCTGCCGTACAGCCCAGAAGGCGAAGACAAACGGTTTGCCCGTCAGGCGTATCCATTCCTCAGCGAGATCATAAGTGATGTAGCGCGAGCGATTGATCCGCAGAGCTGGATCTCCGATCACCAGGCCAGCATCGTGCGTCTGCAGCATTTGTTCGATGTCTGGGGGCATCGCGACAAATGTTCTGCCGCCGCCCCACCATTTCTCAAACAGAACTTTGGTCAGTGCGACCGAAGTCATAGACGAGGTATCCAGCGCGACTGTCCGAATCTTCTCCGGCGGAACTTTGCTGACCAGCAGGATGGAGCGAACCGCGCGGCGTGATGCGATGGCTACGCTAGGAAGGATTGCGAGATCGGGAATGCTGGCGTAAGCTGCGGCGGGAATGATGCCGATATCCGCAGAGCCTTGGCGTAAATTCGCGGCGCACTGCGAGGGCAAGGTGTAGGAAATATCGAAATCAGCGGCGGCCTGTCCGTGTTCGAAGTCCCACATCAGGGGCGCAGTATTAAGGTAGGAGATGGCGGAAATTCGAAGGCGTTTCATTCAGGGAACTAATCAATTCTAACAAATTCAATGTTCATCTTACCTTGACACTGCTTTCCGGGCGTGTATAGATGCCGGTGAGACTCCTGGAGGGTGCAGTGTCGGACGCGGCCGTTTCGGTTTGCAAGACCAGCGAAACCTCAATGCAATGGCTGGCTTTGGCGCTTACGCCCGGATTGGGACCAACGAAAGCTCGCCGCGTGATTGAGTTTTTCGGCGGCGTACAAACGCTCTTCCGGGCTTCCTTAACCGAGCTGGAAGCCGCCGGCCTGCGCGCTGTGTCCGCGCAATCGCTTGGCACCGGCCGTTCCATGGAACTGGCGCAGGACGAACTGGGGAAGGCCGCCGCTGCCGGTGCGCAAGTCGTCTCTTTAGACGACCCTCGATACCCGTCGCAATTGAAACAAATCTATGATCCGCCGCTCATTCTTTACGTGCGCGGAAATGACGCGGTGATTTCGCAGCCTGGAATCGCACTAGTCGGCACGCGCCATCCCACGCCCTATAGATCGGGGATGTCGGAGAGGCTGGCGTGTGATCTGGCGGCGCGTGGCCTGGTCATTTTCAGCGGCATGGCACGGGGCATCGATACGGCCGGGCATCGCGGCGCGATTGCGGCAAAGGGTAAAACCGTAGCCGTGTGGGGCACAGGCGTCGATGAGGTATATCCGAAGGAGAATAAGAAGCTGGCGGAACAAATTCTCGCGCTGGGCGGCGCCGTCATCTCTGAATTCCCCATAGGTACATTTCCCGCGCCACAGAATTTTCCCATCCGTAACCGCATCATCAGTGGGATCTCCTTGGGTGTTTTGGTAGTGGAAGCCGCCGAGTACAGCGGCACACGCATTACTGCGCGCTGTGCCTTGGAGCAGAATCGTGAAGTGTTCGCTGTGCCGGGCAACGTCACCAACAAAGGCTCTTGGACCCCGAACACGCTGATCAAACAAGGCGCGAAGCTGGTTGCCACGTGGGAGGACGTCTGGGAGGAACTCCCGGCGGACGTACGACTTACGCTCCAGCCCGAGGGCGGCCCTGAATCGCAGACGGAACAAACCGCATCTCTATTCGGGGAAACGGAGCTGTCACCGCACGAAAAGAAGATTTTCGCCCTGCTGAAAGCCGACGAGGCTACTCACATCGATGAAATTGTCGAGCGGCTGGAGCCGGCGTTGTCCTCCTCCGAGATATTTGCGGCGCTGTTCGAGCTCGAGCTTGCCGGCAAGGTGAAGCAGCTACCGGGGAAGAATTTTGTGAAGGCTTTCTAGCTCGTAACTTGTTGAATTCTTCTAGTTCGTGCTAGCTTCACAAAAAGGATACGAATCGATAGGGGACACATTGACCAAAGGTTTAGTGATCGTCGAGTCGCCCGCCAAGGCGAAGACCATCCAGAAATATCTGGGTAAGGGCTTCACCGTGGAGGCTTCACTCGGACATGTAAAGGATCTGCCCAAGAGCACTCTCGGGGTTGACGTCGAGAATGATTTCGACACGGAATACGTCGTCATTCCCGGCAAAGAGAAAGTAGTCGCGCGGTTGAAGAAGCTGGCGTTGGGGATGGACAACATCTACCTCGCGCCTGATCCGGATCGTGAAGGGGAAGCCATCGCGGCTCATTTGGCGGAAGAGCTGAGCGACGACCCCAAAGGCAAAAAGAAAAAGAAGAAAGCCAAGAAGGGTGCTGAACCGGAGCCTGAGCGCATACGCCGCGTTACTTTTAATGAAATCACGCAGCGCGCAGTCCGCGAGGCTTTCGAGCACCCACGCGACATCGATCAAAATCTCGTAGATGCGCAACAGGCCCGGCGCGTTCTTGACCGCCTTGTGGGCTATCAGGTTTCACCTTTGCTCTGGGACAAGGTTCGGCGCGGTCTGTCCGCCGGCCGCGTGCAAACGGTTGCTTTGCGCCTTATCGTCGAGCGCGAACGCGAAATCAAGGCGTTTGAAAAGAAAGAATACTGGACGATCGACGCCAATCTCGCGGGCCCGAAACCGCCGGCATTCGACGCGCGTTTTCTTGGCAAGGGCGAAGAGAAGATCGAAGTTACTAACGGTGAGGACGCGGAGAAGATTCGCGCCGCGCTGGAAAAAGCTGACTGGGTCGTCCGCACCGTCGACCGCAAAGAGCGCCGCCGCAATGCGACTCCACCGTTCACAACCAGCAAACTGCAGCAGGATTCTTCGCGCAAGCTCCGCTTCAGCGTGAAGCGCACCATGATGATCGCTCAGCGGCTCTACGAAGGTGTTGAGTTGGGTGAGGAAGGCCTGGTCGGCCTCATCACTTATATGCGTACCGATTCAGTGCGGGTTTCAAATGAAGCGCTGGCTGAAGTACGCGAATACATCAAGTCGCAGTTCGGCGATCAATATCTGCCCGAAACACCGAATGCCTACAAGGAAAAGAAGGCCGCTCAAGCGGCTCACGAAGCCATACGTCCGACCTCGGTCGTGCGCCACCCGGATCAGATCAAGCAGTATTTGAAAGAAGACGAATTCAAAGTTTACAAGCTGATCTGGCAGCGTTTCGTGGCTTCGCAGATTACGCCCGCAGTGTTCGACCAGACCACTGTGGACATCGATGCCAAGTCAGGTGCGGATGTTTTCTGGTTCCGTGTGACTGGCTCGGTGATGAAGTTCGATGGCTTCCTCAAGGTTTATGAAGAATCGAAGGAAGGCAAGGACGAAGAAGACGAAGAACTGAAGCACAAGTTGCCGGCACTCGATCCCGGTCAAAAACTGACGCTCAAGGCGCTGAAGCCGGAGCAGCATTTCACCGAACCTCCGCCGCGTTACAACGAAGCTTCGCTGGTGAAAGAACTGGAAGAGCGAGGCATCGGCCGACCTTCAACTTACTCGGCAATTCTGAGCACCATTCAGGAGCGCCAGTATGTGCAAAAACTCGGCGGCAAGTTTACGCCCACGGAAATCGGTCTGGTTGTAACCGATCTGCTGGTCGAAAACTTCCCCGATATCTTCGATATTCAGTACACCGCCCGTCTCGAAGAAGAACTGGACGAAATCGAAGAAGGCAAGGAAACGTGGACCCACGCGCTCGGCGACTTCTACAAGAAATTCGAGAAAGATCTCCGCTACGCCTCCAAGCACATGGAGAACATCAAGCGGATGGAGAAGCCGACGGACGAAAAGTGCGAGCGCTGCGGTTCGCCGCTGGTGATCAAATGGGGCAAGCACGGCTCGTTTTATGCTTGCAGTTCTTACGATAAAGAAGATCCCAACAGTTGCACTTTCACCAAAGAAAATCCTATCAACTTGCCCGACCTGGATTCCGCCGATGTGCAGGAAACGACCCAGGAAGAGTATTGCGAAAACTGCGGCCGGGTGATGGTGCTGAAGCGCGGACGCTTCGGCCAGTTCATGGCGTGTACAGGATATCCTGATTGCAAAACCACGCGACGCCTCGATCAAGGCAAGAAGGTTCCAGACATTCCGCTCGACGAAGTGTGCCCGAAGTGCGGACGGAATATGATGATCCGCCACGGCCGCTACGGCGAGTTCACTACTTGCAGTGGATATCCCGAGTGCAAGTACGTGAAGCAGAACTTCATCGGAGTGAAATGCCCGCTTTGCAAAGAAGGTGATCTGGTTGAAAAGCGAGCGCGCAAGGGAAATACTTTTTACGGTTGCGGAAACTATCCCAAGTGCAAGTTCACGTCGGCCCACAAGCCGATTCCGGAGAAATGCCCAAGCTGTGGGAACGAGTATTTGGTCGAGAAGTTCTTGAAATCAGGTCCCGTCGTTGCGTGCCCAAATAAAGAGTGTGAGTACGAGCGATCGATGCCGGTCGAGGCCGCCGCCGTGGGCGGAGATTGAATAATTGTGTGATCCAGTAATGCGCTCGTCCGTGGACACTTCTCATTGAGTTTGTAATAAGCTGCACCGTTTCGCAGATCTTCGCATCTGCTACTGTGGCAAAGTGACGCGATTTTCTGTCATAGCCATCCCAAATACTCTTGGAGGTTTTTCATGGCGAAGAAGCCTACTGCTGCAGACGCTGAACTGATCATCAAACTTTATGACTTGCGTCGCGAAGCTGAATTGCGAAAAGCACGCAACTGGTGGCTGGTAACTTTCTGGCCCGAAAGCATCGACGACTTCACGAAAATTGCGACGGCCCTGGGTAGCCAGGAAAACAACTGGCTCCGCCAAGTCGGGGGATACTGGAGCATGGTTGCTTCGCTCACCCTCGCTGGAACAGTTAACCAGGAACTCGTACTGGATCCCAGTTTTGGCGGTGAGATGTTTTTCATTTTTGCGAAAGTAAAGCCATTTCTTGCGGAACTGCGCAAAAAGATGAACAACCCGCGCATGTTTGCGAACATCGAGAAGTTGATTAACAGTTCGAAGCAGGGACGCGATTGGTTGAAGTACGTAGAGGGCCAGGTGGCATCGCGCCGTGAGGCGATGGCGAAAGCGGCGAAGGCCAGCTAGCGAAAGATCTCTTGGCAATTGGTTAATCGGGTAATTGCTGTTGCCGGGGTCGAACTGACTAGATGACCTCGAGACTTCGAATTACCCGATCACCTCCAAGCCAAAGTGGTTACGGAATTCTCCTTCAAAGGAACCGAAGCCGCCATATCCGCGAGCCTCAGGTCGATCGTTTTGGCGAGTCCTGTATTGGTGAGAACCAGCACCCGCTGGCCGTCGGGATTTTCAAGCGCAACATGCCGAAGGTCGGCGGTCGAACTCTGGGAGTCAAAGCGGCGAGCTCCGCGGCGGACGACACGCGAGTAGTGGGCGAAAGCCCAGTATTGTCCGCTACGGGTGATTTCTCTGCTTTGTGAATTGATAGTGACTACGCCGCCGCAGGGAAACGGGCCGACATTTGGCCGCCCAAGCTCATCGAGAGCCAGGTTCCATGCGGTAATCGAACGAGACCAGTTACGCAGAACCGTGCTGTAGGTTCCCGCCCATTTACACCAATCCGTCAGATAATCCGGATTCGTGTAATCCGGGCCACCTTCCGTCCAGTGCATTTCCACTTGCGGATAAACGTCGTGGACCTTAGTCATCATGTCAGGAGTGCCGTAGTAGCCGTGCCAGGCAACTGCATTGACGTATTTGCGAAGCTTTTCGTCCTCCAGTGAGTCCAGTACGCGTCCCCACAAATTGTAGTTATGATCCAAAATCCAGATCTTGGTTGGTTGCCCGCTGCTTTCCAGGAGCGGACCTAAATGGTCGCGCACGAATTCAATTTCGTACTCCTGGCCCCAAAGGCAGGCGGGCATTCTGCCATCCTGATCGGTATCCACTTCGTTCTGCGATGTTAGCGCCTGTATGGGCACACCTTCAGCGGCGTACGCTTGCAAAAACTTCAGGTAGTATTTCGCGTAAACCGGGAAATAGTGATTGCGCATGGATCCGCCCAGCATGGAGTTGTTGAACTTCATCCATCCGGGCGGACTCCAAGGAGTTGAAAAGAGGAACAAATCTGGATTCACCTGCCGCGCCTGACGCAGGATCGGAAGAATGTATTCGCGATCATGATCGATGGAGAATCGCGTCAACTCCGGATCTGCCTCGCCGTCGTCGTAGCTGTAAACCTTGGTCGAGTAATCGCTTGATCCCACGCAGACACGGCCTGTGTTCAGCCCCATTTCTGAGGGATGAAACAACTCGTGGAAGAGTTTCTCTCGCGCTGGAGGCGCAAGTTGATTGAACATATAGCAGGTGGCATCGGTGAAAGCACCACCAAATCCCAAAATCTCCTGGAACTGTATGGTGGGATTCAGCTGGAGCTGATCATTTACAGGTGTGCCCGCCGCAGGACGCCACGTCGCTCGCGGAGCGACGGCAAAACGCTCCTCGCCGGATGTAACCCAAATGGAAATCTCCGGGCTATTCAACATCTCGTTGGCTGAGGCAGGCTTTGCTTCTTCGGCGGACGCTGGCGGGACGACGTCAGAAACAGCCGCTGCGGCCAATCCCAGAGCGGATATCCCGATAAAATTTCTTCGCGAGATTTGGTTCATAAGGGCTTCCTAAGCTGGTTGCGATGGTGGCGTCTCTCTTAGGCCTCCTCGAATCCCGAGAACCCAGCTTACAAACGCCACTTCTACGAAATATATTCCCGGATGTATTCGTCCTTCGACTGCGCTAACTCGTGCGCGTCCCCATCAAAAATCACTTTGCCGTCGCGAAGGATCAGAAATGCCATGGGCACTTCGCTACGTGTTCCCGGCGGCAGCGGCCGCATTTCATTCGCCTTACGATCGAAATAGTGCGTCGCCATGATGAAAGCATCTTGCAGTCGATGGGTGACCAACAGCGAACTGGTTTTGTACACGTCTCGCTGTTTCACGATTAATTGGACGATGGTTGTGGAGGTGACGGGATCAAGGCCACCGGTAGGCGAATCGTAGAGTAGAACCTCTGGTTGAGTAATAATGGCGCGCGCAATCGCGACCCGCCGTCGCATACCTCCCGAGAGCTCTGCAGGAAACTTGTCCACTGTGTTTTCGAGCTCCACGAAGCTCAAGGCTTCCCGCACCCGCTTTTCAATTTCATCGTCGGAAATGTCGCCTTCCTCGAGCAAACGAAAGGCAACGTTTTCGCGCACTGTGAGCGAATCGAAAAGCGCGCTCTCCTGGAAGACAATGCCGACCTTCCGCCTGATCTCGAATAGCGCGTCTTCGGACATCTGCGTTACATCTTCGCCGAGAACATAAATATGTCCGCTGTCCGGCTTCAACAATCCGAGCGCCAGCTTAAGGATGGTGCTTTTGCCGGAACCAGCGACCCCAAAAATTGCCTTGCTCTCGCCTTTGGGCAGGCAAAACGAGATCCCGTTGAGCACGGGCTTGTCTTCAAACGCGATGGAAACGTTCTCGAAAACGATGACCTTGCCCGCAGCCTGCGGCTCGGAGGGAACACGCTCAAGGATCGCTGAGGGGGGTGCAGCCATGATTCAATGGTACCCAAAGATCGCCATCAGGAACTTGGTCGCGAAGAAATCCACCAGCAGGATAAAAACTGAAGACGCAACCACGGCCTGGGTCGTAGCTCTGCCGACACCCTGGGTTCCGCCCCTAGCCGAAATTCCGTAATAACAACCTACGGTGGAAATAATAAACCCGAAGAGTAGAGGCTTGACCAGACCCATGAAAACATCTTGAAAAGTCAGGGCCTGCCAGGCCGTGCTCCAATACTGATGCCAGTCCATTCCAAGCAACGCGCGGGCAACGGCGCCGCCTCCGAACAATCCCAAAAGGTCAGAGATGATGGTAAGGAAAAAGAGCATGAAGACGGTGGAGACCACGCGCGGGGTTATCAGTTTTTTTGCTGGGTCGGTGCCAAGTGCGCGCATGGCATCGATTTGCTCGGTCACGACCATTGAGCCTAGTTCACTCGCCATTCCCGAAGAATTTCTCCCGGCTACCATTAGGCCCGTCAACACCGGACCTAACTCTCGAACCATGCCGACCGAAACCAATTGGCCGAGCAGCGAAAGCGAGCCAAATCGTTGAAGGGTGGTAGAACTGTTTAAAGCCAAAACCGCCCCGGTGAAGAATCCAGTCAGTACGACGATAGGCAGCGATCCCACGCCGATGAGGTCGGCCTGCTGCAACATGTCGGCGAAATAACGCGGATGGCGGAACAGGTTGGCGATGGATTGTCCAGCAAGAAGGGAGTAATCCTCCACAGTCTGGACAGTTTCTTTGGCGAATTCCGTAGGAGAGATCAGTTCCATGCGATTTCAGGAATCGTGTGGCCGCGATTCTCGAACTATAGCAGAGGCGAAGGAAGCTTTCAGCTTCCCCCCATCAGCTTTCAGCCCTGACACCTCAGGCACTGGCCGTCACCTAGCATTCGAACACTACTACTCGAAAACGAAGGCGGTTTTCTACAAACTGAAAGCTGAGAGCTGACAGCTATTCTTTCACTTTTTTCTTAATATCGATGTTCAGGCGCTTGATTTTCTGGTTCAGAGTGGAAAGGGGAACGTGGAAACGTTCGGCAGCGTCGGTCTGG
Organism: Acidobacteriota bacterium; assembly: GCA_013288805.1. GTDB lineage: Bacteria > Acidobacteriota > Terriglobia > Terriglobales > Acidobacteriaceae > JABDBE01. The sequence continues at coordinate 19,241 of JABDBE010000042.1, forward strand.
TTCCAGTTGCACTTTTCCAGCATCTCGACGATGATCTGCCGCTCACAATCTTCCATGATATCAAACAGCGACGCGTCGGTGCGACGCTCCAGTGCTGAAAATGCGCTTGCCCGGCCTGCAATCTGGTCGGGAAGAAGTTCAGGACCAACCTCCACGCCGGCGGACAGCACGACGGCGCGTTCGATCACGTTTTCGAGTTCGCGCACATTCCCCGGCCAGGAGTATGCCAACAGCGGGCGTAATGCTTCCGGAGTGATGCGCCGCGTCGGGCGCTCGTTTTCCTGGGAATATCGATTCAGGAAGAACCCTGCCAGCAAGGGGATGTCCTCCTTGCGCTGGCGAAGCGGTGGCAGATCGATAGTAATGACGTTCAGCCGGTAAAAAAGATCCTCTCGAAACTTTCCTTCTCGAACCTGCTGTTTCAAATCCACGTTGGTAGCGGCGATAATCCGCACGTCGACCTGAAGTTCGTGTATCCCGCCCAGATGCATGAACTTTTTGTCCTGCAGCACACGCAGAATCTTGCTTTGCGTGTCCAGGCTCATGGTGCCGATCTCGTCGAGGAACAGCGTCCCTCGATCGGCAATTTCAAATAAGCCTTTCTTGGAAGCCACCGCGCTGGTGAACGCCCCTTTTACGTGCCCGAACAGGATGGACTCCAGCAGATCAGGCGGCATCGAGCCCGTATTGACCGGCACGAAGGGACGCTCGCGGCGGGGTGAGTTCAGGTGGATAGCCTTGGCGATGAGTTCTTTGCCGGTTCCGCTTTCACCTTGCAGCAGCACAGTGGAGCGGCTGGGCGCGACCTGAGCCACGAGGTCGAAGATCTTCAGCATGGGCTCGCTTTTGCCCACAATGTTTTCGAAGTTATAGCGCTGCTTGAGTGCGCGCTTTAGCTGAACATTTTCTTCTTCCGCGCGATGACGTGCAACCGCAGCCCGCACATCAGCCAGCAACTTTTCGTTGTCCCAAGGCTTCTGGATGAAATTTGCGGCTCCCGCCTGCATTGCCTTTACGGCATTTTCCACCGTTCCGTAGGCGGTGACCATAATGATCGAGAGCCCCGGATCCTGCAGGCGGATCTCAGCTAAAAGGTCCATGCCGTTGCGATCGGGCAGCGCCAGGTCGAGCAGGACCAGATCAAAGCTTCGTTCGCCAATGCGGGCCAACCCCTCTTCGCCGCTGGCGGCGGATTCCACTCCGTAGCCTTCGAGTTCCAGCAGCGTTTCCAGCGATTCACGGATCGCGGCTTCATCGTCGATGATTAACACTGAGCCCGCCGTTGGCAACGAAGCTTCCCCCGAGGTTTGTCGCACGATCACCGCTGCTTCAGACATTTACAGCCTTCTTTGTCAAAGGGAAATCAAGATAGAATGTTGTGCCTTGGCCTGATCGACTCTCCACTCGAATCTTCCCGGCGTGTTCTTGAATAATGCCGTAAGTCACCGACAACCCGAGACCCGTCCCCCGCGCCTGGCCTTCCCTCGGCGCCGTCTTGGTAGTAAAGAATGGATCGTAAATCCGGTGGATGTGTTCCTGTGCAATGCCGGAGCCCGTGTCCGAGACCATTACGCCGACGCTTTCGCCATTAGTGGTGGTGATGCGCAGCGTACCGCCATTGCTCATCGCGTCTTTTGCATTCAGGAATAAGTTCAGGAACACCTGCTGCAGCCGACCCGCGTTTCCAGTGATCAGCGGGATCTGCGAACTCCGCTCGTCCTGCACTTTGATTTTTGTGACCTTGAACTGGTGCTCGAGAAGCGCCAGTGTATCCGAGATGATTTTGTTGATATCGATTGCGGTGAATTCGGTGCCGCTAGTGCGTGAAAAGTTCAGCAGGTTGTTGACGATCTCGGACGCGCGGAAGGTCTGGCGCGTGATCTTTTCCAAAAGCGCGCCCTTCTGCGGATCACCTTGAACTTGCTTCGACAACATCTGCGCGTAAGACGAGATGACCGCCAACGGCGTGTTCACCTCGTGCGCCACACCCGCGGCCAGTAGCCCGATGGATGAGAGCTTGTCGGCTTGCGAAAGCTGCGCTTCCAGCTCAACCCGCTCGGTAATGTCGTCCATGATAATCAGACGACCAATTACGCTGAAGTCTTTCGTGACCAGAGGCGCGATGGCGACGTTGACCACCCGGCTCTCTCCGGTAGGCGTCCCCAGGCGGAATTTGTACAGATTGTGAATGCCGGGATTCCGTCGGACTCGGTAGAACTCTTCTACAAATGCCGGCGGGAAAACATCGCCCAGAGATCTGGTCAGCGCCTGCCATCTGGGTAGCGCGTACATCACTTCCATTTGCGAGTTCCAGGACTCGATCCGGTCCGCCAGGTCCACCGCCAGTACACCCACGTTAATCGACTCCACGATATTTTCGTTGAAGTCTTTGAGGCGTTCGTACTCGGCAACTTTCTGCTGCAGCGAGGCATACAGGCGGGCGTTCTGAACGGCGATTCCCAGATAGCCCGCCAACGTCTCCAGCAACTCCACATCTTCGCTGGTCAGAAAATCCCCTTCCACAGTCTTGCCTAATCCCAGCACAGCGATGGTGTGCTTCTGGGCGCGGCAGGGAATGTAATAGTTCAGATCAAGCTTGGCGATGGCTTGCTGCGCATTCACCGTCTCTCGTGGAACCTGGTGAGTGTTGTCAAAGAACAAATGGCCGACTGCGTCCTCCGGCCGGGGCGTGCCCAGGAAGCTCAAATCCAAGCCACTCGTCTGCGTCATGCCAAACGACTTGGCGACCACGAATTGCTGAGACGTCTCCCCCTCGGACACGAAGACGGCCATGCGGTCCACCAGCAGCGTCCGGGATAATCGATCCACTACGGCACTCAGCATTTTGTCCAGATCGGTTTCCGAACTCAGTTCCCGGCCAAACTCGATCAGGGTTTTCCGGTAATCGTAGCCCGTGCGGTAGAAGACCTGGTCGATGCGCCCTTGGATCCATTTCCGCACCGGATCAAACAGCAGCGCCGTCACAACAATGGCCAGCACCAGCCCCAGCGGTCCAGAACTGGGTATCTGCAGATGGACAAGTTCGGCCACGCCTGCTACCACGGCAAAATATGCGCCCGCAATTGCGCCTGCGGCCAGCGTATACACCATGCCGCGCTTGAAGATCAGATCCACGTCCATCAAGCGGTAGCGGAAGATGGCATAACCGAAAGTAAGCGGCAGGATTCCCAGCGACAACACGGAGGTTTTCATCGCCGCCGTGGGCAGCGTCCCGGTCAGATAGGGAACCACATAGAACAGGGTGAACGGCGTGATGGCGAGAATCGTACCCCGAGTTACCCACTTCAACTGTTGCCGGAGGATCGGCGTGCTTGCCCGGCGGTAGTTGTAGAGCAGCACTCCAGCCGCAGCGACAAAGAACAGGGCCTGACAACCCATCTCCAAACGGTCCAGGTTCCAGCGCAGCACCTCGGTGGCTTTCAGGAACCAGACTGCCAGAATGTGGATGCTCAACAGCAGCAGCCCCGGAATGTAAATCGCAAAGATTACCCAGCGATGCTTGCGAACGAACCAATGCCGTTCCGGAAAGGTCAGCACAAAATGCAGAAACAGAGCCGCCTGAAGCAGACCAGCGACCACGTTGCCCCAGTAAATCGTCCAGTCGAACCCGTTAAACTTCCCGGTGTAGTGGAACGAATAGGAAATGAACGAAACCAGACAGAAGATGTAAAACTGGGTCGAGCCTGGCGCGGTCCAACGCCGCAGCAATACGTAGAGCCCGATCCCAAGATAGATAAGGCCAATCAGTCGCAGCCAGTTGTATTGCGACCGCTCCGCCGGAACCGGAATCAGCACCACATCCACCGGGACCGATTGCCGTACCAGGGAGTAAGTGGTCTTTGACCACGCTCCCACGCGATACAGTTCGCGGGTTCTAGCAGCCGTAGTATTTACCGCGTGCTGATCGATGGCGGTAAGCTGATCCCCGACCTTGACGCCGGCGCGAGTGCCAGCGCCGCCAGTCTCGACGCGATCAGCAGTAAGCCGGCCTTGATGCTCGACCCACCACACTCCGTCGTCTGGAACCTGGAATTGATTCTCGGCTTGAAAGTTGTAGCCGGCATAAACCACGGCAGCGGTGGTTAGCAAGGCCAGCAGAATGGCCGTAAATCGGATTTGAAAATCCCTGTTCATGCGCCGCACAGGCTCCGCCGCCCGCAGGGACAAAACACCTTGCTGCTTGTTCTGCATTTTCACTGCCATCAGAGGGGGCACAGTGTCGCCTCTAAGACGCCTTGATACAACGGCTTCCAATATTATAGAGGCCAAGTCATAGCGGGGGTATGCTTTTTGGAATAGTCGATGTGGTATTTTGTAACCCAATTTGGGACGGTTTTAGCGTTTCGGCAGAGGAATTCAAACAACTGTCCGCGGATCTCGCCATAACGGCGGGCGACCTTTTACGAACGTTTCGTTCGTAGAAGCGGACTCGGTTTGTCGCACCCTGCATTCCCGGCGCTAAGGCTATTGGCATGCCGCCGCTCTGCGGCTGGAGCATAGGATGTAAAAGGTTTGTCTGCCGTCCTAGACCGTTGCATCATTTTCGCAGAATCCAACTGCAACCTGAACTGCGAATCTGGAACTTCTCTCGCAAATGGTCAAGACGTGAGTCATTTTCAAGACGAATTTTTCTCCTGTCGCTCAGTTTTGTAAAGTTTTGTTTCCTCCAAAAGCCAAGCCCAGCAACGGGTATATACTGTCGCGGGTTCGGAAAGGACACTAGGGATACCCATGAAATTACGTCTCTCGCTTTTGATCATTGCAATTCTCACAGCAGCCAGTTCGTTCGCTAGCACTTTCAAGGTAGTCTTCTCCTTCGACTTCAAGAATGGAAGCGCTCCCAACGGAGGTCTAATCAGTGACTCCGAGGGCAACTTTTACGGTACGACCCAATTCGGCGGCCCAACCTATAACCGAGGCGTTGTGTTTAAGTTGAATGCAAAGGGAGAAGAAACCGTTCTCTACAGTTTCACTGGCCAATCCGACGGCGGAATTCCCATTGGCCGCCTAATTAGCGACAGCGCCGGCAACCTCTACGGAATCACGTCGAGTGGTGGCAATCCCACGTGTAGTTGCGGAACTGTGTTCGAGCTGAAGAAAGATGGAAAGTTGAAGGTTTTGCATGCCTTCAAGGGCGGCACAGACGGCTCTCAGAACCAGGGGCAGGCCGAGCTTGGATTGGTGTTGGTGAACGGTGACCTCTACGGTTCTGCTAGCTTCGGCGGCGTCTCCGGTTGCGATGGCACCTTGGGCTGCGGCGTGGTCTTCAAAATCACCCTGGCCGGCAAGGAGACGATCCTGCACAGGTTTACCGCTCAAGCTGATGGAGGATTCCCCCAGGATTTGATCGCCGATCAAGCGGGTAACGTTTACGGCGAGACCGGCGGCAGCTACGTGGCGGGCAACGGGGGAACCATCTTCAAAATCAGCCCGGCTGGCAAGTTTTCGACGCTTTACACGTTCCCCGAAGGTCCCGAGGGTACTTCCCCGCGGTGGGGTCTGACCCGTGACTCAAGCGGCGTATTTTACGGCGTCACTCAGTTTGGTGGCGA
>JABDBE010000043.1 GCA_013288805.1 Acidobacteriota bacterium
TTGCATGGGAGTTGGCGATCAAGGTGAATCTTGGGAAGTTCGATGCACTCTCGCTTACAACGGAACTGCCCCGGTACATCGAGGAAGAAGGCTTCGAGGAGTTGCCGATCAGCATGGAACACGCGATCCGCGCGGGTTTGTTGCCGTTGCATCATCGCGACCCTTTTGATCGATTGCTGGTGGCTCAGGCGCAGGCGCTGAATGTGCCGATTCTGAGCGCCGACGCAGTTCTCGATCAATACGATGTGAAGCGGGTTTGGTAGGAGTCCCAGTGCTTGACAACTTATATCTATATATGTAGACTTGCCCCATGAAACTGCGCAAGTCTCCTCAGACATCCATCGTGCTGGCTGAATTTCTGCATGGTGCGCATGACTGGAAATACGGATACGACATCAGCCGGAATACGGGATTGAAGTCTGGAACCTTGTATCCCATTCTTATGCGTCTGGCGGAACGGAAGCTGCTGGCTACGCGGTGGGAGACGCCTGAAGCCGGCAAGCCTCCGCGCCATATGTATAAATTGACTGCCGATGGAGTCGCGTATGCGCGGGAGCATGCGCCTTCGCCGGTGAGGCGTCGTTTGGCGCAACCGGCGTTCAGTGGGGTGAAACACTCATGACCACGATTCGAATGACAATGATTCGAAGATTGGCTTTGAAAGTATTGGACGCGGCGGCTCGCCACGCTGCGCCGGGAACGCGCGACTGGGTCACCGCCATGTCGCGGGAGATGGACTTCATCGAGAATGATTGGGCTGCGTTGTGGTGGGCGCTGGGTAGCACGCGGATTCTGTTCAAACGCCAGCATGTTCCGCTGGCTGACTTGTCGGGTGTTCCTCGGGCGGCGCAATGCCTGGTCAATCGCATTCGGGTGAGGACACGCAACGGCTGCGTGGCAACGACGATCGTGTTTGTGGCCTACATCGGGTTTATTTTTACGCTTCCGGGATCGATGCAGCGAGTTGGATCCGGGCTCGTGGCAGTTTCCATGCTCTATATGGCCTATCAGATATACGCGCGGCGCGCTGGCGCATCGCCACTGGAGAATGATTCGGCAGCCTGGGCGGGTTTCTATCGGACAGAACTGGAGCGGCAACGTGATTTCCACCGCGGCCTCTGGTTCTGGTCGCGGCTGGCAGTCAGCCTTCCTAGTTTCATTCTGTTTTGTGTCGGCGGAGCAATCGCTCGACCAGCGGACGCACGAGACTATGACGCGATGCTGGCGGTTTTCATACTTCTTGGCATTTGGTCGGTGCCGCTGAATCTCGGGCGAGCGCGCAAGTATCAGCGCTGGCTCGACGATTTAGAAGCTCTGCAAAAGTAAGCAGATGGCTGGTTCACTCATCTCTGGGAACCTTTTTCGCTTTGCCGCTTCTGACTTCACAGCGCCTGCATCATACCAAGACGGTCCTTCAGGCTTGCTCGGAGACTGCGCGTTGACAAGCGGTCCCGCATTAGCTAACATTAATTAGCTAAACGAACTGGACATGGAAACCATCACCATTCACAAAGCAAAGACTCAGCTCTCCCGGCTGATTGAAAAGGCTTGCCGCGGAGAGGAAATTGTCATCGCGCGCGGCTCGAAGCCAGTTGTGCGGCTGGTGGCGATCGAGGATTCGCGGGGCAATCGCAAACCCGGTGCCTTGAAGGGAAAGATTCATGTCGGTCCTGAGTTCTTTGAACCTTTGCCGCCGGACGAACTGGAGCGCTGGGAATAGCGCGAAATGCGCCTTCTGCTCGATACCCACACCCTGTTATGGTGGCTGGAAGAGAATCCCTCTCTGCCGCGTTCTGCGCGCAAACTTATCGCCAACAAAAGCAACGATGTTCTGGTAAGCGCCGCTTCCGCCTGGGAAATTGCCACGAAAGTCCGCTTGGGAAAGCTTCCGATTGCCATCGACCTGGCTCACGATTTCAGCGCCTATCTCGCACGCGAACGATTTGAAACTCTGGCGGTGAGCGCGGAACACGGGATTCGGGCTGGGTTGCTGCCGGGGCCGCACAAGGATCCGTTCGACCGTATGCTGATCGCTCAAGCGCTGGCCGAGAATTTGACGATTGTGAGCAACGACGTAGTGTTCGACGGGTACGGGGTCAAGCGGGCCTGGTAAGCATAATTTATCCCACCCCTCCAGGGCTGATTTGTGGCGTGGTGGTCGTTTGCGATGAGGTCCGTTCTCGGTCCGTGGTTCTGGTTCTCGGTTGGTGGCTTGGGTTGAGTGGGTGTACGGTTGTCGGTTGAGATTCAAGTTTCCCACCCTCGGCAGAAGGGGCGAAAGATGCGGCACCCTTCGTTTGAATTCGAAGGGCAAAGGGAGCGGACAGGAGTGTCCGCCCTACACGATCGGTCAGGGCTGCAGTGGCCACCAGGCCTCGCGGTACTTTTCGTATTTGTAGCAGGCTTTGCGGGGGACGTTGGGATGGAGGCAGAGGCGCTTGCGGCCTCGGGTGGCTTCGATGGGGATGATGTACCAGACCTTCTTGGGGACGACGTAGGCGACGATGAGATCGATTTCGTCCTTGGTGTAAATGTCGTGATCCCCAGCTACCGTGCGCGCTTATCTCGTAGACACCGCGCTTGGCGGTGCGAGTGGACTTTACTTGCACGCGCCACAGGTGGCCGTCGCGGCTCAGGATGAAGTCGAAGCGTTCGCTGTCTCCATAAGGCTTGGCGACTCCGAAGCCGAGGCTGGCTGCCTTGCTCATGAAGGCCAGTTCGGCCAGTTCTCCCAGGCGTTTGCGGGTTGGTGGTTTGTGGTTTTTCCGGGAACGAAGTTCGGATTGATTTTTCATGGCACGGGTAAGGAAAGGCGCTAGGCTGCTCCTGTCTTTTTCTCCTGGGTCTTATGTTCGGGATTTTCTGGCCGGACATGCCCGCAGGATCGCGCGCAAACAAAAAGGCGCGGGGTATGAAACCCGCGCCTGAATAGTACCTACTCTTTTAGAATAGCAGGTTGAATAGGGTAACTATGCCATGCTTTTCAACTTTATTTTCCTTGTGGAATGAGCGGGTTGCGAGGAAAATGGGTGTCTGGGGGGCTTGACAAGATTTTGGCTGAATCGCGGATTTGGGGTTTTGAGGTTAGGACAGACATCCTGCAAAGGCGGCGGACAGGAGTGTCCGTCCCACACGATCGACGAGTCATCTCCGTTCGCTGCGGCTAATCGCCGATTACTGCTAATCCTATGCAGTTCTTGGGCTTACGTTGACCAAATTGGTTCTTTCCGGTAGGCTAATTAGATAAACCATAGTGGAGAAGTGTACCCTTACAGGAACCCTATCGTGCCTACTAGAAATGGCAAGACGCTGCTTTTATTGAAGCCCCGGGGATTTTGCGCCGGGGTGGTGCGGGCGATTGATATTGTCCGGATTGCCCTGGAGGCTTTCGGGCCGCCGATCTATGTCCGCAAGGAGATCGTGCACAACCGTTTTGTGGTTGAAGAGCTGCAAGGCAAAGGTGCGATCTTTGTTGACAGCGTGGACGAAGTTCCGCCGGGCGAGCGGGTGATTTACAGCGCTCACGGAGTTTCGCCGGAGGTGCGGGAGGCCAGCGCGGCGCGGAATTTGCGGGTGATTGATGCGACCTGTCCGCTGGTCACGAAGGTTCACGTGGAGGCGGTCAAGTTTGCCAAGGAAGGCTATTCGCTCATCCTGATCGGACACCACGACCATGACGAAGTGATTGGGACTCTGGGCGAGGCTCCGGTGGTGACGCAGGTGGTGGGCTCGCCGGATCAGGTGAAGTCACTGACCGTGCCGAATCCTGATCGCGTGGCTTACCTGACCCAGACCACGCTGAGTCTTGATGAGACGAAGGACATTATTGCCGCCCTGCGGGCGAGGTTTCCGAATATTAAGGGACCGGCGGCGCAGGACATTTGCTATGCCACGGAGAACCGTCAGGTTGCGGTGAAGCATGTGGCCTCGGATGCGGATCTGCTGCTCGTCGTGGGTTCGGATAACAGCTCGAATTCGAATCGGCTGGTGGAAGTGGCGCGCAACCTGGGCACGAGCTCGCATCTAATTGATAGCTTCCAGAACATCCGGTCGGAGTGGCTGGAAGGCGTGAAGACGATTGCTTTGACGGCGGGCGCTTCGGCTCCGGAATGCCTGGTGGAGGAAGTGGTGCAGTTTTTGAGCAGCAAGGGCTTCGGCAATGTGCAGGAAGTCGAAGTCATGCCCGAGAATGTGCGCTTTGGCTTGCCTCCGGAGATTGTGGAGGCGATTGCCAGCGCCCCCAGCGCGGTTAATGCGGAGTAAAGAAACAAATATGGACGAAACCTCCCCCCCGTTTTCGGCCTCGAGTGCGCCGCAATTGCGCTTTGGAAAAATCGATGACCTCTCCAGCCGGGTCGCAGCCGCCGTCGATGGCGCGCGTAAATTCCTGTTCTCCCAGCAACATCAAGAGGGCTACTGGTGCGGCGAGTTGGTCGCCGACACGACTTTAGAATCCGACTATATTCTCCTGCACACGCTGCTGGGCACGGGCGATCCCGTGCGTTTTCAGAAGTGCTGCAATTGGATTCTGCAACACCAAAACGAAGACGGCGGCTGGGGCATCTATGTGGACGCCCCGTCCAACCTGTCGGCCAGCGTAAAAGCTTACTTTGCGCTGAAGTTGACCGGTTACAAACCAGACCACCCAGCGCTGGTGCGGGCGCGGAAGAGAATTCTTGAGATGGGTGGAGTGACTGAGGTCAACACTTTCACCAAGATTTATCTGTGCTTTCTGGGGCAGTTCGATTACGACGCGGTGCCCGCGATTCCGCCGGAGATTGTGCTGTTTCCCAACTGGTTCTGGTTCAATATTTACGAAATTTCTTCGTGGTCGCGGGCGATTCTGGTGCCGCTTTCGATTTGCTACGCGAAAAAGCCGTTCAAGAAAATTCCGGATGACATGGGAGTAGAGGAATTATTCGTCGGCGGGCGTGACAAGTCGCGCATGCGCTTGCACTGGTCGAAGAAGCTGATTTCGTGGCGCAACTTCTTTTTGGTGCTCGACCGGATGACGCATTGGTTCGAGATGGTACACGTCCGTCCGCTGCGCTGGCTGGCGCTAAAGCGGGCGGAGCAGTGGATGCTGGAGCGCTTCGAGATGAGCGACGGCTTGGGCGCCATCTATCCATCGATGCTGAACGCGATTATAGCGTTGCGCTGCCTGGGGTACTCGTTGGATGATCCACAATTCATCCGTGCACTGGATGAATTCGAAAAGCTCGGGATCGAAGAAGACGATACTTTCCGCATGCAGCCTTGCATGTCGCCCATATGGGATGCGGCTTATGCGATGTTTGCGCTGGGCGAGGCCGGTGTTCCGGCCAATGATCCACGAATGATCAAGTGCGCCGATTGGATTCTGCAGAAGCAGGTTCGCACCGTCGGCGATTGGAAAGTGAAGAATAAGAAAGGCGAACCGGGCGGCTGGTACTTCGAGTTCAATAACGAGTTTTATCCTGATGTTGACGACAGCGCGATGGTTTGCTTGGCGCTGGGTCAAGTGGAGCATCCTAATGGCCGCTATCAGCGCGAGTCTGTGCAGCGGGCCATTGACTGGATCTTCTCGATGCAATGCAAATCGGGCGGTTGGGCGTCGTTCGATAAGGACAACACGCGCATGGTGTTTGAGCACATTCCTTTCGCCGACCACAACGCCATGCTGGATCCACCGACGGTGGACATTACGGGCCGAATTCTCGAGATGCTGGCGTCGTATGGATACGACAAGAATGATCTGCGGGTCAAGAAGGCGCTGAAGTTCATTCGCGAAGAGCAGGAGCCCGATGGATCGTGGTTCGGGCGCTGGGGCGTAAACTACATTTACGGCACCATGCAGGTACTGCGCGGGCTGGAAGCGATGGGCATCGATCACCATGAGCCCTATGTGCAGCAAGGCGCGGAGTGGCTGCGCATGGTGCAGAATCCTGATGGAGGTTGGGGCGAGACTTGCGGTTCGTATGACGACCCCAACACGCGTGGCGTGGGACCGAGCACGCCCTCGCAGACCGCCTGGGCAGTGATGGGGTTGCTGGCGGCGAATGATACGCGCAGCGATTCGGTGGCTCGCGGCATTGCCTCTTTGTTGCGCACGCAGAAAAAGAATGGCGGATGGGATGAGCCGCAGACTACGGGCACAGGTTTCCCGCGAGTGTTCTATCTGACTTATACGTTGTACCGGCAATACTTCCCGCTGATCGCGTTGACCACTTACGCGAAAGCGATGGTGGGGGCTGCGCAGGGAACGGGTGTGCGCCGGATTGGATAGTTCGAGTGGCCGGCGGGCGAAAAGCAGATTCCTCGTTGCTTCGCACCTCGGAATGACAAGATTGGTGGATTAGGGCGGAACGGGAGAGAAGGCGAATGGGAGTACCAATTTCTCAGATGTGGACGACGGCGACTTACGTCCTCAATCAGAAAATCAAGGGACGCAAGCAGTATCCGCTGGTGCTGATGCTGGAGCCGTTGTTCCGCTGCAATCTGGCGTGCGCGGGTTGCGGGAAGATTCAGTATCCGGCTCACGTGCTGAAGTCCCAACTTACTCCCGAGGAATGTTTCCGCGCGGTTGACGAATGCGGTGCGCCAACGGTTTCTATCCCTGGAGGCGAGCCTTTATTGCATCCCCAGATTGGGGAGATTGTCGAAGGGTTGGTGGCGCGCAGGAAATATATTTATCTCTGCACCAATGCGTTGCTGCTCAAAGAAAAAATCCATCTATTCAAGCCCAGCAAATATCTGACTTTTTCCGTCCACATGGATGGACAGCGGGAGCATCACGACTTTTCAGTTTGTCTGGAAGGCGGATACGACAAGGCCATCGACGGGATCAAAGCCGCGCTGGACGGCGGTTTCCGCGTGACCACGAATACGACATTGTTTGATGGAGCCGATCCGAAGAGCGTGCGCGCCTTCTTTGACGAAATGATGGAATTGGGCGTCGAAGGCATGATGCTTTCGCCGGGATACTCCTACGACAAGGCGCCAGATCAGCAACGCTTTCTGGGGCGGGCTCGCACGCGGCGGCTGTTTCGCGCCATGCTTTCCAATCGCAGCAAGAAGTGGCGCTTCAACCAGTCGGCTCTGTTTCTTGAATTCCTGATGGGCAAGCGCGAGTACGCCTGCACGCCTTGGGGAATGCCGACCTACAATGTCTTCGGATGGCAGAAGCCCTGCTATCTGCTGCAAGACGGTTACGCGGACAGCTTCGCCGAATTGCTGGAGACGACCGCGTGGGAAAATTACGGGACCGAGTCGGGCAATCCCAAGTGCGCGAATTGCATGGTGCACAGTGGATACGAGGCGTCCGCGGTGAACGATTTGTTTGGTTCGGTAGGTGGCATGTGGCAAGAAGTGAAGGCGCGCATGTTTGGCGGATATGAAGATGCTTCAGCTCTAAGGCTGCTGGATGAGGCTGCGCAGACGGCACATGCTGTCAATCCTTTGGTGCAGATCGAGGCTTCGGCGGGCGAGCGGGCGGGCGAGGAGACGCGAGTTTGAGCGGGCGGGAAGCTGGGCACGGTCCTTCCGCTGCTCCGGACCCGAACTCGCTCGAATTGGTTCCGGGAACGCTTCACGAAAAGCTTGAAGGATCGGTGCCGTCGCTGGCCAATGAGGAAGACCTCCGCAAGGCGCTCGAGCAAGCTTTTGATTATCGCGGCGATGTCTCGATCACGCGAAAAGACGGCTCGAAGATTGAAGGCTACATTTTCGATCGCGGCGTCGATTCGCGAAATCCGGGAAGCGGGCTCGCCGACAGCTTCGTGCGGTTGTTGCCGAAAGATGGTTCTCCGAGGATAAAGATTTCCTACGCAGATATTTCTGCCCTGGCATTTACCGGGCGCGATATGGCTGCGGGCAAGAGTTGGGAAAACTGGGTGCGGCATTATTGGGAGAAGAAAGCGGCGGGGGCGACCGATATTTCGCTGCAGCCCGAGAAGCTGGAATAGCAGAAGAAGCACTTAGCATTTGGCACTTAGCATTTAGTCTCTGAATAGCATTGCCCAAGGCCTTTGGACGAAACGCAGCTTGGCTAAATGCTAATTGCCAAATGCTAGCTTTTGTCACAGGTGCAACCGGTTTCGTGGGCAGTCATGTGGCCCGCGTCCTGGCCGAGCAGGGTGCTGACCTGCGGTTGCTGATTCGCTCCAGTAGCGATCCGAGAAATATTCAGGGGTTAAAAGCGGATCGGGTCGTGGGCGATCTGCGCGATCCGGAATCCGTTGAGAAGGCGATGGCAGGCTGCGACGTGGTTTTCCATGTCGCAGCTGACTACCGGCTTTGGGTGCGCGATCCGGAGCAGATGTACCGCGCGAATGTGGAAGGTACGCGGGCGATTCTCCAAGCCGCGCGGAAGAATCATGTGCGACGCGTGGTGTACACGTCGAGCGTCGCGACTATGGGATTTACTTCGAACGGTCATCCGGCGGACGAGGATTCTCCAGTTGCACTCGACGGCATGATCGGCCACTACAAACGGTCGAAGTTTATGGCTGAAGAGGTTGCGCTCGAGGCGGGGCGCACCGGGATGGATGTGGTGGTGGTGAATCCCAGTACGCCGGTCGGCGAGCAGGACATTAAGCCCACGCCCACGGGGCGCATTGTCGTAGACTTCCTGAAAAAGAAGTTTCCCGCTTACGTGGATACAGGGTTGAATTTGTTGGATGTGAGGGAATGTGCTCGCGGCCATGTGGCTGCGCTGGAAAAGGGAAGAAGCGGGGAGCGTTACATTCTCGGCGGAGAGAATCTGACGTTGAAACAGATTCTCGATAAGCTGGCGGCGATTACCGGATTGCCATCGCCCAAGGTGAAAGTGCCTTACGTACTGGCGCTGGCGACTGGCGTGGTGGATGAAATTGTGACCGGACGCATTCTAGGCCGGGAGCCGCGAGCGACGATTGACGCGGTGCGCATGGGGCGGAAGAAGATGTTTGTATCGTGCGCGAAGGCTGAACGCGAACTGGGCTGGAAGGTGGTTCCGGTGGACGACGCGCTGCGGCGGGCGGCGGAATGGTTTGTGGCGAATGGATATGCGCCGCAAGGCTGAAGATGCCCAACTCGGCCAAAGTCGCGATGGTAGCCGCCTTGAAACGCGAGGTAAGACCGCTGGTCAAGCGCTGGAACAAAGTTGAGCGGGATTACGAGGGGCGACGTTTCAGGTTCTTCGAGAACGGGCGCGTTGTGGTGGTGTGCGGTGGGATCGGGGCGGAAGCGGCTCGCCGGGCAACCGAGGCTGCGTTCGCGCTGTACCATCCCACGGTTATTCTTTCTGTGGGCTTCGCTGGGGCGCTCGATCCGACGTTGAAAGTGGGAGACATCTTCGCACCAGGCCGCGTGCTTGATGCCCGCGACGGCAGCCGCACGGAAATGGCCACAGGGCATGGCGTGCTGGTTAGCGCCGCTACGGTTGCGGGCCTAGAGCAGAAGGCGAAGTTAGCGGAATCATACGGGGCGCAGGCGGTCGATATGGAAGCCGCTGCCGTGGCGCGAGGAGCGCAGGCGCGAGGTGTGGGCTTTATGGCAGTGAAGGCAATCTCGGATGAGAGCGGCTTTCGTATGCCGGCGATGGATCGCTTCGTGGATGAGAACGGTCAATTTAAGACGGGAAGATTTGCGATATTTTTCGCCGTGCGCCCGTGGATTTGGCCACGGGTAATCCAACTTGCAACAAATGGTGCGAAAGCATCACGGGCACTCTGCGCTGAGCTGGAGCGGTACATCCAAGAGCCGGAGAAATCAGAGGTTTCGGGGCCGGAGTTGCATCCAATATCCAAGGCATTCGACTGACGCTGAAACGCAAGGTCCCTCGACTGCGCTCGGGATGACAGGGTGTTTAGGATTGCGAGCAAGAATTCATGGCAATGGCTGGACAATTTACGATCGAAGATATAAAGCGGGCGATCCCGACCACGATGCAGGCTGCGGTTTATCGCGGGGTGAACGATGTTCGGGTGGAAACCGTCCCGGTGCCGAAGATCGGGGCAGGTGAATTGCTAATCCGGGTGCACACTTGCGGCATCTGCGGAACCGATCTCAAGAAAATCTCCAGCGGTTCGCACTCGGCGCCACGCATCTTCGGGCACGAAACCTCGGGAGTGGTTGCCGCAGCGGGTCAGGGAGTCAACCAGTTTAAGCCGGGCGATCGTGTGGTCGTGTTCCATCACATTCCATGCGGCGAGTGCTACTACTGTCGCCACAAAACCTTTGCCCAATGCGAGACCTACAAGAAAGTCGGTTGTACCGCGGGCTTCGAACCTTCAGGCGGAGGATTCGCCGAATATGTTCGGGTGATGGCTTGGATCGTTGATCACGGCACAGTCCGCATCCCGGACGGAATCTCATTTGAGCAAGCCTGCTTCGTCGAACCCGTGAACACCTGCATGAAGGGGATTGAAACGCTGCAACTTATGCCCGGCGAGAGTGTTCTAGTTATTGGACAGGGGCCCATCGGCATCATGTTGAGTACATTAGCAAAACGGTCTGGGGCTACAGTAGTAACTTCCGATTTGTATCCTCAGAGGCTTACAATATCTAAAAGATTCGGATTAGAGAATGGGATCGATGCTTCGCGCGCCGACACTGTGAAAACGGTCAGGGAACAGACCGAAGGTCGGGGCGCCGACGCAGCGATTGTTGCCGTAGGTGGTAACGGTTTAATTCGGACCGCCATGGATGCGGTGCGTCCGGGCGGCCGGGTTTTGCTGTTCGCGCAGACGGTTCGCGGCGAGGCTACGATTGATCCAGCCGCGATCTGTGTGGACGAGAAAAGATTGTTGGGATCGTATAGCGCGTCGGTCGAACTGCAGAAAGATTCGGTTCAGTTCGTCATGAGCCGCGAGATGGATTTGGAAGGTTTGATCAGTCACCGCTTTTCTTTGTCGGACAGTGTGGAAGCTTTGAAGCTGGCGGCGCATCCCCAGCCGGATTCGATGAAGATTGTGATTCAAGCGGGCAGTTCGTGGGAAGGAAATAGAAATTGAACGGAAAGATGACAGCAGCGGTCCTCTATGGCAAAGAGGACGTAAAAATCGAGCGAGTTCCCATTCCCCGCGTGGGCGATGGTGAAGTGTTGGTGAAAGTGCAAGTCGCCCTGACGTGTGGGACGGATCTCAAGGTATACCAGCGCGGATACCACGCGCGCATGATCGTTCCTCCCGCGCTGTTCGGGCATGAGCTAGCGGGAGTGATCGAGGAAGTTGGCCCGGGAGTCCGCGCCTTCAAAAAAGGAATGCGGGTGGTGGCGTTGAACTCCGCGCCCTGCCAGATGTGTTTCTACTGCTCCAAACATCAGGCCAATCTTTGCGAAGATCTGTTGTTCAACAATGGGGCTTATGCGGAGTACATTCGCATTCCGCGGCGAATTGTTGAGATCAACATGCTGGCGATCCCGCCCGATGTGAGCTACGAAGAAGCCGCGATGGTTGAGCCTTTGGCTTGCGTTCTTCGTGGGTTGCACGAAACCGGTGTGGAGATTGGCGACACCGTCACTGTGGTTGGAGGTGGCCCCATTGGCCTGATGTTCGTGCAAGTGGCTAAGGCGGTTGGCTGCAATGTGATTTCTGTGGTGAAGCGCGACGCTCAAGTGCAAGCCGCGAAACACATGGGCGCACATGACGTAGTACAAATCACTAAGGTGAAGGATCCTGTCGAAGCGGTGCGGATGCTTTCCCCTGAGAAGCGCGGCAGTGATGTGGTGATCGAGGCGGTGGGACGTCCGGAAGCCTGGGAGATGGCCATCGATATGGTGCGCAAAGGCGGAACGGTGAACTTCTTTGGCGGTTGCGCCAGCGGCACTAAAGTGCAGCTCGACACCAACCGGCTGCACTATTCGGAGGTCACGCTGAAAGCCACCTTCCATCACACGCCGGAGACTGTGCGCCGAGCCTTCGCGCTGATCGCCGAAAAGAAGATTCGTTCGACCGATTACATTACCGGCGAAGCACCACTTTCCCGGCTGCAGCAGGTTTTCCATCACATGCTGAACCGCAACGGCGATATCAAGACCGCGATCATCCCTGGGCACTGAGCCGGGATTTGTTTACGATGGCCGCACGGGCGTGGACGCCCGCGCCTACATTGAAATTAACCATGTCATCGATTGCCAGCGACTCCCAGACTATTTCCTCCGCCTTGCCGGGGTGGGGCAGCCTTCCGCCTGACTACGCCATTCCCGAGAAAGCCCCAAGCCTTGCTGGTGCGGAGGAGTATTGTCGTCGGCTGGCGCGTTCGCACTACGAGAATTTTTCGATTGCGAGCTGGTTTCTTCCCGAACGGGTACGGCAGGATTTCTTCAATGTCTATGCCTATTGCCGGATCTCGGATGACCTGGGCGATGAAATCGGCGATGCCAATGCATCTTTGCGGCTGCTTGACCAATGGGAAGCCGAGCTTGATGCGTGTTACGCCGGGAACCCGCGGCATCCGGTGTTCGTGGCCTTAGCTGAGACAGTTCGCAAGTGTGAGATTCCGAAGCAGACATTTGTCGATCTGCTGACTGCGTTTCGTCAGGATCAAAGAGTCTCGCGCTATTCCACATTCGAGGAGGTTCTCGGCTATTGCCGGTACTCGGCGAATCCGGTTGGGCATCTCGTGCTCTACGTATGCGGCTACCGGGATGCCGAGCGTCAGGCGCTTTCAGATTTCACTTGCACTGCGCTGCAGCTGGCGAATTTCTGGCAGGATGTGAGCCCGGACTATGCCAACGGCCGCATCTATCTTCCGCTTGAAGACCTGCGGCGCTTCAGAGTCACTGAAGATGACATCGCGGCACAGCGGAATACGTCCGCTTTCTGCGACATGATGCACTTCGAAGTGGAGCGCGCCCGCGATTGGTTCCGTCGAGGGCTGCCGCTGATCGAGCAGGTGGATCGCGACCTGGCGATCGATATTGAATTGTTCAGCCGGGGCGGGCAAGAGATTCTGAACGCCATCGAAGACCAGGGATATAACGTACTGGGCAGGCGTCCTTCGATTTCGAAATCACGCAAACTGGCGCTGGTTGCGGGCGTGGCTTGGAGAAAGCTGCGGAGAAAAAGGGCATGAGTACGGCCGTGCAGCACGCTCCCACACCCTTCGCGCCCACTGAATCGCAACTTGCGGTTGCGTATTCGGTATGCCGGCACATTACGCGTGCGGCAGCGAAGAATTTCTACTACGCATTTCTGGTGTTGCCGCGCGCGAAGCGTCAGGCCCTGTGCGCTGTTTATGCGTTCATGCGGCGCTGTGACGACATTGCCGACGACGAATCCATGTCGATGTACGACCGGAGGCAGAAACTCAGCGCGTGGCTGGACGCGTTTCACCGCGCCCAATCCGGCCAGCCCACCGACGAACCCGTTCTGCTGGCTCTAACCGATGCACAGCGTCGTTACAACATTCGGGTTGGATTGCTCGATCAGTTGGCCTACGGCACCGCGATGGATGTCGAAGGAGGCCCAACAGCGGATGAGATGCCTGCAGCCGGGTCGCCCATTCCACTTGCGCTCAGCGTTCACTATCGAACGTTTGACGACCTCTATCAATACTGTTATCGAGTGGCGTCGGTCGTAGGATTGGTTTGCATTCATGTGTTCGGGTATCGCGATCCGGCCGCCGAGCCGCTGGCGGAGCGCCTTGGAATAGCGTTTCAGCTCACCAACATTATTCGGGATGTAAAAGAAGATGCTCGCATGGGCCGCGTTTATCTACCGGAAGAGGATCTGGACAAATTTGGGATTTCAATTTCGGCTCTGGACGCTGTCTCCGATCCATCACTGTTCCGCCCGCTGCTGGCCATGGAGGCTGATCGCGCTCGCGAGTATTACCGCGCTGGAGATGAACTGATTCCTCTTGTCGAAGAGGACAGTCAGCCCGCGCTGTGGGTGCTGATGACCATTTATCAGCGTCTGCTCGACAAGATCGCGCTACGGCAATATGACGTATTCACTGGTGATGAGAAGGTCAGCCTCACGGTGCGCGAGAAGCTTGGCATCCTGGCCAAGGGCTTCCTGAAACGCTTGTCCTGATGAGCGAGCGTCTGCTGCAAAGTTCCCGAGTCGCCGTCGTCGGAGGTGGATTGGCGGGACTTGCGGCCGGTTGCGCCCTTGCTGGCAGCGGCTTTCGCGTGACGCTCTTCGAGCGTCGGCCTTACCTGGGTGGGCGGGCTTCTTCCTATCAGCATCCTGGCACCAGAGAGGTGGTGGATAATTGCCAGCACGTGTTGCTTGGCTGCTGCACCAATCTCATCCAATTTTACGAACGCCTAGGCGTCGAAAACAAGATTCGCTGGTACGACCGCTTAACTTTCCTCGAGCCCGGCGGACGCGTCTCGGTCATCGCGCCATCGGAGCTGCCTGCGCCGTTCCATAACGCGCCTGCTTTTCTGCGGGCTGCCTGTTTGGACCTGTCCGACAAGCTTGCCATCGGCATGGCCATGGCGGCACTGGCGACCGCGGCGCCGCGAGACTGTGGCGAAGCATTCTTGACCTGGCTGCACCGTCACGCGCAGACCAAGCAAGCCATCGAGCGCTTCTGGAAGCCGGTGCTGGTGAGCGCATTGAACGAAGATCTTGATCGAATGTCAGTCCCATATGCCGCGCAAGTGGTGCGGGAATCATTCTTGAAATCAGCAGCAGCTGGGCGGATGGGAGTGCCTACCGTTCCTCTAACTGAACTTTACAGTGTGGCTGGAGACTACATCGCTTCGCGTGGCGGAGAGATTCGACTTCGGAGCAGCGTGGAGTCTTTTCTGCCTGAGTCCGATGATGTGAAGTTATTGGTGTCGGGCGAACAGACGAGCTTCGACTACGTTGTTCTTGCGGTACCCTTTGATGTTCTATCCCGCTTACTGCCACAGGTCCCGGCTGCGGAGCCGCTGCGAAAAGTTCTGGCGCGGTTCGAGACTTCACCCATTACCGGCATTCATCTCTGGTTCGATCGCCAGATTACCGATCTCGAACATGCCGTCTTGTTGGATCGAACAATTCAATGGATGTTTCACAAATCGAAATTGCTCGGACGCGACCAGAACGCAAGCGGCAGCTACGTGGAGCTGGTCGTGAGTTCGTCGAAGACTCTGGTTGAGAAATCGCGGGCGGAAATCATCGAGCTGGCGGTTGCCGAGCTGCGTGAATTTTTTCCCGGCGCACGCGACGCGATCCTGGTAAAGTCGACGGTCATTAAGGAAATCCACGCCACCTATTCGCCACAGCCGGGAGTAGACGCCTATCGTCCCGGATCGGAGACAGTCTGGCCAAGAATCTTTCTCGCCGGAGACTGGACGGCTACCGGATGGCCCGCCACCATGGAAGGCGCGGTGCGAAGTGGCTACCTAGCGGCGGAATCGATTGTCAGAGCCGCGGGAATGAAAGATGCAGCGTTTCTGGTGCCCAATCTGCCGGCATCTGGATTCATGCGGCTGTTCGGATAGCTTCGACGACGAGCATCGGAGTTGCCAGCAAACATCTTGGCAAACCGCCACGAAAAAGCCATGTCTTCCGAACTGCTCTAGGAACACAACTTCCGCTTGTTAACCGACGATGATCGAACATCACGCGGCGAGGAGCACCACGCCGCCCGCCACCAAGAGTGCAGCCATCCAGCGACGGTGGTCTACGTGTTCGTGAAGAAACAGCTTGGCTGCGACTGCATTGGTCACAAAGGTAAGAGATGCCGACGCGGGCGCGATCAGGCTAACGTCGCCCCAGGAGAGTCCGAACAGAAGGCTGTAAAAGGCCGTCGTCATGGCAACAACGCCGAGCAGGAAGCTTGTATTCCGCAGCATTCTTGAAACCACCGTCCAAAGGCCGCTGCGCCGCCAGACGTCACCCACGTCTCCTACCTGCTTCATGGCGCGGGAGAGCAGAACGTCACCGGTGGTCGAAGCGAGCACGATGGCCGCAATCGCACTCCACGTATACGCTTGTTTCATGGCTCGCGTCTCGCTGTCGCCGCTTCGTATGCTGTTTCGTGAGCTTTTGCGGGATGGTGAGTCAATGCCGGGCCTTGGGTAACGAATCCCACACCGGCCGAGATCAGAAGAACGCCAATCCAGCGCGAGGTGGTTACGGTCTCGTGCAGAAAAAACTTCGCAATCAGCGTAAGCAGGACATAGCCCAGAGAAGTCGCAGGAAGAACGTAGGTAAGATCGGCCCAGGAAAGGGCGGTCATGTAGGAAGCGAAGAATCCCAGCAAGAGCAAAATGCCCAGAGCGACGGAGGGATTGGTCACGGCCAGAATTAAATCAGAAAGGTGATGCAGAGAAATGTTGCCCAGCTGCTTCATGCCCCGCGAGAGCAACGAATCGCCGATAGACGCACACAGCGTCACGCCAGCCAGCACCAGATACTTGCGAAAGGTCACACTTTTGTTTTCCTGAGCGGGCTCTTCGAACTCTGAACTTTCGTGTGAGCCTGCGCGGGCGAGGACGCCCGCGCCAACATTAGGCTTTTGCCGGTGCAACTGCGGCAGCGGAATCGTCTTTCTCGCGTTTGTCCTTGACCCATTTTGTGCGCATTGAGCGTACTTTCAAGAAGGCTTTGGCCTCATGATACAAGCGTTTACGGTCCGCGGCGTGGAACGCCGCCTTTCGCAGGATGCGGAATACCGCCTTGGGCCGGAAATAATATTCGTCGTAAAAGCGGTGCACGGACTCGAGGATTTCTTCGGCGGGCAGGCCGGGATATTGAATGTGAGCCAGTTGGTGACCGCCCTCATCCACCATCTTGTTGTCGCCGACCATGAAGCCGTTTTTCACTGCGTAGTCGTAGAGTTCGGTTCCCGGATAAGCGTGGGCCACCGAAACCTGAATCGTCTCGACATCGAGCTCTTTGGCAAACGCGATGGTCGTATTAATGGTGTCATGAGTTTCACCCGGGAGGCCGAGGATGAAGTCGCCGTGAACCACCAGGCCCAGCTTGTGACAATCCTTGGTGAACTGGCGGGCGCGCTCGACGGTCGCGCCTTTCTTGATGTTCTTCAGGATTTGCGGATCGCCAGACTCGTATCCCACGATCAGGAGACGGCAACCGGCTTCCTTCATGGCTTTCAAGGTCTCGTAATCCGTCGTGACACGCGAGGTGCAAGACCAGGTAAGCTTCAGGGGCTTCAGTTTGGAGCAGAGTTCGATGGTTCGGACTTTCTGAATGTTGAAGGTGTCGTCGTCGAAGAAAAACTCTCGCACATTCGGCCAGAACTCTTTGGCCTTGGCCATTTCAAGAGCTACGTCGTCGGTGGAGCGTTTGCGCCAAGGGTGACCGCTCAACGTCTGCGGCCAGAGGCAAAACGTGCACTGCGCGGGGCAACCACGCGTGGTGTAGAGGGACACGTACGGGTAAAGCAGGAATGGCACGTTGTACTTGGTCACATCCAAGTCACGACGATAGATTTCGGTCACATGGGGCAGGGAATCGAGATCCTGAACCTCCGGACGGTCCGGGGCATGCACGACCGATCCGTTCTTCAAGTAAGAGATACCTAAAATCTCTTCCAGCGGTTTGCCATTTGCGAACTCGCAAGCCGCGTAGTCGAACTCCTTGCGCACTACGAAATCGATTTCAGGACAATCCTTGAGCGACCTCTCGGGCAACACGCTGACATGTGGTCCGACGAAGGCAATCTTGATCTTGGGATTGCTCTCTCTGATCTTCTTTACCAGCCGAATGTCGCCGGGGAAGCCAGGAGTGCTGGTAAACAGCACAAGGAACTCATAATCGCGGGCGATCTTGATAGTCTCTTCCGCCGACACGTGATGCGAAGGGGCATCGAGCAGACGCGAGCCCTCAAGCATTCCCGCGGGGTAGGCAAGCCAGACCGGGTACCAATAGCTTTCAATTTCGCGAGTAGCCGGCCAACGCGAGCCAGCTCCCCCGTCGAAATTCTCGAACGACGGCGGATTCAGAAACAAGGTTTTTAATGGCATATGTGTGTATGACCTAATATTAACATTTCACAGCCTCTCCCGGGCACACCCAGGTACACTCCGAGTACCTGCGCGGGCCGCGTCGGCCGGTCACGCAATTTCTGATAAGTATGTGCAAAACTAGTCTAATAGCGCATCCACCCCCAGCCAAAATGCTTTCGGCGAATGGCTGGTTTGATGCGTCCAACAGGGAAACGGGTCGTCCAGCGGGGATGGATCGGCTCGTCGAAATCGGCCAATCCCTTTGTAGTTAGCGTCTTCGATCTTCCTACTTACTTGCCGATTCCCACCCAATCTTCCAGTTCGCCGGTAACGCGCAGCAGGCTGATGCGTGCCCGTTGCAGTTCGAAATTCGTGTCCTGGAGTGCGTCGTAGCGTTCATTGGCCTGATTGCGGGCGTCGTCCAAATCGTGGAGTGTCGCGCTGCCTGAATCGACCCGGGTTTGCGTCGTATCGAGATTGGACTTCGCGATTTGATATTCCAGGTCGACGACTTGTTGGGCAGCGGAAAGTTGCTCGACCGAACGTTGCAGCTTCAAAGTCTGTTCCGAAACCTGGTTCTTGGTCGCCTCGACATCCTTTCGGGCGTGAAGCGCGACTGCATCGGCAGACTGGGCGTGGGCATGCTGCGAAGGGTTCAAGAAGGGAAATCGGATTTCCACTCCCACCGTGGCGTTGTTCGACTGGAAGCTTCCTGGCCGGAAAAAATTCTGATAATTGTTGAATGTAGCAAGCAAGGCGTACTGCGCGGCGAAATCAATGCTCGGCAACATGGCGCGATGTTCGCCGCGGGCGCGAAACGCAAGCGCGGTGGCACGGATGTCGGCAATCTGGATCAACGGACTTTCCTGCGCCGCCTTAGCGGCTAAATTGTCTTCCGGCTTTACCTCCGGCAAGGCTGGAATGGACTCAGGGACGGTCTCAATCGCAGCGGCTGGAAGGCCGGTCAATTGCGAAAGGCGGTTGCGCAATACATCGATCGCGCCTTGCGCCTGCGAAATGTGCAAGTAGACGCGAGCCGCATTCAGGCGCGCCTGGTTCCGAATCAACGGCGTGTCCACGCCAGCCAGAACGCGCTGGTTCACGATTTGCTCCATTTTGAGCGCATCCTCATACTGATGGCTCAGGTGGGTCATGAGCGTTTCCCATTTGCTGAGTTCGGCATAACTCAAGACGGTGTCCTGAATGACCTGCAGGCGCTGGTCTTTTGTCTGGACGGTGCTTTCCTGCCACTCAGCTTTGGCTGCGCGAACGAAATCGCGCAATGACGGATTGATCAACGCTGACTGCGCCGTCGTGTTCACGATCGACGGAGCTGACCCTTCCAGGCTCAGCGGATAACCATACGACTTGCCCAGGCCGGAACCAACAGTTAATTGCGGCAGATACTGATTGCGGGCTTCATGGTACGAGGCAAAGGCACGCTGCTCATCGATCTGAGAAGCTTGCATCGTCGTGCTGTGGGCCAGCGCCAACTCCACGACGCGCTTCAGCGGAATTTGCTCGGCGCCGAGGGTTCCGCAAAAAGAAGCCAGGATTGCAGTTAGAGAGATCAAAACAGCCAGGCGTGATCGACCACGGCAAGCAGGTTTCATGTTTTCATCCTCATCAAAGTTTGCTGGAGCCGGAAATGTGATTGTAAATGAGAGCGGATTCGGGGGATGCGCGGCGAGGGTATCCTTCTCAACCCAATCGGATATTATTATTTCGAAACAGCTCTACCTGCCTGAAACCGCAGAGCAAGAAAACGAGTAAACTTTCTTTCATGTCATTGTTGAAAAAGGTCGTGATTGTCGCGGTGGCGTGGGTTGTGTGTGTTTTGGTCTACCTCGAATTTTTTGCCAAGACCCGATGAAGACCAAGGCGGTCAGCCCTACCTGTCGAAATGCTCCGCCCCACGGGCTCGGCCGGCCTGTTCTCCCTTGCCTTCGAGGCAAGGAAAGCAAACAGAAAAACCTTCGGGATCGCGGGCGCCAGAGTGAATCGGCTTTGTCTTCCAGTTCTCGGACATAAGATCTATCGGTTTTCGGGCCTGGCGCGAGGATTTGCGAATCCAGCTTTGTAGCATGTCTGACAACTATGCTATTATGTCTGACATGAGCTCTGAACGTATTACTGTGCGAATTCCCCAGGAACTAGGAGGCCGTCTTCGTCATCGCTCCCGGATCAAGGGACAGACCGAATCCGACCTCATCCGTGAAGCGCTGGAGACCTATCTTGACCACTCCAACGGCGAGCGTTCGGCCTTCGAACTCGCGGAGGCAGCGGGGCTGATCGGTGCTATTCGCCGCAGTCGCACACGTCCACCCAAGGACTTAAGTACGAATCCCCGGCACTTTAAAGGCTTTGGTAAGGATCAATGAAGCGGGTTCTGGTGGACACCGGTCCGCTGGTTGCCATTCTCTCCAGCACGGACCAGCATCACGAGATCTGCGTCGAAACGTTGCGCCATCTGCCTGGCCCACTGTTTTCCTGCTGGCCTGTAATTACGGAAGCGGCCTGGCTGCTTCGTGCCTATCCGAGGGCCGTTCAGCAGCTTCTAAGAAGTGCGGACAGCAGTTTCCTGGAACTCTTACCCTTAGCTGGCGAAGAAGGCAAGGCGATCGCCGACGTGATGAAAACCTACGAGGACATTCAATCGCAGTTGGCTGATGCGACTCTGGTTCACCTTGCGAACCGGGAAGGCATCGACACAATCTTTACTCTCGACCGGCGAGACTTTTCCGTCTATCGCTCGGCGGGCAGGAGACCTCTCAGGATCTTACCGGGGTAGGCTGAGGACAGAACTCCCGCAATGCGCTGGCTAGTTTGGATTCGCGACTTCAGCCAACTGGCCATTCAGCCGATCTAAGGCGGCCTGCGCCAGCGTGTAACTTTTGGCAAGGGCCAGGGACGCACGGTACTCCTGAGCCGCTGCCGGCTTATTGCCCTGCTGCTCGAGTGCCGTGCCCAGCAGGTAGTGCGCTTTGAAGGCCGGCGCGGCTTCGACGGTGAGGCTTGACGACAGATACCGACGGAGCAACTGGGTAGCCTGCGGCAGATCGCGTTTGCTGCGGATCAACATATTCGCGCACTCCATCAGCACTTCGGGTTGATCCATCGGAGCTGCGCTGGTTTGGCGGATGGCTTCTTCCATCTCGTCCAGGCGCCCGGTTTGGCGATAGAACGAAGCTAAATTACGCCAGGCGAGCGCGGCGCCGTGGCTGGCTACGATGGCGGCCCGATAGTCGTTTTCGGCGACGACAAGATTGTTGCTCTTTTCCGCGAGGCGCGCCTTCACCCATCCGGCTCGGACCGGATCCAGCGTGGCAATTTTCTGCGCCTGGGCTTCAGCCTTATCTCGCCCACCGCCCATAATCCCGGGAGCTTCCAGGTAGAACTCCGCAAGGTCGGTTCGTGCTTCGGCACTATTTGGATTCAAGCGCACAGCCGTTTCAAATTCAGCATGCACTTTCTTGGCGAAGCCCGCCGCAGTTACGAAGTGCGAGTGGTCCGCCTTTTCGCCATAAACGCGTCCCAGCCAAAGATGATATTGCGAGTTGCCGGGATCCAACGACACCGCCTTCTCGCACGCCGCAATGCCGTTGTCCCAATCAGCAAGCGCGAAATATGCGCGACACAGCAAATTGTGGGATTCGGCGTCTTTGGGAGCGCTGCCGATTCTGTTATGCAGAGATACCACGGCATCGTCCATGCGGCCTTCCGCAAGCAGCCTGCTGTCCGCGGAATCCGCGCTGCACAGCGACGGAAGAAGCGCCAGACACAATATGATCGAAAGTTTCTTAACCGAAATCATTTATTAATGAACCACCTTTACGGCTAAACCATTGCGTAACGGTTTGGAATTAGGATTGGTAGGTCCCAGAGCGATCAAAGCGTTTTCCGGCAACCCCCCGGTCACTTCGACTTTCGTCAGATTCGAAATCGAAGTTTGTACGTAGTGGCGCTGTAATTCGTTGTTCACGATTGCGTATACGTAAATTTTGCTGTCGTCGTCCTGATGAATCGACTCGCGGGGCACTGTAAGTACATCGCGATGCTCCGCAGTGATAATCGTGACACTAACATTGACGTTGGGCAGCAACTTGTAGTCTTTGTTGTCCACAATGCAAGTCGTTTCTCCGACGTTGCGTGTGCCATGCAGTTTTATGACGGCCGGGATCACGCTGACCGTGCCTTCCCAGGTTCGCTCCGGCAACGCATCCCAAGTGACCTCGATCTTGTCCCCCGGGGCCAGGCGTCCAAGGTCGGGCTCGTCCACGAACGCGCGTACGCGAACCTTCGAGAGATCCGCTTCCTGCAATACCAGATCGCCGGGATTGAGGTATGCGCCTTGCAGGGCCGGCAGCGAATAGACGATCCCATCAAATGGAGCGCGAATATTCAGCTGATTGAGCACATCTTCCGCCGCGTCGTACGCAGCCTGAGCTTCGGACTTCTGGCCTTCCACACGGGCAATCTCCGGCTGGGAATAGCGATTCTTCTGCTTTTGCAGAAGAAGATCGAGATCTGCATTGGCGCGTTTGAGCTGATCCTCCGCGTTTTTTATCTCGCCCGGAGAAGCGGCACCCTGCTCACGCAGACGCCGTAACGCGTCCAGATTGCGCTGTGCCGTATCATTCTGGGTGCGGGTTTTGGTGATTTGCGAATCGAGCGTCAAAATCTCCTCGCGGTTCCCGCCTTTTTGGATCGCATTCAGATCAGCTTCTGCGGCGAGGACTTGAGCCTTGGCCTGTGCCGCCTGGCTGCGGGCTTTCGCATCGTCCAATTGCACCAGCAGTTGGCCCTTCTTGACCTGATCGCCTTCCCGCACCAGGATTTTTGTCACCGTCGTACCCATCGGCGTATGCGCCTCGAAGTTCTGCAGCGGCTCGACTTTCCCATTGGTGGAGACCACGCTTCGAATCGTCCCCCGCTGTGCAGTCACCGCCCGCACTGGCACCGCAGGGTCCCGCGACAAAGATGCAAACAACACCACTGCTACGGCAATCGCGAGCGTTGCCGCGAGCCAGCGGTGCCGGGTCACGAAACTGCCGCCATTATTCGTCATTTTTCGCTGTTCGTTCTTAATAACGAACGAATTACTGGACGCAATAACTGTACCACCTGCTGCCCCGGAGAGCTTTAGAAGGAAGCTGCTGAATTAGATGCGCGAGGTTTCGCGGATGACCCGCAAATCCTTGAAGTATTTGGCGAATTCGTCCGGTTACAATGGGCCATGTCCAAACCGCCACGCTACACGCCCGAACATGCACAGGCAGGGCTGGATGCCAAGTTCCCCGAGATCGAGACTTGGCCGAATCAGTTTGTAGGATACGAGATTGTAGTCGATGACCCTGAGTTTACCTCGGTATGTCCAAAAACCGGATTACCCGACTTTGGCATGCTTACCATCCGTTACATGCCCGACAAGCGCTGCCTGGAGTTGAAATCGCTGAAAGAGTATCTGCAGGCTTACCGGAATCTGGGAATTTTTCAGGAGAACATTGTGAACCGCGTACTGGACGATGTAGTGCGCTGGGCGCGTCCCGTGTGGGCTGAGGTCAAAGGGGATTTTCGCCCGCGCGGCGGGATTTCAACGGTGATCGTGGCAAAGTGGCCGCGGCCAAAAGGGAAGTAAGGCTTAGCTTTTGAAAAACAAGCCACGAGCTTATCGCGGAGTTCGCTGAGAAAGGCCGCAGAGAGCGCTGACGTGAACCGATCCTTTTTGTGCGCCTAATGGGCCGCTGCGACAGATTTCAGCGGTTCGATTTGTTCCAGTTCTTTAGCCAGTCCCGCCCGCGCGCAACCGATGT
Organism: Acidobacteriota bacterium; assembly: GCA_013288805.1. Taxonomy (GTDB): domain Bacteria; phylum Acidobacteriota; class Terriglobia; order Terriglobales; family Acidobacteriaceae; genus JABDBE01. The sequence goes on from JABDBE010000043.1 coordinate 23,686, forward strand.
CATAGGCATCCTGCAGATTCAGCCAGAACTGCTCCGTAGTTCCGAAGAACCGCGATAGGCGAAGGGCAGTATCTGCGGTGATGCCTCGCCGTTCCAAAACGATGTCGTTGATGCGCGGTGGAGGAACATGCAGACGCTTTGCCAGGGCGTAGGGAGAAATCGCCATCGGCTTCAGGAATTCTTCCCGCAAAATCTCGCCGGGATGAACCTTCCAGGTTGGCGTGCCTTGTCTCGGAACACTCATCACCTTTCTCCCCGCCTTCATTTTAGTCCCGAATGCAATTCACAGTTCTGTTTAATGACCTCGTGATATATTCCTTCGCCAAGTGACCCAGACGAAACTTTATCCCTGGACCGCGCTCACTCTGCTGACGGCGCTGAACCTCCTCAACTACATCGATCGTTCTGTGTTGTTTGCGGTGCAGCCGCTGGTGCAAAGCGAATTCCATCTCACCAATACACAGGTCGGATATCTTACCAGCGCGTTTCTTGGCTTTTACATGATCGCTGCACCGTTTACCGGTCCGCTCGCCGACCGTTATTCGCGCAAAAAGATCATCATTCTGGGAGCAATCTTCTGGAGTGCGCTCACCCTCCTGACTGCGGTCACGCACACCTATTGGGAGTTGCTGGTTCGCCACACGCTGGTTGGGATTGGCGAAGCGACCTTCGTGACCATCGCTCCGACTTTCGTCGCCGATCTTTTTCCTGAGAACAAACGCGGCCGCATTTTTGGAGTGTTTTATCTGGCGATCC
>JABDBE010000044.1:0-15353 GCA_013288805.1 Acidobacteriota bacterium
GGCAGGCGATAAGGACGGGAAAAAACCCGCCGTCAAAATGCCAAAAGCCGCACGATCTTTAGGTCATCTTTCAGAGGTTCACTTCCGATGGGTATGCAAGGCCGTGACAACCAATCCCCCCACGGCCAGAGCAATTGCCACCGAATAACCTGTGAACGGGACACCGACGACCTTGGCCACCAGCAACAAGGCGAGAGCGGCAATCACCATTTCGACGATCCACGCGCCGGCCATCGGGTCATCCTTCATCTGAGCTTGGCCGTCTGCGAGCCGTCTTCGACAAATGCCACCGTGCTGGACGGATCGGAATCGTGCCGATTCCACCATCCTCCGCCCAGGGCCTGGAACAGGGCCGCCGTATCGGCATAGCGGTTGGCCTGCGCCTGGGTGAGATTGATGACAGCCTGTTGGTAAGCCCGCTGAGCGTTGAGCGCCGTGAGATAGCTGATGACGCCGAGCTTTTGCATCTTGAGAGAGATTTCGAGGCTGGCGGCGGCGGCGCGCTCGGCCGCCATCCGCCAATTGGGCCTCAACGGCACAGCCGACCGGTATCGTTTCGCGTGTGTGGAACCAGACATGCCTAAAAACTGGCCCATTCCCGCATAGAAAATCCATGGAGCCAGCGGTGCAAAGTTGTAAGCGAGAAATAAAGACCGTCCGACAATTGACGCTCAAATGCATTCCGCCGTTCGTCTGGTGAACGGGCGGCGATCTCCGCCATCGGTCGCACCATATCCGCCACGCCCGGTTGGGCCGCCCTTTGGGATACCGAAATTTGTCGATGGCTTGCTACAGTACGCTGCAATGATCAGCCGCGCGGGGACGATCCAACAGCGCGGTCCGAGTTTGGAACGTCGGCTCTAGTGCCAGTCTGCGATCGGTAGACCTCATTTCAGCGAGAAGTTTCGTAACATCTTCCCACACACCCGCGCCGCTCCATTTTTGAAACCGCCGAAAAATCGACGTCGAATCTCCGTAGTGCGCAGGTATAAATCGCCAGGGCATGCCTGTCCGCATCCGCCACAGAACCGCGTTCACGCTGGGACGGATGACGGGGTTCGCAGCCTCCTTGGCTGATTCGGCTTTCGGGATTCGCCGCTTCACGATCGCCCACTCGTCATCGCTGACATCTTCCAACAGCAACCTCGCCCCCATCATTCTGTGCACCGTCCATATGGAAATCAGTCACGGGTCACGGCTCACTCTGATCCCGCCCCAGACGCCGGTCGACGTCTGGGGTTCTTAGGAACGTGTGGTGTCGCCCCCGCAACATTGCTCCCTGCGAAGAATCGTCGTTTGGCGGCTACGTAGTCGGACCGCCGTCATAGACGATGGTGACGCGCCGGTTCTGCGGCTCGCGCACGCCGTCACCGGTCGAGACCAGCAGCTCGCGCTTGCCCTTGGCGAGGAGCGTGATTTCCGAAGACGGTATCCCGTCCTTTTCCAGCTGGGCCGCCACCGATTCCGCGCGACGCCGGCTGAGACGCATGTTGTAGGCGTCCGACCCCACGGTATCGGTGTGGCCGGTCACGGTGAGCATCGCAGCCTTGGCAGGGCTCGCATTTTTTGCTGCCTGGTCGACAATCGAGACCGCTTCGGGCGTGAGGTCCGATTTGTTGAAATCGAAGAACACCACGTAGCTGCGTGCCGCAGGCTGCGGCGCCTGGACCGGCGGCGGTGTGTAGGCAGCTTCCGCCGCGGGTTCGGACCCGCCCAAACCGCTGAAGTGGAAGGTCAAATCGATACCCCCGGTGAGCGGTTGGTTGGTGACGACACGATTGAACGTGCTGGTGGCTTCGTTCAATTGAAACAGGTTTTCCAGTTGCGCGTGCGTGTTGGTCAGGTTGTTGACGAACAGCGAGGCCTCCCAATTGTCGTCCGATTCGATGCCGAAACGAATGTTGGTCAGATCGTAACCGGGAAGCTTGATATACTGACCGTTAACCTCGAAACCGTTTCCGAAGGCCAAGGAGTAGCGCGATCCTGTATAAGAGTTTTCGATCTGTGCCTTAAAGGTGTATTTGTCGGTGAGGTCCGTCTCGTAGGCGAGAATGACGTCCCCGTTAATACGCGCGACGTCGGGAAGTACGTTGCCTGGCTTGATCTGCCAGTGCGGGCCTGAATCCAAAGTCTCATACAAGTAACCGATGCCGGCTCTGAGGTCGAAGCCCCCACCCAGGACTGTGACCGTGTCGATATCGCCGCCCCAAATATGGGCATCGTTACCGTTGATGTTCAGCGCCCAGACGTTGGGATATGCCTCGAGCTGGATATTGCTCCAATCCTCATAATAGACGCTTGCGTTCACAGTCAGACGATGATCGAAGAAGCGCGCCTTTTCACCGATCTCGTAACTCCAAACCGAGTCCGATTGGTAGGTAGTAGGCCACTTGTTGCTGTTAAAGTGGTATCCAGCGAAAGCCGGGCCCCAAAGACCGCCGGTCGTCGGATACACGGCATCTCCCCCGCCAGGGCGCACGCCGTTCGATACGGTTGCATACACCATCAAATCAGGGTCGACCGTGTAGGTCAGGTTGAACTTCGGATTCAGTTCATACTGGTTTAGTTTGATGAGACCCGAACACGACGGATGCGCGGCCCCCAGTCCCGAACCCCAACCGCTGATGCATGCTGAGAACTTATAGTCGTAATTATTCCAGCGCAGACCGACATCGGCTTTAAGCTGGTCGGTGATGGCGTAAGTCGCGTCGCCGAAGAGCGCATACTGACCCATCGAGCTTGGCTCATCGGCATCGAACCAGTTGGGTGTCGTCGCCCTCTGGAGCGTGCCAAGGTCCTCATATGCCGAGAAGTTGGGCGTGGTCCCGGCGAAAGTCCACCGCGAGAAGAAATAGCTGTAATATGCACCGGCGACCCATGTGAGGGGCCCATCGCCCTTCGATGCGAATCGCAACTCTTCGCTGATTTGTCTTGATGGGTCGCTCTCATGACCGGACTCCGGGCCGCTTCCGTTAGGGCCATAATATCCGGGATTGGGCAGGCCGTTATTGGAGTTAAAGGTCGCCGCCGTAGTCGGATTGTTGAATTCTTCGCTGGCTTCCTCAACCTGTGTCGACTTGCGGTACCACATCCCGGTGCTCGACGTCACATCGAACCCATCGAAGCTGTAATTCACGGTGAGGCTGCCAACCGCGATCTTGTCGGTAAGCGGTTCGGAAATATCGAAGGGCTCATAATGCGCGTTTGTAACGCCCGGTGCGCTGTCGTAAGCGTCGACGCCATTCTGCCTGCTGCTCTCGTAGAAGAATGACGGCTTGATCGTCAGATTGTCGGTCGGCCGCCAAAGCGCGCTCACGCGCGTGCCGAAGATTTGATAGGCGTTCGATCCGGGATAATCCTTTTCGATCGGAGCGTTCTGGACATCGCCGCGCGTGGCGATCCCGGTGGCCGGGTTGATATTGGTGAGCGGAAAGGGCTTGGCCACGATCCGATCGATCCAGCCGCTGGTAGAATTCTCCGATCCCACAATACGCAACGCCAGCTTATCGTCCACCAACGGGATGTTGATCATGACGTTATCGTTGTGATTGAAACCGCCGCCGTCGGTTCCCGACAGAATAGTTTGCGCCGAACCTGCGAACGCGCTCGGATCGGCCTGGTTGGTGATCAGCCTCACCGTGCCGCCCATCGAACTCGCGCCATAGAGGGTGCCTTGCGGTCCGCGCAGGATCTCGATGCGATTCAAGTCATAAAGCGAGGGGTCGATAATCACATGGCCGTTTTGTGCGCCGGCCGGACCTGTCAACGGAACGTCATCGAGATAGAAGCCGACGGTCGGGGAATTGCCCCCGCTCGAGGTCATGCCGCGCATCTCGATTTCGGTCTGGCTTGGCCCTTCGCTCTTTAACGAGACCCCGGGCGTTGCCTGAGCCAGTGTGGCAAGGGAGGTGATGCCGCGCTCCTGCAAACCGAGGCCGGTCACCGCCGAGATGCTGACGGGTGTTGCCTGAATCGTGGAGGATCGTTTTTGCGCGGTGACGACAATTTCCTCCACTCCTTCGGCAGACGCGCCTGGGGCCGCGGCGGCAACGGACGATTGAGGCTGCGCCTTCGCTGCAAAAGGCAGAGATATTGCGCCCAACGATGCGATGATGGTGCCTGTCAAAAGCGCGACACGGCGCGCGGCGCGCGACCGGAAGGCATTAACCGGATCGGATCGGCGATCGGCAATCGCGATCACAGCGCTGTTGGATCCTGACATTCGAATTTTTCCTCTACGGATGTGACAGTTACGCGGCGCGCGCCGACAGCCAGTCGACAATGTAACCATGTCGGCTTTCGCGTCGCTTGCCGGTATTAATAGCAATCGACATGCCAGAGGTCGGACACGCCTTAATGCTCACAAGTTTACATAAAAAATCTATTGCTTAAATCGTACAATGATTCGATAGGTTTTCGTGATATCTTATGAATATATCGCCAACCAAGTACAGCGGGCCTCTAATTTCGAGCTAGTTTTTTATTATTATCTATTTAGTTATTTATAATAGATTTTTATGCGCCGTTAATGCCAAGTCGGCGGTATTCGTACGAAAATGGCGGAAATCCGCCGCGAGAATTTAGTCGTTGGGCTACACCCCCTCCCAACCTTGGAATCGCGCTCTTATAAATGTAAATCAACCCAGAATCCCCTTTGGTTAATATGCAAATGAAAGCATTTATGAATTCGATGGATATTGCATTTTTACTCTATTTTTACTTCTGATGGTGCTCGACGAGATCCCTGCAGAGGTGAGTGATTATTGTATAAGCCATCACCTGCCACCTCTTTATGCATAATGCCCATAATATAGCCAATGTGTGCTGCGGGTTATCATGCGGGTAGGTCAGTGGGTTTCGCTGAGTTACGAGTGTCGGAGGCTTCAACGCGCCAATCCGTGCATAGACCTTTTCGCTGCCTTGCGGTCCGCAACGAGAAGAAGATGCGCGGCGCGTTCAATGAAATCCGGACCTGACACCCGGCCGGCAGACTCTCGCAGCCGCTCCTGGACGGCTCGCCCCCGAACCGCGGTTTCGTCCGATGCGGGTTCAGGGCCATTGAAATCGAGCTCAAGCAGATCGGGAACCAAGGCGGACGCGCGGCCGGCCACGGTTGATCTACGCGAAGGGGAATAGCTCAGCCGGTTCCGAAGGGTGGGAGAACCTTTTACGGGTATATCGGCTCGGCAGCGGGATCAGGCGCCATTAGGCGATAGCCAATTCCCATTTCGGTCCGAATAATTCGATTTTGACCAAAACTATCGCCAAGTTTTAGGCGAAGCGCCCGGATATACACCCGCAGATATTGCGCATCTCCCACGGCTCCTTCACCTCTGACCGAACGTACAATGAAGTCATGCGTAAGAATCTTTCCCGCATGCTCGGCCAACACCTGGAGAATACCGTACTCAGTCCGTGAGAGTTGGATATTTTTTCCACTGCGGCTGACAGTACGGCTCAGCAGGTCGATTTCAATTTCACCGAAACGCAGCGCAGGCTGTGTTCCTTTTACTTGAAACCGATGACGCAGCGCGACGCGGATGCGCGCGGTGAGCTCCGGCAAGCCGAAAGGCTTGGTGATGTAATCGTCGGCGCCAAGATCGAGCGCTCTGACCTTGCCAGCCTCATCGTTCCTGACCGACAGGACGATCACTGGAACAGTCGATCCCTTCCGTATTTCTTCCAGAACCGAGAAGCCGCTTTGATCCGGCAGGCCGATATCGAGGATGACAACATCCACCTCCTCGGCCGCGAGAAACTTGAGCGCCGCCGCCGCGGTGCGCGCCTCAGCGACTTTGAATTTTTCCGCGGTGAGACCGATCTTGAGAAGCCGCAATATCTGCGGTTCATCATCCACGACAAGCGCCGAGAGTTTACGCGACATTTGCTTCAGCTTTAGATTCTACAGATCCAACAGCCAGGATCGTCTCGATGCGCGTCTGATGCAGATCAGAGCTCACCAAACCCAACCCTCGGCCATTAGGTTGGCCTCATGATACATTAAAACTTTCTCCGATTCACAGTTCAAGATATAAAGATCTTATAAAGAAACTCGGTCAATATTGTAAAATAACAACCAGATATTACACTATAACTTATACTCAAACTAGCGTATTATTTTTTATTCTGCAAATCTCATCGGACTTTCCCGAATTCGAACCGAGGCCAGCTTCGCTGCAGCCTCGGCACCGAACCGCTGGAACCTCACTCCCAAGAACGCCAAGGGCCGGCCACATGACCGGTTTCATGTGGCCAAAGGCTCGACGAACCGCACGAGAATTTACTTCGTTTCTGAATTTACTTCCGGTGGATATGGACGGCCGTAACGATCACCCCTCCAACGATTAAAGAGATTACCACCGAGTAAACTGTGAACGGCATGCCCGCGACCTCGGCGATCAGCAGCAAGAACAGCGCCGCGATCACCATCTCGACAATCCACGCGCCGGCCATCGGATCGTCCTTCACCCGAGTACGACCGCCCGCGCCCAATCGTCGGCGAACGCCGCCGGCGCTTGCTCCCCGGTCGGCACGAAGGTGCCTGGCTCCCGCCCGGCGGTGATCTTTCCCCGGGAACCGAGATAATTCTCGATCGCAAGGAAAATGACGACAATCAGAACCGTCACGATTCCAATATGGGCGAGGATTGCCACCTGCCCGCGCTCGGCGAGGGCATACGGCCCTTGAAATCGGGACGGCTGAGATTGTCGTTCATTGCCGGTGATAGCCAGCGCACCTTGATGCCAGCCTAAACGTCAGCTTTTGCGGCGATTGGCGTGGACGAGAATGTCCTGGACTGCCGCGATATTCTGCAGTGCCGACGCTTCATCACCCCGGTCGCATGCCACATGGGCCAACCGTATTTGTCCGACCATAAAATTGAAATCCCCACCGGTCGTGACATAACCTTCCCGGCCCGTGACTATCGCCTGGCCTGGCTTTCCCGGCGCCATGAAGGCGATCTCGTTCCATTCGGCCGCGAGCGCCATTAAGGCGTTCCGGCAAGAACCGGGTGCCGGCGCTGGCTGCGCGGTGCCGGATTGCGCCCCCGCACACAGGCCGACGATCAAAACGGGTAGAACCATAGAGCGCACGTTTAGCATCTTAACATTCCTTTGCTGATGAGATTAGTGGGCGGCCTACAAAATATTAAATAAGTATTATCGATTTTGGAGGCCATTTTTCATAACCAGATACTTCATGATTTTCTACGAAGTCACCTTCAGATACTTCGTCCCCAAAAAACGAGAACGCGATATTCCGCCCCGCCTTATTGGCTCGGAAAATTTCGACTATCCATGGCTCTTCGCAGTCGACGGCCCCCTCGATCGTGAATCGCTTTGTGTCGTGATCCACGATCGCGAGGGAAAGCGGGGCGGCTGAACGCCGCCTCCGCCAATGATGCCTGGTCGACATCGGCAAACTTCCTTTATCCCGGTGCCTAGAAGTGAATGATCACGTCCATCGCGCCCAACACGGTGTAGTTCTTGGTGGGGGCGATCCCGGCGGCCGAGTTGCCGTTAAAGGCGTTCGCGCTGAGGGACCGGTAGTAGCCAACCTCGGGCCGGAACTCGATTTGCGGCGAGAGCCAGTGCTGCCAGCCTAAGGACATGTTGATGTATTCGGTCCTCACCCCGGTGCGCCAACCTTCCGGATCGTAGTAATACTCGGGCCGGAACGAGATATTATCCAACGGTCCGGGGGAGTAATTCAGGTACGCGACCGCGCCGACCGCGTGCACGGTGCACCGGATCCCGGTGGAGCCGTGGCAATTGACCGGCGTTGGCCCGTTAAACGGCACGAATTGCGGCGAGAACGGCGTCCCTCCGTTCAGATAGGCCGCCTCCGCGGTGGGGTTGTTGGCGTTCGGGACGCGGTGCTCGAACATATCGTAGGCTTCGAACGAGACGTGCCACTGGTCATTGAACTTGTGGTAATAGGTCGACCCATACCACTGGAGGTTGTTGTAGCCCCACTGACCGCCATTAATGCCGTTGGCGCAGGGATAGATGGTGTCCTTGCCGTCATTCCAGGTGAAGCGAACGCACGCGGAAAGGGAGGGCGTGGCGCCCGGATCCTTGGCAAATGTTTGCCCCGGATAGAGGGGGTTCGGGTCCAGATTGCGAATTTGCTGTCCCGCATGGAATACATACGCTTCCGTGCCGTCATTGACGCCTAACTGCAGCATCAGGTTCTTGGTGACGAACAGCGATGCCTGCACACCTTCGTTCGTATAGTTGTCGTAACCGTACGTGAACGAGTGCGTGTACATGTAGTTGTTCGGCGCCAGCTGCGCCTCGATGTCGGGTATTGCGATATAACGCCCGGCCCGGATCATCAGACCTTCGGCGACCTGCGGGATATAAACCTCCGCATAAACCATCGGGAAGTCGTACCCGTAGACATTGTTGTTTTTATTGATCTGGTAGGCCGTGAACGGAGAATAGGACTGCGTATAGCGGTAGTTCTCGCCATAGATCGCCGACAGGCGAAAACCCCAATCGACATGGTCGGTCTGAACGGTATCAGGCGTTCTTTCGGCATAGATGACCGCCTGGTCGAGTTGGATCGTGTTCGGTGTGTAGGCGTAGTTGATCGGCGCGTTGCCACCGGGGCGCACCGTATTGCTGCTGACATTGAAGCCGGGATCGATCCAGCCGTAGACTTGGATCCCATTGTTGTTAAGCCACTCGCCGGTGGACGTATTGCTCATCGCAACCATAAGCGGGCTGTCGACCGAGCCGGTCCGGTTCACACCGATTGCGGTCGTACCGCCATAGGGCCATTCGGTGAAGGGCATCGGCGGAGTCGTTTCCGGCGTCGCCGGCCAGCCGTCGCGGTGCGACGAGGGCGCGTTCGGATCGCTCGGCGGACCGGCCTGGCCCCATTCGAGCTTGTAGTAGTTGGCGAAGCGCTCGAAGAATCCTTCCCCAAGATAGGTGTCGAGGCAGGAATAATCCTTATAGGGGTCGCTCTCGCGCGTGCACGTTACAGCGGGCGCGGGCGTGGCGCCGGTCTGAGCCGGAATCATCCCGGTCGTACCCGCGTAGACGATCTGCACCCGCCGATTTTGCGGCTCTTTTACGCCGTCCGCGGTGGGCACGAGCAGATCATGCTTGCCTTTGGCGAATATCGCGATTTCGCTGGCGGGAATGCCTTGCTTGGTCAATTCCGCCTGCACGGTCAAAGCGCGGCGCCTTGACAGTCGCAGGTTATAAGCATCGGACCCGCTCGTGTCGGTGTAACCCGTCACGTCGATGTTGGTGATCTTTCCAGCCGTCGCGTTCACGGCCGCCTCATCGACTATCTGAATCGCCTTGGGCGTCAGATCTGCGCTGTCGAAGTCGAAAAACACTTGATAGCTGGTCGGCGCGGCCTGCCCAAAAGCGACATGCGGTGCGCCGGCAAGCGTTGCAAGGGCTATCGCCGTGGATAGAGCGAGAAGGCCCTTTTTATTGCCGCTCATTGCCGCGACGTTGGACCGATATCCTGCAGCGGAAACCAGCCGAACAGGTACTGACATTTCAGACTTTCCTTTTTAGGTGCATCGTTTTTCAGGCGCCGAACAAGATTCGTCACCACTCCCTCACGCCCGAGTGAAGAAACAAATAGAACGAGAGAAGGATCAGATCTCTCAGCCCATTGCCTGAATAAAATTGCAATCGGCATACCAAATGCCGCGCATCAGGAAATAAGCACATGCGATAATAAAATCTCAATTGCAGTTCTTTGAGATTCTCATTACACATATTCGAATTATCGTATTAAGAAACTTACGAACTCATTGAGGTCTGTTTATAATAACTTCGGCAGGAAATTTTATCTCTTCCTGTTTTTTAACTGATTTCCGTTAATTTATTTTTTATATGGTGATCTAAATTTATAAATTTTCTAGTAATATCAATCACATATGAGATCGCCTCGTATTTCACGCGCAGAATCCGCACGATTCTTGATATAAGAATCCGTGAACTCTTTATGCATTCAAGTTATCATGAGTTTCCCCATCAGTTATAATTTCTATATTTATTGTATTGTGCAACATATAACAGAATTTTTGCGAACATTTTGACAATATCACGGAGTGATATACGCGATAGACCTGAAGAATGACTTGGTTTTTTGCTTATTCCGTATGCAGGACGCTCATCATGTGAGCATATAAGCGCTCAGTCGGGCCGGCATCGCCGATTTCCCGATATTCCCGTCTTGCCGTGCGAATCGGGAAGACGATCCAGCAGGACGGAACCGCGGGAGTCATCTCAAAGACCGAGACGTACTTGCCTCGCACGCTTGGCGCGCTTCTTGAGTATCGTTCCGCTGATCGGAATGGTCTCGATAAGGCCGTTGAGCCTTTTTTCGCGCGCGTCCATCTAAAAGGAGGAAACCCAATGAAGAAGATCGAAGCGATCATCAAGCCGTTCAAGCTTGAAGAGGTTAAGGAAGCGCTGACCAAGGTCGGCGTTCAGGGCCTCACCGTCACCGAGACGAAAGGCTACGGACGGCAAGAGGGTCACACGGAACTCTATCGCGGCGCGGAATATATCGTCGACTTCCTGCCAAAGGCGAAGATCGAGGCCGTAATCGAGGACGCGCTGCTTGACCACGCGATCGATGCTATTCTGCATGCCGCGCACAGCGGCAAGATCGGCGACGGCAAGATTTTCGTCTCGACTATCGAGGACGCGATCCGCATTCGTACGGGCGAAAAGGGCACCGCCGCGGTCTAAGCGACCGCGGCGGGCTTTCGAAGCTGTCAGCCGGAAAGAACGGTCTGGTTCCTAGAAGGAAGTGATCGAGGCCTCCATCGCGCCCCGTGGGTGGGAGACGTCATGACCGGCGCGGCGATGCGACGCCATACCGACTGTACGCTAATATCAGGGCGGCCCTAAAGCCCGCTCCTCTCAGTTTCATGCCGATGGACATCGACGGCACTGGGGCCTGGAGCAGTTTTAGAGCCGAGCCGAATCCTGATCGCCCATGCGGCCTTCGCCGTTACACGTTCGATATCGCCAGCCGGATCAGAAATAAGGCGCCCGACCGGTCTTGCCGGTTGCCCGCGGTGATCGTGCCGCCCATCGCCTGCAGGAAACCGCGGCAGATCGCCAGGCCCAGGCCGGTTCCCGGGCGCTGCCGATCTTCGAATTTAACGCGTGCAAATTTGTCAAAGATCGTTTCGGTTGCATCGGACGGAATTCCATCGCCTTGGTCGGCAACGCCGATCACAACGCTGTCATCGTCCATATTGGCGAAAATGCCGACCGTCGTGTCCTGAGGCGCGTATTTGACCGCGTTGTCTATAAGATTGAACAGAACCTGCTCAAGCAGCATGAAATCCGCCATGACCATGGGCAAATCGGGGGGCAGATCAACCGCCACGGTATGACGGACGACAAGATGGTCGGCGCGGGCCAGAGCAGATTCTACCGCATCGCCGACCTCGATCGGACCGAGCTTGACCTTCATTTTGCCGGACTCGAGTTGGGTCATGTCGATAAGATTGCCGATAAACCGATCCAGCCGCTCGGCCTCATCCTCTGCTCGTTCGAACAACTCCCGCCGCGTCGCGGGATCGCACGACACTCCCAGGCTCCGGAGCATCGAATGCGCGGCCATAATGGTCGTCAGCGGGGTGCGCAAATCATGCGATATAGATGTCAGCATGGCGCTTCGCAGCCGTTCGGTCTCGGCTTCGAGGCGGGCCAGATCAATGGTTTCGGCAAGCTGTGTCCGTTCGATCGCGACAGCGGTCTGATCCACAAGGATCGAGAGTAGCCGCTCCTCATCCGGAAGAAGGGACTGAGAAAGGCTGCGGTCCACGCCCAGAACGCCGATAATGCCCCGCTGGCTGCGCAGCGGCATAAAAAGCAGTCTCCCCGCCAACGAGCCCGGGGTTCCGTTCCCGGCCGCCTGGGCAAGGCTTAATTCGACGGCATCGAGCTCCCGTTTTTGCGGGTAGCCGGCCGATAGCTCCAGCCCATTGCCGACCCGGAGCAACAGGAGGGCCTCACAATTCAGCATGGCGCCGATCGTCCGCGTGATGATTGGAGGCAGGTCCTTCAGCGAGCCGGCAACCGCAATTTCTTGGCTGAAAAGATAAAGCTGAGTCGTTGTTTTCGCCCGGGCCGCGATGGCTCTGCTCTGCCGGAGCTTCAACGCCGCCAAATTGCTGACAACCAGGGAGACGATGAGAAACAGCAGCAGCGCAAGAACGTCCTGCGGATTGTCGATCGTCATGCTGTATTTGGGGGGCAGGAACAGGTAGTTCCAGACCAGGACCCCCAGCGTTGCCGCCATGATCGACGGCCACAGCCCATAGCGCAACGCACTGAATAAAACCGCCGTCAGATACACCAAAGAAAGATTGGACGGCGCGATGATGGGCTCGATCAGGTAGGAAAAACCTGTTGCGACGACCACCATGCCCGCGCTGGTAAGATAGGGCCAGATATTGAGTGAAAATCGGCGGGGCGTTGATTCCGGTCCGGTGCCCGGCCGCTCGCCAGATGCATCCGTGGCAGCATCAAAAGCCGTTTGCCGACGCCAAGGGAAATTGTAAAGGCTCGAAAGAGTCGCCAAAATTTATCGCCGTGCGAGAGGCCTGGTCGGGGCGCTTTGATGCAAACGAACTGCATACATGGGTTTCTCCTGCAGGCATAGTCGCGAAGCGTCGATTCAGGTTGGTCAAAAATCCTATCAAGAACATCAGAATATTGTCCTGATATTAATCCATGTAAATATTCTATAAATGTCTTGTAGAGTTTCATAAATACAATATAAAAATTCTTCTCTTGGCGGACATCGCCTCGAACTGCTTGCGAGGGCGCTGTCGATACCAAGACCGTGGTATGGCGTATGCGATCTTCCCGCATATCGCCGCCTAGCTTGGCTTCAATTCAATGGCTGCGACGGAACCGTCTCCAAGACGGAATTGTCTGAACGGTGCCCATTGAACGAGACTGGACGTAACTCGAACCCCGTCCAGAATGGCGTTGCGCCAATCGGAGCGTCGCGTGAGAAAAACCAGCTAGGCGCCTCCGGCAATCAGGAAGATTTGCCCGTCAGGACATGTCCTCAGGGCGATTGAGGAATGCACACTCTCGGATTATGCGGATCAGCCCGGAGGGCCTTCGCCTACTCTGGGGCGGCGATTAAACAAGTTGAAATCCCCGGCAGGAAACCACCGACCGTTGACTCTTAGCTGCCTTGTTTAGGCTCGTTCAAATCCCGGGTAGGGTTTGGCGCATATGAGCAACTCGGGATGCGGAGTGAGCATAGGGTACCGATGCTTCGCCTCGATCTTAAGATGGCCATCACCTTGGGAGAATCGTGCAGGCATCCGCCGGCAGATGAACCGACACGGTCTCCGAGGCGGCGATGCATGCCCATTCGGCCGGCATCGCGACCCCGACAAGTTCGCGTCCCTCACAATCGATGCGAAGCTCAATATGTCCACCGACGTCGCGCATAAAGGTAATGCGCCCGGCCAACGCATTCGGATCATTGCCTCCACTCTCGGATGTCACCCGAATACTCTCCGGACGGATCGACAAGGTCACGCCCTGCCCTTCCTGGAGGTTCGACGGCATCTTCTCGGCGGCAATTAGGCTGCCGCCGAGCCTTACATACCGGCGATCGACAACAACAGCGTCGAGCAGGTTGCTTTGTCCGATAAAGCCGGCCACGAAACGGTTCGCTGGATTGCGATAAATCTCGGTCGGCGGGCCAATCTGCTGAACAACGCCGTCTGCCATCACGACGATCGTATCGGCAATGGTCATTGCCTCCCGCTGGTCGTGCGTCACCAGGATCGTGGTGATCCGCAGCTTCTGCTGCAGCTGCCGCAACTCGACCTGCATATGGTCGCGCAGCTTTGCGTCCAAAGCCGACAGGGGCTCGTCCAGCAGGAACAGGGTCGGTTCCTGCGCCAGCGCACGTGCGATTGCCACGCGCTGCCTTTGTCCGCCCGAAAGCTGGTCTATGGAACGCCGGCCGATATCGGGCAGCTTAATCAGTTCGAGCAGTTCGCGCACGCGGGCGCGCCGATCAGCAGGGCTGACGTTCCGCAATGTCATGCTGTAGGCGATATTGTCCTCGACCGACAGGAACGGAAACAGCGCCAGGGCCTGGAACACCATCGCGAAGTTGCGGCGATGGACCGGCGTGTCGGTGATGTCCTTGTCGTTCATGAAAATCCGGCCGGATGTTGGTGTCTCCAGCCCGGCGACCATCCGCATCAGGGTGGTCTTGCCGCAGCCGGAGGGTCCCAGGAAACAGACGAACTGGCCGCGCGGCACCGTCAGCGAAACGTTCCTGACGACGGTGTTGGCGCCGTAGGCTTTCGTGACATCGCGAATTTCCAGTCCCAGCGTCATCCTGACCTCATCAACCGTTTGACGAGAATGTTGGCGCCCGGGCAGGCCGGCAATATCAAGCTCCACAAGCTCAGTTGCCGAATGTTGAAACTACGGGACGGCCCACAGTTTCGCTCCTCGGCAACGATCTTTGCGCAACGCGGTATTCTTGCCTCGTCCGATCCACGACATCCTCGCTCTGTGAACTGCAAGGCCTGTGCCAGCCCCAAGCGAAATGGAGTCGAGATGTCGGAACCGAAGAACGCCAAGCGTCCGCTGATCGTCGGAAAGCCGGCATTGATCATGGTGGATTGGCAGCGCGGCGGCCCTTACGTCCCCGGTGAGGATAGTGGCGTTCCTCATATGGATGACGGAAAAGAACGGCGGGTTCTGGTCCGCAAGCTGGTCGGCGCCGCGCGTGCGGCGCAAGTGCCGGTGATCTTCATCCAGGAGGTCCATCGACCCGACATGGTCGATTTCGGGCGTGAGTTGGACGGCGCCGAGGACGTCCACGCGATCGAGGGAAAGAGATCGACCGAGATCGCGGCCGAGGAGGTCGATTACCGCCCGGGCGACTATTTCGTGCCCAAGCGCCGCTATTCCGCCTTCTACCGCACCGACCTTGAGATACTGCTGAAGGGGCTGAAGGTTCAGACCCTGATCCTGACCGGCGGGCTGACCGATGTCTGTGTCCATTACACCTTCGTCGACGGGCACCAGGGCGACTATTATTGCCGCGTCGTCGAGGATCTGGTCGGCGGCTCCAGCCGGCCGGCGCATGATGCCTCCCTCAACGCCATGGAATATCTGCAAGCCGGCGCCCGCCGGATGAGCGATGAGATATTCGCTGCTTTCGAGGCCTTGAAGCCCTCGCTCGCGGCTTGAAGGGAAACGCCGCGCCCACCGTCTCGGCATTTCCGATCGCGGTCACTCTATTCACCATCTTCAGCTTCAACGGCACGCAGCGGATGAACTTTCCGCCACAGAATGTCAGCCTGA
>JABDBE010000044.1:15363-17183 GCA_013288805.1 Acidobacteriota bacterium
TTACCAAGGGCCTTTTCCCCAGCCTGGGCGCCCTCGGCGCGGTGACGGTTCGGCTGTTCTTCGGGACCGCCTTCCTATGGGCGATGTGGCGGCCGTGGCGCGGTGCATTGACGGTCCGGCAGGGCCTGGAGATTCTTGCCTATGGTGTGTCGCTGGGCGGCATGTCCCTGTTCTTTTACATGGCCCTGGCGAGGCTGCCCTTGGGATTGACGCTGTCGCTGGAAATGACCGGGCCACTGACGCTGGCTCTGATCTCGTCTCGGCGATTTCTGGACATCGCTTGGGTCTCGGTGGCCGCAACCGGATTGCTGCTCCTGCTTCCGTTCGGCGATTCCGTCAAGGCCCTGGATCCACAGGGTGTTCTGTTTGCCATTTTGGCAGGCACCTGCTGGGCCTTTTATATCGTGTCCGGGCAGAAGGCGGGCGCCAGCCTTCCCCAGGGCCGAGCGATCGCCCTGTCCATGGCGGTGTCGACCTTGGTGGTGGCGCCGTTTGGACTGCTCCATGCCGGGACGACCCTGTTCGACGGGGCCATTCTGCCGATAGCATTGCTAAGCGGCCTGTTCTCGACCGCCATCCCGTATTCGCTGGACCTGTTCGCGATGTCGCGTATTCCCGCGCGTCTTTTCGGATTGCTGATGAGCTTGGCGCCGGTTGTCGGAGCCCTCGTCGGTTTCGTCATGCTGGATGAAAGGCTGACGCCGCTGCAGTGGAGCGCGATCCTCTGCATCGTCACGGCCACAGGCGGAAGCAGCCTGTCGGAAGGGATCGCCCGCTCACGGCGACCGCTGGCATCGGTCAGTACTGAACCCGCACCGTAATCCCGCCATCGACGGTCAGGTTAGTGCCGGTGATGAAGCTTGCCTTGCCGCTGGCAAGGAATGCAACCGCAGCGGCGATCTCGTCCGGCCTGCCCATTCGGCCCAGCGGGTTAGCTTTCAGCACGCCGGCGAACATGTCCGGCTGTTCGCGTTCGATCCGGCCCCAGAAGCCATCTTTCACATAGATCGAGCCAGGGCTGACGGCGTTCACGCGGATGCCCTTGGGCGCCAGCATGTTGGCGAGGCTCTTGCTGTAATGGAGCAGGGCCGCCTTCAGCGAACCATACGCCTCGACACCGAATTCTGATGACGTTTCGACGGCCGACACGGTTGCGATGATCACGACCGACGCGGCGGCCGACCGCTCCAGGAACGGCAGCGCACCCTCCACGGTGTTCACGGTGCCCATGATGTCGACATCGAAAGACTGCCGCCAATCGTCTTCGCTGTCAGCCGGCGCCATCGCCGATGCATTCGGGACGACGATGTCGAGGCCGCCAAGCACCTCCGCGGCCGCAGCGATCCAGGCCTTCAGCGCGGTCCCGTCGGCAATATTCACAGCTGCCCCGGTTACCGGCACGCCTCTGCGTTCGAACACAGCGACGGCTTCAGCCACTTGGTTGGCGTCGCGCGCGCAGATCGCAAGGTGCGCGCCCTCATCACCCAATTGCTCGGCGATGGCACGGCCAATCCCACGCGTTGCGCCGGTTATGAGTGCGCGCTTGCCCGCCAATTCGAAATCCATGATGTTTCTCCTACTGGCGGCTGCCGCCGCCCAGCAGCTTGGGCAGGTCGCCGATTAGCGCCACGGTGCTGAAGGCGAAGACGCCCAGCAGCATAAACAGCACGGCACCGACGCACATGGTCGGCTGAAAACCCATGCGGAGATTGTTGAAGACCTTGATCGGCAGCGTCTCGACCTCGAAGCCGGCGACCATGTAGGCGATGATGTATTCGTTGAGGCTGAGGATGAAGACGAAGACCAGCCCCGAAATGACG
>JABDBE010000044.1:17193-24214 GCA_013288805.1 Acidobacteriota bacterium
CCGACAACCGGCGCCAAGCTCATCAGCAATCCGAAAAGACGTAGGGCAGCACGATCGGCCGCACGACGGTACGCAGCACGTCGCCCTCGCGCGCACCCATCGTTCGGGCCGCCTCGACCAGAGACAGATCGACCGAGCGAAAACCGAGCCCGATGGTCGCCAGCGGCAGGGCGACAAAAACCACCGCGTGGCTGAGGATCGTGTCCTCGATCCGCCCGACATGGCCGAGCCAGCTCCAGAACACCAGGAACGTGATGGACAGCACGATCGACGGGAGCAAGAACGAAATGCGGGCGATGGACTCCAGGAGCAGCGCAGTTCGCGACTGGTACTTCCAGATCGAGTAGGCGATTGGAAAAGCGATGCTGACCGACGCTAGCGCTGCCAGGCTGGCGACGGTCAATGATAGGCTGAAGGCCGACATCCAAGCGGGATCGTTGAAGAAGGCCTCGTACCAGATCAGGCTGACATTCTGTGGCGGAAAGTTCATCCGCTGCGTGCCGTTGAAGCTGACCCCTGCCACCACAACCAACGGCGCGGCAAGGAATATGCCCAGCAGGGTCAGGAAGACTATCCTGCCGATTATCTTCATGATTTCCTGAGCCGCGTCCGGGCGGCCTGGGCGGCGCCAATTGCCAGCAGCACGGTCGCGGCCAGCAGCAGCATCGACATGGCCGAGGCCCCCGGCAGGTCGTGCCCGGCTAGCGCGGTGCTGCCGATCAGTACCGCCATCGGCCAGTGCTGCGGTCGCCCCAGCACCAGCGGAGGCACATAGGTCCCGACAGTCAGCACCATGGCCATCACGAAGGCGATCATCGCGGGCCCCTTGGTCAGCGGCACTACCACGGATGCAAAGGCGCGCCACGGCGACGCGCCGAGAGTTCGGGCAGCCTCGATCAGGTCGTAATTCAGTCGCGAGAGGACGGGAAACAGAGTCAGCACGGTAAAGGGCAACACGAGATAGACAAGGCAGGCGATCACTGCCCCGCTGCTCGGCGTCAGCGATTCCGGTGCGGACATCAGCCCAAGTGCCACGAAAATGTTCGAAAGCCCGATCCGTTTCGACAGCATCACCTGCCAGGAAAAGGCGATCAGTACGTCCGACAGCGACAAGGTCGCGAGCAGGAACACCAGCCAGACGACCTGCAGGCGGCGGCGCATGCGGGTGATCAGATATGTCAGAGGGAAACCGAGCCCGACGCTGATCGCCCCGACGATGACCGCCATCTCGACGGAATCGAATAGCGCGCCGAGCAATTCAGGTTCCGCCAGCGCGCCGTAGGCATGAAGCGTGACGCCCGGCATCCACATGCCGTTCGGATCGTGCGGCGCGACGCTGATTCGCAGCAGCAGGATGAACGGTATGCCGCCCAGCCCGAGCAACGACAGCATCGGCCAGGACAGCAATACGCCCAAGCGCAAGCGCCGTGCCTGCGGCGCATTGACGAGACCGAGGATCATGCCGGTCTCGTCAGCTAGTGACCATCTTGGTGAACTGCCGTTCTATATAGTCGGTGAATTGGTAGCGTGCCTGGGTCGCGGTCTGAATCGACGGTCCGTCGGATGATACCGCGGTGAACTCCTGATCGGTGAGGTTCAGCTTGCCGCGGTCGATCACCGGGGCAGATCCAACGAAGCGTGCAATCAATTCCTGAGCTTCAGGCGTGCAGGAGAAATTGAGGAATTCCAGTGCTTCGTCGATCTTAGTCGATGCGCTGGGCTGGCACCAGAAATTGGTGTTCTCAACCGCCCCTTCCTTCGGGAAGATCGAGCGCACCGGCGTGCCGTTCTTGATCATCACCATCGCGGTGTCATGCATATAGGTGCCGCCGGCAACCTCGTCATTGACCAGCGCCGTCTGCATCGTCCCCTCATCCTGCCACCACAATTTCACGTTGCCTTTCAGCTCCGCGATCTTGCCAATCACCTTGTCTATGCCCTCTTGGGTTGACAGCAGGTCGATCCCGCCGAAATGGATAGTGGCCGCGATTTCCAGGATCGGCGACACGCTGCCGCTTTCGATGCCCCACGCATTAGGGTGCTCGTCCCAGAGCACCGCCCAACTCTCCGGCGCTGGCTTCAGCTCATCCGGGTTGATGACGAATGTCATGTACCAGGACATGGCTGCGATATTATCGAATGCCGGCTGCGACGCCTGAAACTTCGACGAGAGCTGGGAAAAATTGGGAATCCTGGCGGGGTCGAAACCGCGCCAAAGATTCTGTGCCCGCCCGCGAAGCACTTGCACAGGGTCACAGCAGCAAATATCCATCGGCGGCGCGCCTGCCTTGTTCGCCTCGTTCAGCTGGAACATGAACTGCGCGCCCTCGGGCTGCTCGATCGACTGAACCGCGATGCCCGTAGCCTTGGCGAAGGCTGGATAGATATGCTCAGCGAACATGTGCTCAAAATATCCACCGAATGTCGCAACCTTAAGACTGCGATCCGCTGCGTGGACCGGACGGATGAAGGGCATGCTCAGCGCCGCCGCGGCGATACCGGCCCCGCGCAATACTGCACGGCGTGAGGTTCGCCCCTTGCCGCTCTGGTTGGAATGGGAACCGGGAAGGTTTCTGTCCGTCATTTCAGGAGGGCTCCAAAACGATGGGAGACTGTCGATTGAACGCCAGGGTGGTTGGATCGGACGGCTCGCCGCAATATCAAGCTCGACAACAATAGTTACCGCATTGCGAAACTATCGCCGTGATAGTTGCGCGCCGGTTCACTCCGCGCCTGTTTCATAGCCAACGGTGCTCAATCGCGTTGCACTGGCGGTACCGCGCGGCAACGGCCGAGATTTGGCCTGCAGGCTGTCCAGGTGGTCGAGCAGGGCAGAGACGTGTGGCGACGGTGCGCCGCTACGCGTGATCAGTTCGATATCGGTCGAAAAGCCGAAGACCTCCGGCATGATCACCCGGAATTTCTTCAGACGCCAAAGCGACTGAACATAATGGTCAGGGAGGGTGCCCAGGAAACAACCGGTACTGACCAGCGTCGCGACTGCCTCCATCGAATCGACCGACGCGGTCTTGACCAGCGAGCCATCGGACCGGAACCGGTCATAGTCGTCGAGGAAGGAATAGCCGGCGAAGTCGCATTTGGAGATATCCTCCATTTCGATCGTCGGCTTGTCGAAGAGCGGATGTTCTTCCGAGCAGTACATATTGCAATTTTCTTCGTATAAAAACCGATACTCCAATTGATTGATATGGCGCCTGCCAATCACCAGGCCCGCATGCAGGTTCCCATCCAGCACCGCCTGTTCGATGATGTTCGATGTTGTAGTCGTTATATTATATTCAACAAATGGATGTCTCTTTTTATAGGTCTTCAATATTCCCGGAATGGGGAGGTTTGGATCCGAGATCAGCGTGTCGATGATCCCGATGTTCAATGTGCCGGTCAGGTCCGAGTGGATGCTGCGGATGTTGGCTTCGAAACGTTCCAGGTCGGCGATCAGCTGAAGGCTTGAGGAATAGACCTGGCATCCCTGGTCGGTCAGGGAAAACCCGACCCGCCCCCGCCTACACAGTCTCACGCCCAGCCGCGTTTCCAGATCCTTGATATACCGGCTGATCGAAGGAAGACCGAGTTGAAGCTCCGATTCCGCGGCGGCGAAACCGCCACAGCGCACCACGGCGCAAAACACGCGGAGCAGGCGGATGTCGCCGTCGCTCATCTTGCCGTTAAACGTACGCGGGTTCAGCCTCATAGTTTCGATCCTGGGCAATCATCTTTGCACAACTCGTCATTCTCGAAGCATTGGATCGCCGGCATCCTGAGGCCAGCGAGCAATCAAATGCGAAGGGCCTGATGGCTACGATCCTGCAAGGGGCGTGCCAGTTAGGTGCGGTGCACAAAAGATCGAAAGCGAGTTGAGATGGCAGAGCCAATGAACGCCCAGCGGCCGCTTATCGTCGGCAAGCCAGCCCTGATCATGGTCGATTTTCAGGGTGGCGGTGAATACATCCCGGGACAGGAGGGCGGCGTTCCCTCGATGGGCGGACTTGAGGAACGGCATCAACGATGGGCACGCGGCCGCACGCTGGTCACCGCCGCGCGCGCCGCCGGCGTCCCGGTGGTCTTTATCCAAGAGGTGCATCGACCCGACATGGTCGATTTCGGCCGCGAACTGGACGGGGCCGAGGACGTGCATTGCGTCGAGGGCCTGAAAACGACCGAGATCGCGGCGGAGGCAGTCGATTTTCGGCCTGGCGACTATCACGTTCCAAAGCGCCGTTACTCAGCGTTCTATGGCACTGATTTCGAAATCCTGCTGAAGGGGCTCAAAGTCCAGACCCTGATCCTGACCGGTGGGCTGACCGATGTCTGCGTCCACTACACGTTCGTCGACGGGCACCAGGGCGATTACTACTGCCGGGTAGTCGAGGATTGCGTCGGCGGGTCGAGCCGGGCGGCGCATGACGCCTCGCTCAACGCCATGGAATATCTGCAGGCCGGCGCCCGGCGCACGACCGCTGAAATACTGGCTGCTTTCGAGGCATTGAAGCCCTCGCTCGCTGCCTAGAGTCCCGGGGAGGGGAGGCCGGGGCACAACTCCCGGCCACTTTCCGCGTCACGGATATTGGAGAATGCGATGGGCCTGCAGATCGCCGAACGCTGGTTCGAATTCGAAACGCTGACCGACGGTATCATCCGCATCTGGGAGCCGCATGTTATCCGCGTCGCGCAATGCAATATCTGGCACGTGCGCGGCCGCGACCGAGACCTGCTGATCGATACCGGCATGGGCATCGCCAGCCTGAGCGACGCCGCCAGGCATCTGTTCGACAAAGCGCTGTCGGCGGTCGCGACCCACACGCATTACGACCATGTCGGCTCACTGCACGAATTCGAGGACCGCATCGCCCATCCGGCCGAAGCGGCGAAGCTGGAGAGCCGATCGGCAAAATTCAGTATGTTCCGGAAAGATCATGCACCGGAGGCGATCGCGTCGTTGGAACGCGCCGGCTATGAGATCGGTCCGACTTTCATCACCGCGCTGCCCCATGCCGATTTCAACATGACCGAGTTCACTTTTCCGGCCGCGCCGGCGACCCGGCTGGTGGTGGAGGGGGACTGGGTCGATCTGGGTGACCGTCTGTTCGAGGTTTTCCACCTGCCCGGCCACTCGCCCGGCAGTATTGGCCTATGGGAGGCATCGACCGGCATCCTGTTCTCGGGCGATGCGATCTATGACGGGCCGTTGCTCGACGAAATTCCCGGCAGCGATATCGAGGTCTATTGCAATACGATGACTCGTCTGGCCCAGCTGCCCGCGCGGGTCGTGCATGCGGGGCACGATCCTAGTTTCGACGGGCGCAGGCTCAAGGAACTGGCCTGGGATTATCTCAAGCGGCGTTCCTGATCAGCGGCGCGTGCTGACCTGAGCTCCAGCCGGGACAGGGCGTATCCTGTCGGCGGGCCCTGAGGCGGAGATATCCTGGCCCTTGGCCGACACGGCCACTGCGATCGGTTTGATGTCAGGGCTGCGCGGCTTGACGGATAGGATGACGATATCGTCCGCATCGGCATCGGTGTCCGCTGCATGGCTCATCTGAAACGGAAGGGACACCGCAAGCACGGCGCAAAAGAATAGACCGCGTCCCATTTGACCACCTCATGCATCAGCCATCGACTGAGATGACCGATGCAATCGGTGGGCCAAGAGATAGCCGTCTAGCTGTACTCGCTCAGCTGGTCGGCGCGTGCGCGACGGTAAAGCGGGCGAGTTGCTGCTTCGGCGTATCCCAGGTCGGGGCCAACTGCGCCGCCTTGCGATAGTCGAGATAGGCGCCCTTCGCGTCGCCGTCATCCTCGCGCGCCATCGCACGGTCGAAATAGACAATCTCAGGGTGCGAGGGCGCAAGCGCCAAGGCATCCGTAAAGGCCTGGCTGGCCTCCTTGTTATGCTTTTCCGCGGTCAGCGCAATCCCGCGATTGATATGCGCTTGGGGCAGGCTGGAGTTGGCGCGGATCGCCGCGTCGCTGTCGGCCAATGCGGCGTCATATTCCAGGCGGGCGAGGTGGATCACGCTGCGGTTGATATAGGCGGCGGCCAATTCGTCCCGCATGCCTTTCGCCTGAGCAACAGCCTGGCCGCACAGTTTCAACGCCCAGTCGGACGCAGTGCCGCTGGTTTCGGCGCGCACGGCGAAATTGGAGCATTTCTCCATCGGGTCAGGGCTCATCGGCAGGACGCTATCACTGGCCGATGCCTTCGACACGGGAAACAGGAGGACGGCGCCCGCGGCGGCCAGCACAAGAATTTTCAAACTCATATCAACTTCCCCCCATGTTATCTTTTCATCCACGGAAGCTAGGACAAACAGGCGGGAAAGACAAGAAAATTGCACAATAGTTAACCAGACTGTGATCAACTCATGGGCATATTGCTCACATATTGAACACGACCGACGGCGCAGGAGAGATGGCGGCTTAAGTCGCCGGCTCCTTCAGTTCGATCTCGATAAAGACGAACTCGGTGTCGTTGTCGTTGATGACATCATGCTCGACGCCGGTTTCGCGGCTGTAGCTGACGCCGGCGGTCAGCTGCGCATGGCGGCTGGCGCCGCCGGGCTCTTCCAGCAACAGCTGACCTGTAGTCATCGGCACGACGACATAATCATGCGCGTGACGATGCCAGCCCGTCGCCGCCCCCGGTGCAAAACGCCATTCGGTGACCCGCAACCGGGGGTTGTCGATCTGGACGGTGGGAACAGCCGCGGGCCGCGCCATTGTTCACATCGGCGTCGGGTAGAGGATGAAGTCCTTATGGATGTCGAGTTGCACCCCGCTCATCTTATGCAAGGACGCTTGCAGCTCGAGCACGCATGAATAGGGCAGCTGCAGCGGATGCTCGTTCGGGTGGCTGGGCGTATGCATCGGATAGTCACGCTTGGGCGTGGAGGTCATCTCGATATGGTTGCCCATCACCCATGAGACCGGATGGGTCTTAGTGAAGGTCACCACCCGGTCGATCGTGTCGCGATAGGTTTCGAAATTGCCGCCGCTGACATAG
>JABDBE010000045.1:0-23395 GCA_013288805.1 Acidobacteriota bacterium
TTCCCCGCAAGGTCGATTGTGGCCTGCTGACGCTGCGGCTTATTGCCGCCATTCCGCTCTTTCTCAAACACGGCACAGAGAAGCTCTTTCGGTTTCACCACATGCTGGCTTTTTTTCCCAACCCGCTCCACATCGGCGTGGTGCCCAGCCTGCTCTTCGCGACGCTGTCCGACGGCATTTGCACTCTGCTCATCATCATCGGGTTCGCCACGCGCTGGGCAGCGCTCGTCTGCTTCATCAACATCTTCGTCGCTCTGGTCTTTGTGCACCACTTCGTCATCTTCGGACCGCAGGGGGATCACGGCGAGCTGATGCTGCTCTATCTCGCGGCATTGATCACACTGATTCTCGCCGGGGCGAGGAAATACAGCATAGATCGATTGATGAATGAGTAGATTCTCTCCGGCTCCTTGCCGAATAAAGCGGTATGAATCCAGCCGATATAATTGGTTTCGCATATTCACCCAGGCCTGGCGATATCCCGGCGTACGCTCACCATACGATTCTCGCCCCGGTGAGCCTCAACTGATGGTGCGGGCCGCCAGTTTGATGGTCACGAGGTCGTCGGGTGTTTTGGTCGTGCCGCCGTCGGATTGCGGATGGAACTCGATGGTCATTGTGGATGCGTTCACAATAACGCGCAGATATCCGTAGTCTGTATCGTCGTAGCTCTCGAGCGTGAGTGTGCTGTCGATCTTGTAGGGTGTACGGACTGTCGATCGCATCGAGCTAAGAGGCGAATGGCCGCCGCAGCCCGCGACCATAAAGGGAATCTGAAAGGCGTTCACGAGGCGGGTGTAGCGCTGATAGTTATGCGCATGGCCGGAGAACACGGCGTGTGGCCAGACGCCCGCGGCCGTGCAGGCACTGTCGATATCCGCGAGCATCAACGGGCTGCCACCGTGATTGGTGCCTCCGGTAAATGGGGATGGTGCACGGCGATGATAAGGGCGCCGGCGTAACTCTCGCTCTTGACGCGCTTGAGGGCCGTGGTGAGAAACGTGATCTGCCGCTGGTCGAGGGTGGGATAGGTGCCGCCCTGATCGGAGATGACGCCCGGATCTTCGAGCACGTTGCTATAGACACCCAGAATGCGAACAAACGGGGCGTCGAAGGTGTAGTACACGCCGGGCTGAATCATCGTGGTCCGGCTGAGGCCGCCCGCATCTGGGGAAGGGGCAGGCGCGGAGGCGCAGAAGTTCCGCAGATAAGCTTGCAGGGTTGTTGCCGGGTCCGTGGGGTAGACGATTCCGTCATGGTTGCCGGGGATCTCGATAATTGCGGAAGGGTTCAAAAAACTGGCCGTAGTAGTATTCGCCTTCGCCGAAGTAATAGACGGCGTCGCCGAGGTGGTAGCAGAACGAAGGCACGTCCGCCGAATTGGCTTCAGTGAAGTCGGTAACCATCTTGTCGGCCACCAGCGATTGCGTTATTGGCCCAATAACGCTGCCAGTGTCTCCCAGGCTGTGAAAGACGATTTGCCCGGCGGTTTGGATGGTCTGCGTGATGGTTGCGCCCTGGGTTCCATAAATCTGAGCCAGTGTCAGAATCGGCTCCGTTGCCGATGCCGCCGGTTGTGGCACGGGCTGCACGCCGGCAACATCTGGTTGGCTTGCATCGGTTACCGGATCCTTGAACGTGGTGGGATCGGGGGAAGGTTTAGGCTGCCCGAAAACGGGGTCTCCGCTAACCCGCGTGGGCGGAGTTGGGGTGACGGGATGTTTTTTGGTTGGTTGGTGGGACGAGGGCTTATGGGCTTTGGCCATCGGTTGGGACCTCCTGCCGCTGAAGTATACCGACTGTCGATGCGGACAAGGATGAACGCGGGTTGAAAGCCGCGGTGGGGCCTTTGCGGCATCGCCGACGACTACCTGCTAAGTAGGTTTGGCGCTGTTGGCGAATCAGCGGCGGTACTTCCCCGACTCAGTTTTTGGCGGCCCGGAATGGTTTCAAGGGCGAAGAATCGAGAAGGTCCTGTTAGCCACGATTCTACTCGAACCGCGAAAACGGACCATACTGCTGGGTGTCTGAATGATCCGCGCTGCAACTCCATGAGCAAATCAGGCAGTTCTCCATCGATTAATCCACTCATAAACGGAGTTCGGCTCAGTCGATCCGTTACCACTATTCGAGCCGAAGAACGATCTTCAGCGTCGTGCCGCGCAAAGAGCTTGGGGTTGTCTCGACAACGACGGCCCTTGAGTTTTAGGCTTCACGCTAACGGCCGGGTCTGTTTTGATTGACTTAAGCTGGTTCCCTTAAGGTAGAAAGTCGGCGCCAACATCAGTGAGAACCACGGCGCGGTCCGGCTGGCTTAAGGGGCTAAAAGGCTTATCCCGTGAAACCTAACTGCGCTTGATTCCAGATTCGAAGGACATGCTCCTTGGAGTCATTCCCGTTTTCGAGGAGCCGCATGCCCATATCTGATCGCAAGTTGGAACACATTCGGCGAAAGCAGCAGGAATTCTTGGGCGCTTTGCTCGTTCGCAAATGGACTACCCACGCAGAGAGCTTGGCGAGCAGGACGCCCTGGAAGTAGGTCGAAAGGTTGGCCTAAAGCCAATCCTTGTGTGTGAGTTCTGCACTACTGGGTTGGCTCTGGCGATCTCGATGAGTCCTGGAGACCTATTGCAACAAAACTTCAGCAGTCCTTGGGACACACGGCTACGACCAGAATCGAAGCAGACTTTCCAGAAACTTCGATGGCTTCGAGAACAACGAGCACCGAGGATACAGCTCCATTGGTCTTTCTGTGTTAACAAATTCGCAGCTTCATGAGAAGCGATTTGAACCAGAGCGGAAGACTCTCGAACGATGCATTTCACGCTGGCTCGTGCACCGATTTGATTTGCGGCACCGATCAGAACAGGAGTTTCAGGCCAAATTGAATCTGCCGATTGGTTGTGACCGTCGAGGTGATGTTTCCCGCGGTTCCCACTGTAGCGCCCGCAGCCGTATACACAGTTCGGTTCGCGATCGGAGGCGAGAAGTTGGAATGGTTGAGGATGTTATAGAACTCCGCCCGGAATTGAAGCCTCATCCGGTCGTTGTCGCCCGGGATCGACGTAGTCTTCATGGCGGAGAAATCAAGCGAATTCAATGAGGGGCCTAGCAGGGAGTTTCTGCCTGCGTTGCCGTACACGGTGGTTCCGTCGGCATTCGGCGCGGGAAAAGTGAAGCAGCTGAGGTTGATATAGCCCACAGGTTGCCTCGAGTGCACCCCAGTACCGCAGCCAGGCGCGTTCTTGATGCGATTGGGAACGTTATAAGGCGCCGTTCCTTTCAGACCAAGGGAGTCGCCAGCGATGGTGGGTGTAAAGGGGAGCCCATTCTGCATGAAGAAAATTCCGCTCGCTTCCCAACCGTTTGCTATGGCATTCATAGGTCCATGGAATTTCTGGATTTGCGGAACCTGGTAGATAAAATTCACGGTGAATTGATTGGGAACGTTGAAATCGGCAACGGCACGCCGCGTTTGCGGAGCGAAAAAGAAAAGCCCTGAGATCGAGTTGCCGAACGGGTCTCCGGCCAGCACCGCGGAACCCAGGTCGATTGCTTTGCTGTACGTATAGCTAACCTGGGCCTGCAGTCCGTACCCCATCCTCTTTGTGAAGCCCGCTTCGAGACCGTCGTAGTAGGTGCTGTTGTTGTAGAAGAGTGCAGCGATCTGTCCCACATTCGGATTCAGGACCGGAGATGTGCCGGGCTTGGGAAATGTGAGTTGGCCGTTCCTATAGCCGATGGGTTGCACCGTGTTGGCTTCGTCTGTGCGGAACGGTTGATGTACGCCCTTCGATCCTACAAATCCGAGATACAGGCTCAGATCGTGTCCGAGGTCCTGTTCCACGTTCAAGTTCCATTCCATAAGATAGCTGCGCTTCGGATCCGGTTCAATGTAGCTCTGCCGCAAAGTGGAAGGAGCTTGTACCGAGGGGTAAGAGCCATGGGCGAACTTCCCGTCTCCTGGTTGCACGCTGGTATATGGCGCGATGGCGTTGGAATAGATGACGCTGCCGACCTTCAGATATGGGGCAACTAGAGAACTCAGTAACTGAAATTGATAGGGTAGGGGAAGGACGTCGAAAATCCCAAATCCTCCGCGTATCGCGGTCTTCTGGTTGTTGAAGGGAGACCAGATCACTCCGATCCGCGGTTCGAAATTCTTCAACGTCGGATTGGAGAAATAGCTGCCGCCTAGCTTGGGCGCGGGATCGGTCAGGTTGACTAGCCGGCTCAGGTTTCCATGAACTTCGGTAGGTACCGTAGTTGCTTCATAACGGAGACCCAGGTTCAGGGTGACATTACGCAGGGCTTTCCAGTCGTCGACAACGTAGCCGGCGCCAAGGGTCTGCCGCAATCCCCTTTCCGGAATGGATTCTGGCAACTGCGCCTGGAAGTTCTGAACGCGTCCGGCAATGAAGTCTGCGGTAGAGCCGAAAGTAAACAGTCCCGCCGGGCTCGAAGTCGCGACGATATTGTTTAGCATGCGCTCGAAGCCGCCGCCGAAGCGGATCGTGTGATTTCCCTTTGTGTAAAATGCGTCGTCGTAGCCTTGAATAGACGTCCAGTAATAGTCATATTGCGAAGGCGCGTCGAGCCCTCCACCGAAATTGGTGAGGCCGCCGATGACAAGACTGGAAGCGGTGCGGCCGGGAACGCCTCCCAGGGTCTTGTCGGCTGCAAGGGGATTCAGCCCCGGTTGGGTGTTCGTGATGTTCGCAACGTTGCGGCTTACGCCGAAGCGGGCGGTGTTTACTAACGACGAGGAAAACACGTGCGTTTCTTCCACCAGCCCGAGCTGTCGTCTGGTGTGCGAAAGGAGAAGATAGTTGTTCTGGGCGTCCGGTTGAGTAAAGTCGCCGTCGTCGTACATGTAAGTGCCATGCGCCGAATCCTTCGCCGAGAAGCTATGATCGATTCGGCCCTGGGCAAAGTTCTCGGGCGTAATCTGTCTTCCCGTGAACGTGTAACTGCCTGAATCGGAGTTTGCCGGCTGGTTTGTCGGCACGCCATAGAAGTTGAGGTAGCTCGCCACGTCGGAACTGACGGGCACGGTATAAGTGCTTCCCGCAGCAGTCGGACCAGGTGTCGGGCAACCCGGCTCCTGTATACCACCAACCACCTGTGAGCAGTTCAGTATGCCCTGACGCGCGTTGGCACTCGGCGCATTCACGGTGAACGGGATGCCGGCTACTTCTCGAATGCCTTCGTAGTCAGCAAAGAAAAATGTCTTGTCCTTAATGATCGGGCCGCCGAGAGCGCCGCCAAACTGATTCTTGCGCAACTCGCCCTTCTTGGCAGGATCGAAATAGTTGCGCGCGTCGAAGATATCGTTACGGAGGAAGTCGAATGCCGTGCCATGAAAATCATTTGTGCCCGCGCGGCTCACGGCGTTGATGACGCCCCCGGCCTCGCGCCCATATTCCGCCGATGCGTTCGCGGTCACCACCGAGAACTCCTGGATGGCGTCGACGCCGAGGTTGATGCCGGAAACGCTCCCCGGTGCGCCGTTCGAGTAGTCGTTGATCGAGATGCCGTCCATGCGATAGTTGTTCTGCTGCGGGCGGCCGCCGGCGATCGTTAACTGCGCTCCGAATCCGCGGTTTCCGCGATCGGCTCCCACGGCCACGGCCTTCTCGGTACGCACCTGGTTGACTCCCGGCTGCAACGTCGCAAGCAAACTCCAGTCGCGCGTATTCAGGGGTAGTTGGCGAACAGTTTGCTCGTCTACTACGTTGGAGATCTGTGAACTGGCCAGATCGACGACTGGAAGCGCCGTTGTAACAACGACCTGTTGCACGACGGTAGCCGGCGAAAGCGCGAAGTTCTCTTCAACATTCTCGCCTACCTTGAGGGTTAGCGCCTGCAGTTCCTGGGTTCCAAGTTTATCTGCGCTGACAGTGAGCTTATAAGTGTCCGGAACCAGGTTGGGAACCGTATAGCCCCCCGCGTCGTTCGTCTTGACCTCGACCTTGTTCCCGGTCGATGGGCGCAACACCACAACCAGCGCATTGCTGACAGGCGAGCCTGTCGCATCCGTTACCTTTCCTACCACGGTTGCACCGGTAACCTGTGCGTTGAGGCTAGGTACCGCGCTGGCTGCTGCCAGGACGACTGCCAGGACTGCGAATGGGGCTTTCATCACTTCTACTCCTTCAAAGACATCCCTCTGGGAAGAGCGCTTTGTAAATTTCCTCGACGAACCAAAATCTCGTCTCTCGGAATGAAGGATGACTGAACCGAACATGAAATCTTATTCACCGGCTACTTACCCGCTCGCGATCACGATTTATACACCCCCAAAGGGACGATATGCATCAGCTTTTTGATCCGCATTTTCGCCCGATCGCCGTTGCGTGGAAGGCCAGCACACTCGCTCGCGAATGGGTGCGAAAGAAATTGGAGACTGGAGGGGCCGGACGTTCGTTGAGATGACACGACTAATCGATTTACTTAAGGCGTGGCCGCTATCTACAAGAAGATGATCGGATGCAAAGGGCGACAAGACACAGGCCCGCCGGAAGCGTCAGCTCCGCTCCGTCCCGGGCCCTATGTTATTCACCGTCGGTGCTACAACCGGCAGATAAGCAGTTCACGTTCGTACACCATTTCCGGGGGCAGGTGGTCATGCAATGAGATGAACAAGTCTTCGTGGTCGATAACTTCCTTCTTCCAGGCCGCGCGATCGACGTGTTGGAGCTGATCGAATTGTGCCTCGGCGAAATCGAGGCCCTCCCAATGGATGTCTTCGTAGTAGGGAGTCCAGCCGATCGGGGTCTCCTTGGCCAGGGCGCGCCCGCGTGCGCGGTCCACGATCCATCGCAGTATTCGAAAATTCTGCCCGAAGCCGGGCCAAAGGAACTTGCCGTCCTCATCCTTGCGGAACCAGTTCACGTTAAAGATGCGAGGCGTCTTGGTGAGCGTCCGCTGCATTCTCAGCCAGGCGCGTAAATAGTCGCCCATATGGTAGCCGCAGAAGGGCAGCATTGCCATTGGGTCGCGGCGTACCTTGCCTGTAGCTCCCGCGGCCGCTGCCGTCGTTTCCGAACCCATCGTCGCACCCATGTAGACTCCGGCCGACCAGTTGAAGGCCTGGTAGACAAGAGGAATATTCTTCGATCGCCGTCCGCCGAAGACAATCGCTGCGATGGGCACGCCCAGCGGCGATTCCCATGCGTCATCCATAACTGGACATTGCGATGCGGGCGCCGTGAAACGCCCATTGGGGTGCGCCGCGGTGGCTCCCGTTTGTCTGCCGATCTCGGGAGTCCAGGGATGGCCTTTCCAGTCAAGACACTCCGCCGGCGGCTCGTCCGTCATGCCTTCCCACCACACGCCGAGGGCAGGCGTCATGGCCACGTTCGTAAAGATCGTATTCTTGCGCAGCGTTGCCATGGCATTGGGGTTGGTCTTCGAGGAAGTGCCGGGCGCGACGCCGAAGAAGCCGGCCTCGGGATTGATGGCTCGCAGTTGACCGGAATCATCGGCCGTGATCCATGCGATGTCGTCTCCCACCGTCGTGATCTTCCAGCCTTCAAACTCTCTGGGCGGGATCAGCATCGCGAAGTTCGTCTTTCCGCAGGCGCTCGGGAACGCGGCCGCAACATACGTCTTCTCGCCGCCGGGGCTCTCGACCCCCAGAATCAACATGTGCTCGGCCATCCACCCCTCATCGCGCGCAATGTTCGAGGCGATCCGCAGCGCGAAGCACTTCTTGCCGAGCAACGCATTGCCGCCATAGCCCGATCCGTAGCTCCAGATCTCCCGCGTTTCGGGGAAATGCACGATGTACTTCTCGTCGTTGCAGGGCCACGGCACGTCTTTCTGTCCCGGGGAGAGTGGAGCACCCACGCTATGCACGCAGGGAACCACGCGCTGTTCGTCTTTGTCGATCTCGGCGAATACGGGAAGACCGATGCGCGCCATGATTCGCATGTTGACCACGGCGTAGGCGGAGTCGGTCAACTGCACGCCGATGCGCGCCATGGGCGATCCCAGCGGCCCCATGCTGAAAGGGAGCACGTACATGGTACGTCCCCGCATCGCCCCGCGGAATAGCGACTTCAGCTTTCTCCGCATCACAAACGGATCTTCCCAGTTATTCGTGGGTCCGGCGTTATCCTTCGAAAGGGAGCAGATAAATGTCCGGTCTTCCACCCGTGCGACGTCGTTAGGCGCGGACCGCGCATAGTAGCAACCCGGCCAAAGCTCCTCATTCAATTTGATAAATGTGTCCGAATTGACGAGCACTTGGCAAAGGCGGTCGTACTCTTCTTGCGAGCCGTCCACCCAATGAATGTTCTCCGGCTGCATCAGGTCGGCCATCTTTTCGACCCAACGAATCAAATGCTTGTTAGAGGTGAGACAAGTTTCAAATAATCCGGATGCCCTGGGCATGATTCCATCCTCTCAATGAAATTCAATGAATATTTTGAGTCGCGTTGCAACTCTCCCAATGAAGACACTTATCCCGCGTGCGGGTGTGACGCCGCACAATTCGGCAAATCACGCGGGCCCTTTCTTTTGTGGACCTACGACTTGATCGGAGATTCGACAGCAGATTCTTCGGAGTTCGAACCACCCCGCGGAAGCGCGGGACTCGACTCCAGCAACGCCGCATCTCGCTCGGAAAGCGGCAAAAGAGGTAGCTGTACTCGAAAGGTAGAGCCCTTGCTCTCCGAACTCTCTACAGATACAACGCCGCTATGGGCAGTACAGATGGCCTTGACGATGGCCAGTCCGAGGCCCGTTCCACCGGATTCGCGCGAGCGCGCCCTGTCGGCTCGATAAAAGCGGTCGAAAACGAAAGGAAGCGATTCGGCAGGTATGCCGATACCCGTATCCGCGATGCGCAAAGCCGCCTTGTCATCCTCCGCCTGAAGCGTCACTTCAATTGTTCCACCTTCAGAGGTGTACTTGATCGCGTTATCCACGAGATTGACGATCACCTGTTTCAAGCGCATGGAGTCTCCGGTCACCCACACTGGCGCCGCAGCATTACATGTCACTAGGATGCTCTTCTCGTCGGCGAGCAGACTCATGTGATCGAGCGTGCTCTTGAGTACACTCGTCAACTCGACGGGCCGCATCTCGATGCGTTCGCCGCCGCTATCGAGACGCGAGATGGTCATGAGGTTGTGAACGATTCGTGACATCCGTTCGCTCTCGTCGAGCGCGCTGCTGATCCCTTCCACCGCCTGTGTCGTCAGCCCCGGAATCTCGAGAAGCGCCTCCAATTCACCGTGGATGATGGTCAGCGGGGTTCGCAGTTCGTGCGAGGCATCAGCCGAGAACCGCCGATTATGCGCCAAAGCCTCCTCCAGCCGGTCAATCATTCGGTTGAGAGCCAGCGAGAGCCGCTCCAACTCATCCCCGGAATGGATAATCGGCAATCGTTCTCCCAGCTCCTTGCGGCCGATGCTCTCCGCCTTTTCGGTCAGCGCCACCACCGGCCGTAGCGGCCCCGCCATTAACAGATGACCGCCAACCGCGGCTCCAATCAGGATCACCGGCATAGCCATCATCAAGATGACCACTAAGCCTTGAAGCAAATGGAACAATGGTTCCATGTTGGCGCCCGTCTGTACCAGGATGGGCGAACCGCGCTGGCCAGCATAGGATTTTGTGTAGATCATCAACGGTTGACCCGTGTCTGCTCTGACCCGACGAAAACTGTTCAACACCGACGAGTCAGCGGGCAACGCCAGTCCTGACACCTCCACAAACGGCTCGCGGATATCGCCCGACTCATACAGAATCTTTCCACCTTGTGATACCCGCACAAACGGGTCGCTGATTCCGGCAGGGTACGACTCGCTCATCTCGTTCTGGAACCATGACTGCCCCTTGGTATCCAGCGGCACAACGTAATCGGTAATAATGGTCTCTGCCGTATGGATGAGGGTGCGCTGCATGGAATTAGTCAGGTAGGCGCGCACTCCCCCATAGACCGCAAAGCAGAACAGGGCGAGCGCCACCGCCAGCATCGAGACGTAGAATGCCGTAACCCGCGCACGCAGCGAATTGCGATTCACGCTTCCATCCCCCGACGAATCATGTAGCCCGTTCCTCGCACCGTGCGGATCATCTTGAATGGCTGGCCTTCGTCGACTTTCGTCCGCAAGTGCCGCACGTAAACATCGACAATATTCGTGATTCCATCGAAGCTCTGATCCCACACATGCTCGATGATCATGTTCCGGGAGAGAACCCGGTCCGGGTTCTGCATCAGGTACTCCAGAAGGGAATACTCTTTTGCGGTCAGCTCGACGCGTCTTCCGCCGCGCTTCACCTGTTGCGTCAGCCGATCGAGTTCAAGGTCGCCGATCCGCAGAGTGCTTGACCGGTTGACTGGACCGCGCCGTAGGAGGGCCTTCACCCGAACCAGCAATTCGGCAAACGCGAACGGCTTAGTCAGGTAGTCGTCCGCGCCCAGTTCGAACAGCTTTACTTTGTCATCAACCGAGTCCTTCGCGGTCAGTATCAGTATTGGCACATGGTCGTTTTTGTGTCGCACGCGCTGCAACACTTCTGTTCCTGGAAGCCGCGGCAACATCAAATCGAGGATGAGCAGGTCATAAGGAAAGGCTTCGAAGTATTCCAGACCCTCGATCCCGTCGGCGCAGGTGTCCACCGCATACCGCTCCGCGGCGAGTCCGCGCTTCACCAGCGTCGAGACCTTCTGTTCGTCTTCTATGATGAGTATCCGCATGGCTTGGCTCCCTTATTACCAGGTCGAGGCGTGAACTTCTCCTGAACCCAGGATGAAAAACTCTTCATGCTCGCTGCTAGCCTGGTCGTGCGCGATCAGCGGCTTGGATGAAAGCATTTTCATTCCTGCTTCAACACAGACTCATGCCGCACTCGCAAGCTGACTCCTGTATCGAAGGAGCTGATATGCACATTTCATCGATTCGCACCTCGTTCCTGGTCACTTCATTTGTCATGATGGGCATCCCAACCCTTTTCTCCCAGGACTTCCCGTCTGTCAAATTGATTCAGTCCGTCGATCTTCCCGGCTACTCGGGTGACTTTGACCACTTCGCCGTAGACTTCGATCGCAACCGGCTACTGCTTGCTGCCGAAGACCACGGCACACTTGAAGTCTTCGACCTCAAGACATCGGCCCATCTCCGCACTATTGACGGGTTCGGCAACCCCCACAGCATCCTTGTTCGCAAAGGATCTCCCACCGTCTTGGTCACTGACAGCGAAAAGCAGGGCGCCACTCTTCGCGACGCCGACACCTATGACAAGAAGAAGTCCGTGCTGCTGACTCCGGGCTCTGATACCTCGAAGTATGACGCCGCCGCCAATGTACTCTATGTGGTCACGGGTGGCAAGGACGTCGATATGAAGACAGCCAACCTCGAAGCCGTCAACCCCGACACGGGAGCCACGCTGGGCAGCATTACCTTCCAGGACAACCATGTCGAAGCAATGGCCTTCGTCGACGAAGATCCCCGCCTCTTCATCAATCTGACTCAGACCAACAAGATCGCCGTAGTCGACCGCAAATCCCTCAAACTGCTTGCTACCTGGCCCGTCACACCTGCCAAGCAGAATGCAATGGTTGCCTTCGATCCCGATCAGCATCGTCTCTATGTCGTCTGCCGGGATCCCGGAACGGTGGTCGTGATGAATTCCGATACCGGCTCGGTCGTGGACACCCAGCCTGCCCCCCTCCGCTCTGACGAAGTGCAATATGACCGCGACAAACACCGCTTGTACGTTCCAGGCGGGGAAGGATACATGGGCATCTACGATACCAGCGATGCCGATCACCTCAAACTCGTCGAGAAGGTGAACACGGCCCTCGGAGCAAAGACCGGGCTGCTTGTTAGCTCGCTTCACCGTCTCTACCTGGCTGTCTCGCCGGGCGACACCAAGGCAACCGCGAAAGTCCTCACCTACGAGATCGAGTAACCGAAACCACCGCTTGCTGGCTTCGTCTCACGGCGGGCCTCGCAGACGTGCCTCATCCGATGCGGAAACTTTGAAGATCAACTCACCCATGATCAGCACACTGCCAATTCGGTTGATGCTAGGCGCGCTGGGCGGGCTTTTGTGCACAATGTGCGCCGCCCAGCAGACTGCCGCTCCGCCTGTCGCCATCTCGCTCGAAGAGGCGATCAAGCGTGCGCAATCGGCGAACACCGCATTTGCTGCGGCAGGTTCTGACGCCCGGATCGCGCAGTCGGAGCATACCATCGCCCGCTCGCTCTTGCTCCCCAGCATCGTCTATCACAACCAGTTTCTGTACACCGAGGGAACCGGTCAACCGGCCACAGCTCCCGTCAAATTTATCGCCAACAACGCCGTTCATGAGTACGTCAGCCAGGGGTCCGTCACAGAAACAATCGGCGGCATTGGCATGGCTGAATTTAAGCTCACTGCAGCCGCAGCCGCAGCCGCCCATGCCCGGTTCGAAGTTGCGCGTCGCGGCCTGGTCGTGACCGTGGTTGCAAACTACTATGGCGTTTTTGATGCCGACGCAAAGCTGGCTGCGGCCCAACGCACGCTCGATGAAGCCAACCATTTCAGTACCATCACGGCCAAACGGGAATCGAACGGCGAGGTCGCCCATGCCGACAGTGTGCGCGCCGATCTCCAGGTTCAGCAGCGCCAGCGCGAATTGAACGATGCGAAAGTTGCGGGTGATCGCGCCCGCCTCAACCTTGGCGTCATGCTTTTCAGCGATCCCAGCACAACATACACACTTACGACCTCGTTCGAAGAATTTCCCGCTCTTCCTTCGCGCTCCGAAATTGAGGCTGCGGCCATAGCCAACAATCCGGAGCTGAAGGCCGCGATGGAATCTCTCCGCGCCGCACAACACGCCGTGACTGCTTCAAAATTTGCTTACTTTCCCGACCTCGTCCTCAACTACAGCTACGGCATTGATGCGCCGCAATTCGCGGTGAATGCTCCCGACGGCACTCGTAATCTTGGTTACTCCGCTTCTGCGACGCTGGATATCCCCGTATGGGATTGGTTCGCGACACGCAGCCGTATTCACGAGAGTACCGTTCGCCGTGAACAGGCCAATACCGAGTTGACCGTCACGCAGCGGCAACTGCTTGCTTCGCTCAAGGAGGCGTACCAGGAAGCCCAGGTGTCGCTCGATCAGCTTCGGTTGCTCGACAAGAGCGTGCAATCGGCCACCGAGTCCTTGCGCCTTACGACGCTCCGCTACAGTTCGGGCGAGGGCAACATCCTCGAGGTCGTGGATTCCCAGAACACGCTCGTCCTGGCTGAAACCGGCCGCGCCGACGGCGCTGCCCGTTATTTCAACGCGCTAGCCAATCTGCAAACTCTCACAGGAAGTATGCCCCGATGAACAGACCGTTCGACCACTTTCCCAAATTCGTTTGCGCCCTAACCGCCGCTGCCTGCCTTTTGTCCGGCTGCAAGAAGACCGATACCGTGGAGGCCTCCGAAGTGACTGTCCAGGCCGAGGCCGCCGCGGTCAAGCCCCTCACCGAATCGGTAACAACGGAATCGGTGCTGGCTCCGCAGGCGCAGGCCGCCATCGTACCTAAGATCTCCGCTCCGATCAAAGCTTTCTTCGTCCAGCGCGGCACTCACGTTTCGCAAGGCCAGTTGCTCGCCACGCTGGAGCACGCCGACCTGGATGCCGCCGTGCGCGACAACCACGGCGCCATGAAGCAAGCCGACGCGACTTACATCACTACCACCAGGGCCGGTGTCGTTGAAGATCTGCAGAAGGCCAGGCTCGATCTCGCCCAGGCCAAGGCGAATCTTGATGTCGCGCAAAGCGTCTTCAATTCCCGCCAGAATTTGATGAAAGAGGGAGCTGCCCCGCGCCGTGATTTTGAAACGGCGGAAGCGGCCCTGGTACAAGCCAAGGCCGCTTACGAAATCGCCGAACAGCACTTGAACTCGCTCAACTCGGTGAGCCAGACGGCCACGATCCAGAACGCCGAAGGCGCCCGCGAGTCTGCCCAAGGCAAGTACGAGGCCGCGCAGGCCGCTCTAAGCTACTCCGAAATCCGCTCGCCCATCGCCGGAGTCGTCACCGACCGGCCGCTGTTCGTGGGCGAAATGGCCAATGCTGGCCAGCCTATCGTCACCGTGATGGATGTCTCTACCCTGATCGCGAAGGTCCATCTTTCACCGGAGCAGGCTTCTGCCCTCAGGTTGGGGGACGAGTCCTTCGTGAACATCCCCGGAAAAGAAGCGCCGGCCAAGGGCAAGGTTTCGCTGATCAGTCCGGAACTCGACGTCGGTTCCACCACACTCGAGGTCTGGGTCGCTATCCCCAACAAAGACGGCAAGTTGAGAGTGGGAACCTCCGTCCATGTTGCCGTCTCATCCCGCACCATCCCCAACGCTCTCTCCATCCCTAACGAGGCGCTGATTGCAACCAAGGCAGGAGAACCGGCGGTCATGGTGATCGGGCCCGACGGTGTTGCCAATCAGAAAGCTGTCAAGACCGGCATCACCGACGGCCACGACACCCAGATTCTGAGCGGCGTCGCGGCCGGCGACAAGGTCGTGACCAACGGCGCGTACGGCATGGACGACGGCACCAAGGTCAAGATCGCCGCGGACGATGCAGCTGGCGACGAAAAGGCCTCCCCGGGCAAACCGGGAGATGAAAATTGACCTACTTTTCCGATTCGCACACAACACCTGCCCAGACGTTTTGGGTAATGCGGCACGCCACCACGATCCTGTTCTTCATGATCGTCTTCAGCGCCGCGGGTCTCTATCTTGCCGGTAAGATCCCCATTTCGGTCTTTCCGGAAACTAACTTCCCCCGCGTCGTCATTGGCGTAGACAACGGTGTCATGCCGGTCGAACAGATGCAGGTCACCGTCACCAAGCCCATCGAAGACGCGGTCAACTCCGTGCCGGGCCTGGTCACGGTGCGCTCCACTACCAGCCGCGGATCGGCCGAGGTCAGCCTCTTTTTCGACTGGAATGTCGACATGTTCCGCACCCTTGAACTGGTCAATGCGGCCATCGGCTCCGTACGTCAGACGCTGCCCCCCGATGCGGTCATCACTTCCAACCGCCTCACCTTTGCCACATTTCCCATCCTCGGTTACAGCCTCACTTCCGACAAGGTCCCTCTCACCAAACTATGGGAGCTGGCAACCTATGACCTGAAACCCTCGCTCAACCGTGTCGACGGTGTAAGCAACGTTGTGGTCCAGGGAGACCAGATTCCCAACGTCGAAGTTACTCCGGAGCCGGGCAAACTCGTCGCCGCGGGCGTCACCGTCTCCGATCTCCTCAACGCAGTACAGACCACTAACGTGATCGATTCCCCCGGGCTGCTGCAGACCCAGCACGAACTTGTGCTTGGTTTGATTGGCGCCCAGGTGCACGACGCGGCTCAACTGGGGCAGGTGGTTATAAAGAACACCGCATCGGGTATTCCCATCCATATCTCCGATATAGCCACTGTCAAGGAATCCACCGAACCGGCCTACACGATGGTCCGCGCAGGCGGCAAACCTGCCATCCTGCTCAACATCACCCGCCAGCCCTCCAGCAACACCGTGCAGGTGGCTGACCTTGTCGCCGCAGAGGAGGAGCGGCTCAAGTCGCTCCTCCCGCCCGGCGTCACCCTGAAGCCCTACTACGATCAGTCCGAACTGGTGCGCGACAGCATCAAGAGCGTCCGCGATGCCATCCTGATCGGGCTTATCCTTGCAACCCTTATCATCATTATCTTTCTTCGCGATTGGCGCTCTTCGCTCGTTGCCGGTCTGGTCATCCCTACCACCATCGCCATCACCTTCGTCTTCCTCTACGTTCTTGGCGAAAGCTTCAATCTCATGACGCTGGGCGGCCTCGCCGCCGCGGTCGGCCTGGTGATCGACGATGCTATCGTCGTGGTCGAAAACATCGTCCTTCATCGCCAGGCCGGCGAAAGCAGGGTCGAAGCTGTTCGCAAGGCGCTTCGCGAAATCACGACGCCCCTGATCGGCTCGACCGTCACCCCCATTGTCGTTTTCCTGCCTCTTGTCTCGGTCTCCGGTGTGACCGGCAGCTTTTTCCGGGCGCTGGCCATCACCATGACAGTGTCGCTCCTCGCCTCACTCCTTCTCGCTCTCACCTGGACCCCTGCCCTGAGCGGACTGCTTCTTGGCGATGTCGTCAAGGAAGCCGGCGCCCATCACGGACATCACGATCGTGGCCCGATGCTCCACGTGATCAACTTTTACGAGAAATGGCTGCGTCGCGCTATCAAAAAGCCTGCCCCGCTCTTCATCGCTTGTGCATTGCTCATCCTGGGCATTTACGCCGGCTACTCTTCGCTCGGATCCGACCTGCTGCCTGAAATGGACGAAGGGGGTTTCATCCTCGACTACATCATGCCGCCCGGCAGCTCGCTTGCCGAGACGGACCGCGTTCTCCAGCACGTCGAGCGAATCCTTACCAGAATGCCCGAGGTTGAAAGCATCTCTCGCCGCACCGGCCTGCAAATGGGACTCGCCGCCGTGACCGAAGCCAACACCGGCGACATTACTGTGAAGCTCAAGACCAAGCGCGATCGCGGTATCGACGAAGTCATCGCCGATGTCCGGGGCGAAATCAAAAAGACCGCGCCGCAGCTTGACGTCGAATTCACCCAGGTCCTTCAGGACATGATCGGAGACCTGTCCAACGCCCCCGAACCCATCCAGATCAAGCTCTTCAATCCAAACCCCACCGTTCTCGAGGGCGTGGCCACGCGTGTTGCCGACACTATCAAGAAGCAGCCGGGAGTGGTCGATGTCCTCGATGGTCTGGAGAACACAATCAGCGGACCGGCCGTCAACTTTCAGGTCGATCCGTCGATTGCACAGCGCCTCGGTTTCACCGTCCAGGAAATTACGATCGACACAACCGCAATAGTCGAGGGCGTTCCGGCTACGGTTCCGCTGATTTCGAACGGCCGTCCTTACCCCATCCGCGTACGGTTTCCTGAGCCGAATCGGTCCTCGATCAATGCCATGGAAGACACGCTTGTCAACAGCGCCACTGGCCACCTAGCCACCTTGCGTTCGTTGGCGGTCGCCACCCAACTGCCCGGTCAGGAGGAGATCCGGCGCGAAAACTTGCAACGCTCTGTGGTCGTAACCGGCCGCCTCGAAGGCTCCGATCTCGGCTCCGCGATCAAACACATTCAATCCGCCGTGGACGCGCTTCACCTGCCCAAGACGGTTCGCGTCACCTACGGTGGCACTTACGAAGAACAGCAGAAGTCGTTTTCGGAACTCACCCGGGTGCTGATCCTGGCCTTGGTATTGGTCTTCGGGGTCCTCCTCGCCGAGTTTCGCAACCTCTCCGCGCCGATCTCCATCCTTGCATCGTCGATCCTCTCGACTGCAGGCGTGGTGGGAGCACTGCTCATCACGGGAACGACATTCAGCGTCGCGTCGTTCATGGGTCTGATCATGGTCATCGGCATCGTGGCCAAGAACGGCATCTTGCTCCTCGACGCTGAGGCTCGCTTCCGCACCCAGGGATTCTCTCCTGAAGAAGCCATTCTCCAGGCCGGCCGTCGCCGCCTTCGTCCCATTCTGATGACCGCACTTGCGGCGATCACAGGAATGCTCCCCCTGGCCTTTGCCCTCGGCGCCGGCTCGCAGATGCTCCAGCCGCTGGCCATCGCGGTCATCGGGGGGCTGCTGATCTCCATGCTTCTCTCGCTGGTGGTAACACCCGTCGTGTACTACCGTCTCACGCGCAATGCGAGTGTCCGGCAACTCGAAAAAGAAGTTGCTTGAGTCGACGCAGATTTCGAATCTCGTCCATGAACGATTCTTTATTCCGGCTTCATGGATCCCTTCCGGGCCGCGGCGGATGATGGGTACGCCTTTGAATTGGCCCGAACCTCCTGTCTTCCCGGAGATTTAAGATATGTCTTTTATGACGATTGACACCTCAAAGCCCGTGTCCGCTGAAGAGCATCGGCAGTCGCTTCTGAGTCGCGCAACTTCAATGTTTGTTTTCCTCTTTGAAAAGGTGATGCCAGACCCCTATGTCTTCGCCGTGCTGCTCACCTTTCTCGGTGTTGTGCTTGCGCGTCTCTTTGCGCCCAATGCCACTTTCCCCAGCATCGCCTCGGCCTGGTACGGCGGTATCTTCGCCATATTTCAGTTTGCTTTTCAGATGGTCATCATGCTCGTTGCGGGATACGCCTTGGCCATGGCCCCGCCGGTACACAAACTGCTTGCGCGCATCGCCGGCACGGTCTCCACTCCCCTCGCCGCCGTCTCGCTCACCATAGTTGTCAGCCTCGTTGCCTGCTGGCTCAACTGGGGACTCGGGCTTGTAACCTCCGCCCTCCTGGCGCGCGAGGTAGCCAAGCGGGTGCGGGTCGATTTCGGATGGCTGGTTGCGGCAGCTTATACCGGGTTCGTGGTCTCCACCGAAGGCCTCTCCGGTTCCATCGCGCTTTCGCAAGCCACGCGCGGCTCTGCGCTCAACGTGGTCGAGAAGGTCACCGGTCATGGCGTTCCCTTATCGGAGACTGTCTTCACCCGTTTCAACCTGGTCCCCTGCCTTGTGCTGCTGATCATCCTGCCCATCATCTTTCGCTATCTTCGGCCCGCCGAAAAATACACCGTGGTGGCAGACCCTGAACGGTTGCGCAAGGAAGACGAGCAGGTGCACACCAAGGAGCGCACCGGCACTCTCGGTTCCGAACTCGACAATTCATGGATTCTCAATCTGGCTCTTGTCCTCTTCGGCATCTTCGCGCTGGTCATCGAATGGTCCCGCAAAGGCTTTTCTCTCGATCTGAATTCGGTCATCATCTCTCTCGTCCTGGGCGGTCTGCTGCTGCATTGGCGGCCCTCGGCGTACATCGGCGCGGTGAAGCACGCTGCACGCATCTCGGGCTCGCTGGTACTGCAGTATCCCCTTTACGGCGGTTTGATGGGCATCATCACTACCACTGGCCTCGC
The DNA here is from genome assembly GCA_013288805.1 of Acidobacteriota bacterium. Lineage (GTDB taxonomy): Bacteria > Acidobacteriota > Terriglobia > Terriglobales > Acidobacteriaceae > JABDBE01. The sequence goes on from JABDBE010000045.1 coordinate 18,930, forward strand.
TGGTGTCCTCTCCAAACTCTTCATTAAGTACTCGACCGCCCACACCTTGCCGTTCTTCACATATCTGACGTCGATGATCATCACCCTCTTCGTGCCCAGCGGAGGCGGTCACTGGGCGGTACAGGGCCCGTTTGCTGTGCCCGCCGCCGTGCAACTGCACTCTTCGCTGGCAGGCACAACCATGGCCGTGGCCATGGGCGAATCCGTGGCCAATATGCTGCAACCCTTCTGGGCGCTTCCCATCCTCGCCATCGCGGGCATCCCCATGCGCCGCATGATGGGGTTCATGGTCGTCACCTTCTGTGTATCGGCAGTCGTCTTCGGCCTGGCTTTACTCTGCCTTGTTCCGCAGAACTAATCCCCATCTCAAGGAAATCCGCCATGCATTCGAAGCTGAGATTTGTATCCGCGCTCGTCGTGCTCTCCTTTGGATTGACCCAGTATCTCCGCGCCTCCGAGCCCGCATTCAAGCTCCAGAAAACCTGGAAACTAGGTGGAGAGGGAAGCTGGGACTACATGGCCGTAGATCCCACGTCCCATATCCTCTACATCGCTCGTCTGAGCAGGATCATGCTTGTCGATCTGCTGTCCGGCAAACTCGTCACCGAGATTACAAATCTTACCCACGCGCATGGCATCGCCTTTGACGACCAGGGTAAGGTGGGTTACATTTCGGACGGCGGGGCCGGCAAGGTCCTCGCCTTTGATCGCGCAACCTACAAGATTCTCGCCACCATTCCTGCTGGAAGGAATCCGGATTCCGTACTCTTTGAACCGACGCAGCATCGCGTCTTCGCCTTCAACGGAGGCAGCCACGATGCAACGGTGATCGACGTCGCCACCAACTCCGTCATCACCACCATTCCGATGCCGGGCAAGCCGGAGTTCTCCGTCACCGATGGCGCAGGCAACGTCTTTGTCAACATCGAGGACTCGAGAATGGTTCTCCGCCTGGATGCCGTCACCCTAAAAACCACCGCATCGTGGTCGCTCGCTCCCGGTGAGACTCCCTCGGGCCTCGCCATCGATGCCGCAGGGCATCGTCTCTTCTCGGTTTGCGACAACAAGAAGATGGTCATTCTCGACAGCCAGACCGGCAAGCTCATCGCGACCCCAGCGATCGGCGAAGGGGCGGATGCGGTTGCCTTCGATCCGGCGGACAATCTCGTCTTCAGTTCGAACGGAGAGAGCGGCACCATGACCGTCGTGAACGCCGCCGCGCCGTCCGGCTACAACGCAATCCAGACTCTCTCCACCATGCTCGGCGCCCGCACCATGGCTGTGGATCCCTCCTCAGGCACTCTGTACACCGTTTCCGCCGCCCTTGGCCCCAGGCCTCCTGCTTCTCCATCCAATCCCAAGCGCCGCCCCGCCGTCCTGCCCGACTCCTTTGTCGTTTTGGTTTACTCCCGCTAATTCACCCGGTGCCGCAGGTGTCCTCCTGACTGTTGACAGGCACGAAATCTCCGTGCTCAATCCTCGCGACTCCGCTGTTACGAGGGTAGTAACGGGCCGTCAGAATGATGATGCCCGTTTCCACCTCGCCTAGTTTTGAGTCCCACGACTCTGGCCATGCACGTGGTCGAGGAAACCAGACCTTCGTCTCCAATCTCCCAATCTCCCGCCTTCGAAGCCCAGAATTGGACCCAAAAATAGGGCTGGCGAAAAGTGACCAAATGTCACTCGGCCAGCCCTTCCCGATGTGCTGCACTTCGTTCGAGTCAATTCGGGCCAATCATGCTGCGGCCTGTTGTTTCTTTACCCCGCCCATGAACCCGGGTGCGACAGGTCTCGCCTTTGAGACCTGGGAGACCACTCTTCGTAACCGCGCGACTACCCTGGACCGAACAAAGCCTCTTCAGACGGCAACTTCGCTTTCATCTCATCGCGAACCAGCTCGGCCAACTTTGCCATCGCCGCCCTGTCATCTCCAGGCTTGTAGTTGAAGACCACGCCCAGCGCACCGATCGTCTTGCCCGAGCTGTCCAGCAAAATAAGTTCGTCCTCAAAATGCTTCCCCGTGGAATTAAGTTCGAGGTTACTTTTCCCGGTTTCGATGCAACGAAGGTCGTCCTCATCGCCAATCTTGCCGATGCGTCCGAAGTTCGAAGCCACGATCAGGTTCTTGTGGCCAGGCGGGGTGGCGTGAATGGCGAGCAATATGATCTCGGGGTGATTGGCCAGCGCTTCGTCGACAAGCTTCTGGGCATAAGGAGCCGGCTTGGTATAGGTGGGATCCATCTCCTTTGGATCCACGTGCCGCATTCCGGCGACCGCTTGCTCGCGGGTATCCTGGGCGGCCAGCGAAGTCAGGCCCAAAACTATCAGGGACGTTGCATAAAGGATCGTTCTGGCGGGTTTCATGACTCTCCTTGGTTGGATTGAAGATCTTCCGATCATCGGACGTGCGGCAACGGACCGAATCACTTGCCACGATCAACAATCTGCGCCCGCAATGAGCGATCGCTGAAGCACGAATGAAATTGCATTCATCTGCGCACCCCACCGGAACCTTTCAGCACCCCGGCGCTCAATATTAATACCTCTTCATCCAGCCCTCAGTCATCTTTCATTTTGCGATCCGATAAAGGAACTGCCGTATTTGGTACCACCATGAGGCCCGATCAATGTCAGGAACGCTCGCTGCACTCGAATCCGCGCTTATACCTGCAAGTCCCACTCCGATCAAGGGCTCGGATGTCTTCGTCCGGGCTTTGGAAAACGAAGGAGTCGAATATGTATTCGGAGTTCCCGGCGAAGAAAATCTCGATCTTCTCGAATCCCTACGGACATCTTCCATCCGGCTGGTGGTCACACGACACGAACAGGTTGCCGGTTTTATGGCGGCCACATATGGCCGGCTTACCGGCAAATCGGGCGTATGTCTCAGCACCCTCGGTCCAGGTGCTGCCAACCTGGTCACCGCTGCTGCCTACGCCTCGCTTGGCGGTATGCCGATGCTGATGATTACTGGCCAGAAGCCCATCCGCCACAGCCGGCAGGCCCGGTTTCAGATCATCGACACCGTCGCCATGATGCGCCCCATTACCAAGTCTGCACGCCAGGTTCTTGATGCTCGTAGCATTCCGACTCTTGTCCGCGAAGCGTTTCGGGTTGCGCAGTCGGAGCGCCCTGGTCCCGTTCACCTTGAACTGCCGGAAGACATGGCCTCTCAACTCACCACCTTCACTGGCATGATTCCCGTTGGCGCTTCATTCCGCCCATTGGCCGCGGAGCAGGCAATCCAGCAGGCCGCCCAGAAAATCGCCACAGCCAGGCATCCACTTATTGTGCTGGGGGCAGGCGCCAACCGTCCTGGCCTCGCCCCCGGCCTTTCCGCCGCCATGCACCGCATGGGCATCCCCTTCTTCAACACGCAAATGGGGAAGGGAGCTGTAAACGGCAATTCCGATCTGTACCTGGGTACGGCCGCGCTTTCCAGCGACGACTACGTCCACCTCGCCAGTGATTACGCCGATCTCATCATTGCCGTAGGACACGACACGGTGGAGAAGCCGCCCTTCATCATGGGGCCCTCCGGTCCAGAGGTCATCCACGTCGACTTCAATCCTGCTGACATTGATCAGATTTACTTCCCTCATATCGAGGTCATCGGAGACATCGCCGACAGCATGACGCGGATCGCCGTCGCGGTTGATGGCTCAAGGTACGACTTCGCATACTACACCAGGGTGCAGGCCCTGGTTCGAGTGCGGGTTGCAGATGGCGCCAACGATCCCCGCTATCCACTCACCCCGCAGCGCATTGTCGCCGACGTACGCACCGTTCTGCCCGAGGATGGCATCCTCTGCCTCGATAACGGGATGTACAAGATCTGGTTTGCTCGCAATTATCGTACCCACGTCTCCAATACCATCCTCCTTGACAATGCGCTCGCGACCATGGGAGCGGGCCTGCCCTCGGGTATGATGGCCGCGATGCTGCACCGTGATAAACGTGTTATGGTGGTCTGCGGCGACGGCGGCTTCATGATGAACTCCCAGGATCTGGAGACCGCGATTCGCCTCAACCTGAATCTAGTCGTCCTCATCCTCGAGGATCACGGATACGGCATGATCCGCTGGAAACAGCAGGCGGAATGTTTCACTGATTTTGGTCTCGCCTTTAAAAATCCTGACTTCGTCCAATACGCCAGGGCCTATGGAGCGAACGGAAGACGCATCCGTGCCACGGAAGACCTCGTTCCGATACTTGAAGCCGCTTTCAGAAGAGGTGGCGTGCACCTTGTCGTCGTGCCCATTGATTACTCTGAGAACCAGCGCGTCCTGATCGACGAGCTGAAATCCCGTCCTGCCGTCCTGGATTGAAGTCGATTCGTGGAGAGGAACGTTCATGCGGGTTACGCAACCTTATGACGGGGAACTTATCGCCGAGATACCCGTCGACGGCACCGCCGAGATTGAAGCGAAGCTGGAAGTCGCCGCGCAGGTATTCTCCGATCGCGC
>JABDBE010000045.1:23447-23952 GCA_013288805.1 Acidobacteriota bacterium
AGCGCATCGACATCCTTCGCCGGCTGGCCCGGTTAGTTGAACAAGACCACGGTGTTCTTTCCATGTTGATTGCCCGCGAGGGTGGTAAGCCTCTCGCCGATGCCAAAGTCGAAGTCACGCGAGCCATCAACGGAATCGAGGGTGCAGCATCGCATATCGAACACCTCGCCGGCGTCGAGATCCCCATGGGGCTCACCCCTGCATCTCAAAACCGTTGGGCCTTCACCACCCGGGAACCGATCGGACCGGTCGTCGCGATCTCCGCCTTCAATCATCCGCTTAACCTGATCGTTCATCAGGTGGTACCGGGTATCGCCGCCGGATGCCCCGTACTCGTCAAACCCGCTCCCGTCACTCCGCTCACCTGCTTGCATTTCGTCAGCCTCGTACATCAAGCCGGCTTGCCGGAATCCTGGTGCCAAGCGGTGATTCTGGATGACAACAACGTTGCGCAAAAGCTTGCCATAGATTCTCGGGTCGCATTTCTCAGCTTCATCGGCTCCTC
>JABDBE010000046.1 GCA_013288805.1 Acidobacteriota bacterium
TGGAGTTCAAATTTCCGGCGTCGCTGATGCGCCTCATTGTTAGGTCTCGGATTAGGGGATCAAGTACCGCAAGTTTGCCTTTGATCTCCCTTACATCCCCGGCAATGTCTCCAATCTGCTTTAGCGGATCTTTTAGCTGATTTGTTACTTCAATGGTCACGTCGTTTCTTAGATCAGCATGAAGGTGCGGTTCGAGCCAAGCGAATAAGGCAATAGGCACAGCAATCAACGAAAGTATGCTTACTCCCAAGGCAACCGTAGGAATTCGATCTGAGGATTCTGGTTTCTCAGCATCAAGCTTTTTCTCGATGGCGGTAACCCGCCCGGTAAGCTTTTCGAGGAGCGCACTGGTTTCTTTATGTGCCATGTCTTCAAGATCGGGATCGCTAATTACCGAAGGGGAGACCTGCACGGGACACCTCTGCGCTATGCTAAAAATCAGCTGCTGAGGATCGCCAACGTAAAGGCGCAGAAGTACCGACGACGGTCGGTCCTTCCACGCCTTGGAATATACACCTAAGTTTCGATTCCCACCAGTTCGTTTAATCCCCAAACACCATCTGCGGGGCACCCAAACTCTTTTGTTCTTTCCGGCTGGAGCGTCGCACTCGGAAGACAGCGCAGGTCCCTCCACTCCGCTTCTCATCCCCTTCGGGGATGAGAAGCTCCGGTCGGGATGACAGTTCTTAGGATGTGCGTCTGTGATCATCAAGAATCTAGTGGACGGGTGGCCCGGGCGCTGGCCCTGCCTTTCCCGATGCGCAAAAATTGGGTGCCCTGCCCTTCTCGCGTTCTTTGCGAGAGGGCGGGGCTTGTAGCAACCCCCGTATTTCAAAGGGACCACGGTGTTCGGCCGTCACAGCGGAAGTTCGCCCAAGGACGTAATCTCGTCCCATGCCCTGGGGACTGAAGAGATACCAGGAAACTGGAGACGTTCACTTCATTACGTTCAGTTGTTATCGCCGCGTCCCTCTGCTGGCCGAAGCGCAGGCGCGCGACACATTTGTTATCGTGCTGGAAAGAGTTCGCCGCTGGTATGGGTTCTATGTGACTGGGTTTGTCGTTATGCCGGAGCACGTGCATCTGCTGCTGAGCGAACCGGAGCGAAGCAGCTTGGCCGTTGGGTTGCAAATGCTCAAGCAAGTTGTTTCGCAAAAACTGAATAAACACGCCACAAAACCCTTCTGGCAGCCCCGGTACTATGACTTCAACGTTTACCGTGAACAGAAGCTGATGGAAAAGCTGGATTACGTGCATGGCAACCCAGTGCAACGCGGATTGGTCCGGCGTCCTGAAGATTGGGCATGGAGCAGTGCCCGGCACTACGCTACCGGCGAAGAGTGCGGGGTCGAGATTGAATCTCGCTGGACAGCGCGTCGGCGTGAGCAGCTTGGCGCGTATCCGGTCGTCCGCCGCCGCGATGTCAGCTAAAAACCCCGCCCTCTCGCAAAGAACGCGAGAAGGACGGGGCACCCGCCTTTGCGCAGGGTGAAAGCATGGGCCAGCCCCCTGGAGCGTCGCACCCGGTAGAAAACGCAAGGTCCCTCCATTTCGCTCCTCATCCCTTTGGGGACGAGAGGCTCCGGTCGGGATGACAATGTTTAAAGGGGCAACAGAGAGCGTGACGGAAGTTAGCGTCCAGCCCGAGCGGCGCGGGACTTCCCCGGCTTAGCCCGCAGAAGATCCCAGGCCTCCCGATACCGGCCGTATTTCGACTTTTTCAGATGGGGTGAGAGGGAGATGTACCATCGGCCGCGGAACGCGTGCGCCGGAATGATGTACCAGACGTCCAGTGGAATAACATAGGCCGCCACGAAGTCGATTTGGCCCTCTTTATATGGCTTGCGGCTCGTGATCACATTGCAACAATAATGTTCTTTCCGCTTCCGCTTGGTCGATTTCACCTGCACGCGCAAGAACTGCCCTTTATACTCGATGGCAAAATCATACTGCGCCGAGTCCCCATAAGGCTTGGTGACGCACAATCCGTGCGCGGCAGCTCGTGCCATAAAACACATCTCCGCCCACTCGCCCCGTTGCTTGGGGTTCTTTATGTCGATTCCTCGGTTTGTCATGTAGGTGATTTCCTGGGAAATGCTGGTTCGCGGTTGGGTTGCGGCCAATAAAAAAGCGCGGCCCCGGAGGGTCGCGCCTCAGTTAATTGCTATATTTCTATTATATCAAGCTGAAATAGGTAACTATGACATGGTTTTCAAATTTATTTTCTCAATGGATGCATGAGGTTAGCCTGAATCGGGGGTCGTTTGCCTATTGACAAGAATTTGGCGAGTTGCGGAGTCAAGCGCAGAGATCCTTGGTCGGGACTCGTTCGCGAGCGAACGACTCCGCATTCTCAGGATGACGATCGGTCTGGGGCACGAAAGCCTGGGCCATCCGCCGGGCTAGTAGGTAAACGAGCGTAGGCAACAGGCGCTTTTACGGCTTTAGCGGTCGAAGATTATCGTGGCGTGGCTCTTGTAAGTCGTGCGTTGGAATTCCTTGTAGCCGCATTTTTCCGCGACGCGGATCGACGCGAGATTCTCGGGATGGGTGATGCAGACCGTCCGCGCTGATCCAAAGTGCGCTTCGCCCCAGGTGAGCGCCGCACCAACCGCTTCCGTGGCATAGCCTTTGCCATGCGCATGAGAGACAAGCGCCCAGCCCAGTTCCGGCACGCCTTTGAGTGATGGTTCGATCCCGCGTTTGTAATCGGCGAATCCCAACTCGCCGACAAAACTGCCGGTATCTTTTTCCTCGATCGCCCAATAGCCAAAGCCCAACAGCAACCAGTGTCCTGCGTAGCGCAGGAATCTTGCCCAGGTCTCCTCTTCTGAGAACGCCTTGCCACCGATGTGGCGAGTCACGATGGGGTCGGCCCACATGGCTGCGCAATCGGGGAAATCGTCAAGCCGATGGCCGCGCAGGACAAGCCGCGGGGTTTCGATCACAGGGATATCCATTGCAGGACGAGCCATATTGGACATGGAGTACCTTCTGACTTGGCAAAGCTTTCAAAGTAGCGCATCCAGCGACGAGCCCAAAGCTCGGGTTACCAACGGAACTTTCCCGAATCGATCGGGCGCGTTACAGTTCGCCCATGGCTACCACTACACCGAAGAAGTATCGCTGCATGCAATGCGAGATGACGGAAGACCGCTGCGACTGCGAAAAATACTGCTGCCTCTGCCAATCGCTGGTGGAAGTCCGCCTTTGCGAAGATAGCCTATATTACTGCAAGCCCTGCCGCGAAGCCTGCGATTATCGGGTTTCGGATTAGGGCGGGCCTTGCGGCTTTTGGGCTTCAGCGCGTGCCTTCGAGCGCGCGTGACCTGCTAACTTTCCCAGGGAAATTTACGTCTCACCTAAGAATTAAAGTGTAGTATTTCGCTCGAGAGGAACGGCTATGTCTTCGACTTTATCGTCGCAGGCGGTCGGGATTGATGGCGCGCCTGCGCCCACCTCAACCCTCGGAGCAACTGGCGGGGGCCGAATTGTTTCGCTCGATATTATGCGCGGCTTGGTGATGGTCATCATGGCGCTTGACCATACGCGGGACTTCTTCACCAATCTTCGCTTCGAGCCCGAGAGTTTAGCGCAAACTTATTACGCCCTGTTCTTCACGCGCTGGATTACTCATTTCTGCGCGCCTTTGTTTTTCTTTCTGGCAGGAACCGGAGCGTTTTTCTATGGCAGGCGTAGAACGCCACAGGCGCTGAGCCGTTTTTTGTGGACGCGCGGGCTGTGGCTGATTGTCGTCGAATTCACTGTGGTCGGAACCGCCTGGACGTTCATGTTTCCCTGGGGATTTTTCGGCGTGATTTGGGCTTTGGGCGCGTGCATGGTTTTGATGGCTGCCATTGTGCGCATGCCGCTGCGCTGGGTTGGAGCTTTCTCCGCAGTGTTGATTCTCGGGCACGATCTCTTGGATCCCATTCGGCCGCGGCAGTTCGGTTCATGGGCATGGCTGTGGACGATTTTGCATGTTCGCGGAGGCGCTTTGCTGCCGTTTGGGCTGCGAAAGTTTGTTTTGTTTCCGTTGGTGCCCTGGGTTGGGGTGATGGCGGCGGGCTATGTTTTTGGCTCGATTTATCTGCTCGAGAAAGAGCGTCGTCGAAAGTTGATTGCGCAAATCGGGCTCGGGTTGACGCTTGCGTTTGTTCTGCTGCGCCTCACGAATCTGTATGGGAATCCGCCGGCTGGATTGAGCGGCGTTTCTCAGGGTCCCTGGCACATTCAGCCCACCATCGAAAAGACGGTGATTCTTTTCTTTGATGTGGAGAAGTACCCGCCGTCGCTGCAATTCCTGCTGATGACCCTGGGGCCGTCCTTGCTGCTGTTGGCTTGGCTCGACAAGAAGCTTGATCAACGGGATGGAAAGCAAAGCGTTTCGCCCTGGCTGTCGCCGCTTCTGACCTTCGGGCGGGTTCCGCTGTTCTTCTATATCCTGCATCTGTATCTCATTCACTCGCTCGCCATCTTGGCGGGAGTGCTGTCACATCAGCCTGTGGGCTGGCTGTTTCATGGCGGGTTCATGTTCGGCGCTCCCGATGATTGGGGATTCAATCTGCCGTTCGTTTATCTGATGTGGATCACGGCCGTGGTCATTCTGTATTTTCCCTGCCGGTGGTTCGAGGGGGTCAAGCAGCGGCGGAAGGATTGGTGGTTGAGTTACATCTGAGGGAACCCTTATTCCGCTGTCATAAATCCAGATTTTCGCCAGCGGTGCGAAGAACCGAGATCCCTCGCTTCGCTCGGGATGACAACAAAGCAATGGGGATGACGGGAAGCTATCAGGCACTCAGCTAAATCACCACGGCTTCTTTGTACTCACCAAACACTTTCCGCATGGTGTTGGAGATTTCGCCGACTGTGGCGTAGGCTTCGACGGCGGCGACGATATGCGGCATTAAATTTGTGTCTGAGCGGGCGGCGTCTTCGACTTTCTTGAGAGTGTCTGCCCAAGGTTGAGTATCGCGACGGACGCGCAGGGCGCGCAGCCGTTCTACTTGCTTGCGTTCGAGGGCTTCGTCGATGTGCAGGGTGGGGATGGGTTTCTCTTCTTCGACCGTGAAGCGGTTTACTCCCACCACGACTGCTTCGGCGCGATCCACTTGCTGCTGATATTCATAGGCGGCGTTTTGGATTTCCTGTTGCACGTAGCCGCGCTCAATGGCCTTCAGCATTCCGCCGAGAGCTTCGATCTTGTCCAGATAGTCCAGCGCACGTCTCTCGATTTCGTTGGTTAACGCTTCGATGTAGTAAGAGCCGGCGAGCGGGTCGACGGTCTGTGGCACCCCGGACTCGTAGGCCACAATCTGCTGGGTGCGCAAGGCGGTGCGCGCGGCTTGTTCAGTCGGGAGGGCCAGCGCTTCATCGTAGGAGTTCGTGTGCAGCGACTGTGTGCCCCCGAGGACCGCTGCCATAGCCTGAATGGCCGTACGGACAATATTGTTTTCCGGTTGCTGCGCAGTGAGCGTGGAGCCCGCCGTCTGGGTATGAAAGCGCATCATCCATGAACGCGGATTCTTGGCCCTGAAATGCTCTCGCATGATCCGGGCCCACATGCGCCGTGCGGCGCGAAACTTCGCGACCTCTTCCAGAAAATTGCTGTGCGCGTTAAAGAAGAAAGAAATGCGGGGGGCGAACTTATCCACATCAAGACCAGCGTCGATGGCGGCTTGCACATAAGCAATGCCATTGGACAGGGTAAATGCGACTTCCTGCACCGCAGTGGATCCGGCTTCGCGCATGTGGTAGCCGGAGATGGAAATCGTGTTCCACTCGGGAACGTTTTCGTTGGTCCAAGCGAACAGGTCGGTGATGATTCGCATGGCCTGCCTGGGCGGGTAAATGTAAGTTCCGCGCGCGATGAATTCTTTGAGGACGTCGTTCTGCACCGTGCCGGAAAGTTTGCGGATATCCGCGCCCTGACGGCGAGCGACTCCAACATAAAGCGCGAGCAGGATCGACGCCGTGGCATTGATCGTCATCGAGGTAGAAATCTTCGTCAGCTCGATGTCATCGAACAGGCGCTGCATGTCTTCGATGGAGTCGATGGCGACGCCGACTTTGCCGACTTCTCCGACGGCCAGGGGGTGATCGGAATCGAGGCCGATTTGCGTCGGTAGGTCAAAGGCGACGGAGAGTCCTGTAGTTCCATTGGCCAGCAGATATTTATAGCGCTTATTGGATTCCTCAGCATCGCCCATGCCGGCGTACTGGCGCATGGTCCAGAGGCGCCCGCGATGCATGGTGGCCTGCACGCCGCGAGTGAATGGGTACTCGCCGGGATAGCCGACTTGCCGGTCGTAGTCCCAGGCTTCGAGATCAGCGGGGCTATAGAGCGGGCGAACGGCAATGTGGGATTTGGTTTCTTGGTCGGATTTTTTCTGGGTCATGATGAAGAATCGTGAACCACCCTTCGACTACGCTCAAGGCAGGCTCGGGGCACGAAGGTGCACAAGAAAAACTCCCCTTAAGATCTGTTAAAGGTCTTGGTTCCTTTTGCGCACTTTCCAGAATGAGCTTACGCCGAACCATCCAAATAGCCCAGCGAAGCACACTGCAAGCAGGACGCGGCTGGAAGTTGCGCGGCCGGCCTGATATCTGGCGTACTCACGAAAGAAGGCGATCACTCCAATCCCCGCTAAGGCTAAGAAAACAAAACCTGTCACTTCAAGCCAAAGCTGTCCGAGTACGCGACCGAAATGGGATGCGCTGGCGCGAACGCCTCGGGTCACCGCGCCGAAGCTGCGGGAGTTGCGTGCGTGTTGAGAGATCACGCGGCCGGCGACCCGTGCAGCTATGCCGAGCTTTCGACTGTTGGAAACACTTGACATCCCTATGATTTTATCAATATTTGTGGTGCAGGGTTTCGTTTGACTGGCTTCGGGGTTACAATATCGCGGGCGCAGCAGTTTTGGCCCGAAGCATTGTACCTCGTCGCTGCATCTAAATCGTTAGTGGGCGGGGTGGTTTTGCTCCGCGCAAGGGTGAGCCCAAGGGCGTCAGCCGGATCCTGCAAGGGGGTTACGTGGACCAGCAATTGAAGCAGTTGATGAAGGAACTGGGCGAGGCGATTAATGAGTCGTTGGCTGATTCCGAGCCCATCGCCGATGTCGTTTCCCGAATCAAAGAGGGCGGTTACGATATCTTTCTGGTGCTGGAAGCCACGATCGGAGTCAGCAAGCCGGGTGAGAAGTCCAGCGAAAAGCCGGCGCTGATGACCACGGAGTTCAAGATCAGCGATCAGGATCTCAAGTTCCTGAAGTCGCTGCGCATCAAGGTCGAAGACGACGCCGCGTAGAGTTGCGGCTAGACAATTCTGCTTCATCCATTCGCGATTTCGCGCAAAAATGTAGCGACGTAGCTGGCTATATCTCTGCCGCCATGCGGCAAGCACGCACGCGGACGCTCGCTCCTACACTGGCTGATATTATTGAGGAACATGTATCGACCCGTAGCAAAAGTTCCGGACTTCCCCGTCATCGAGCGCGAGATGCTGCGCTTCTGGGAAGAGAACCGCATTTTCGACAAGCTGCGCGAGCAGAATGCGCGGGGACCGCGCTGGTCTTTTCTCGACGGTCCGATCACGGCGAATAACCCCATGGGCGTGCATCACGCTTGGGGACGATCGTTGAAAGACATGTACCAGCGCTATCACGCCATGAACGGCCAGGCGGAGCGTTATCAGAACGGCTTCGATTGTCAGGGATTGTGGGTCGAGGTCGAAGTAGAAAAAAGCCTTGGACTTCAGACCAAGCGCGAGATCCGCGACTACGGCATTGAGAAATTCGTTCGGGCCTGCAAGGAGCGCGTGCTGACTTACGCCGCGCGGCAGACCGAGCAGTCGATCCGGCTGGGCTATTGGTGCGATTGGGATGATCCCGCAGTGTTGCTCGCGTTACGCGACGGCCTGGCTGACGGAGATCGAGTTGTGACCGTGAAGCTTCCCAGCGGGCTTACGGAAACCGCACGAGCCAGCGAGATCGTTCGCAAGCTGGGATCGGCCGAGTACGGCGGAAGCTACTTCACTTTCTCCGACGAAAACAATTACACGATCTGGGGATTTCTAAAGAAGTGCCACGAGCAAGGTTTCATCTACCGCGGGCACGACGTTATGCCGTGGTGCGGACGCTGCGGTACCGGACTGTCGCAGATGGAAGTGGCGGAAGGCCGCCGCATCACTCAACATACTTCGGTGTTCGTGCGCTTCCCTATTAAGGGAGAAGACAAGACGGCGCTGCTGGTCTGGACGACGACTCCATGGACGCTCGCTTCGAATGTCGCGGTCGCGGTGAATCCGGAGATGACTTATCTGAAGGTCCGACACGGCGATTGGATTTACTACGTCGCCAAGGCGAACTTCGAGCGAGACCGGGTGCAAGAATTGCAGGTGGAAGGTAAACACGAGAGTCACAAACTGCCTTCGATTCGTACGATCCTGAAAGGCAGCGGCACGGTTGAAGTGTTGCAAGAACTTCCGGGACGCAAGTTGCTGGGGCTAACGTACACCGGGCCGTTCGACGATCTGCCCGCGCAGAATGTTCCCGGCGGCGTATTCCCGTATGGTCAGACTGGAGCGGGTAAAAGTGCGGCCGAGTCGCATCGCGTGATCGCGTGGAAAGAGATCAGCGAAGCGGAAGGCACTGGGCTGGTCCACATCGCTCCTGGTTGCGGCGCAGAGGATCAGGAACTCGGGAGAGAAAATAATCTGCCGTTCATTGCGCCGCTGGATGAGAGTTCGGTTTTTCAGGAGGGATTCGGCTCGCTCACAGGACGCAACGCGAATGAAGTGTCCGACGAAGTAATTGCGGCGCTGAAAGCCAAGGGGTTGCTGGTGGCCCGCGAGAAATATCCGCACGTGTATCCGCACTGCTGGCGTTGCAAGTCGGAACTGGTTTTTCGGCCCGTGGATGAATGGTTTATCCGCATGGACTGGCGCGATCGCATTGAGCGGACTGTGCCGACCATCCGCTGGATTCCGCCCGAGGGCGAAGCGCGCGAACTGGATTGGCTGCACAACATGCGCGACTGGATGATCTCGAAGAAACGCTTCTGGGGACTCGCTCTGCCGATTTGGGTTTGCAACGAGTGCGAGCACTTTACTGTGATCGGCAGTCGAGAAGAATTGAAGGAGCGTGCGGTTGAGGGCTGGGATACATTCGAGGGAAATTCGCCGCACCGGCCTTATATCGACGCGGTAAAGATTCGTTGCGAGAAGTGCGGCGGCCTTTCTACTCGTGTGGCTGATGTCGGCAATCCCTGGCTGGACGCGGGCATTGTGCCCTTCAGCACCATGCGCTACTCGACCGACCGGGCTTATTGGGAGAAGTGGTTCCCGGCTGATCTTGTGCTCGAGAGTTTTCCGGGACAATTTCGCAATTGGTTTTACTCCATGCTGGCGATGAGCGCCATGATCGACGGCCGCGCTCCATTCAAGTCTCTGCTGGGGCATGCTTTGGTACGCGACGCGCGCGGCGAAGAGATGCATAAGTCGAAAGGTAATTCCATCGCATTCGACGAAGCGGCAGAAGCGCTGGGCGCGGAGGTCATGCGCTACATCTATGCTGAACAAAAGACCGCCCAGAATCTTAACTTCCCTGACTTGCATCCGACTGGCAACGTAGGCCAGACGATTGATGGCGAGGCGCGGCGGAAGCTGCTGACGTTCTGGAATTGCTACAGCTTCTTCGTCAGCAACGCTCGATCGGATGGCTGGAAGCCGGGCGTCCCGGTGCCAGTCACGAATCAGTTGGATCGCTGGGTGTTGAGCAGGCTGCAACGACTGGTGGACGCAGCGCGCAATGCTTTTGATAATTACGAACATTACAAGTTGATCGAGGCTTTTCAGCTTTTCGACGACGAGTTCTCGAACTGGTATCTGCGGCGTTCGCGGCGGCGCTTCTGGGCGAACGAGGCTGATGCGTATCAAACGATCTACGCCGTGCTCACAACCGTTACTCGCGTGATGGCTCCGGCGTTGCCATTTCTGGCTGAAGAGGTTTATCAGAATCTGGTGTGCTCGGTCGATCCTTCCGCTCCCGCGTCTGTCCACTTGACTCGCTATCCACAGGTGGATGCTTCGCTGATCGACGAGGCGCTCGAGCAAAGCATCGATACCGTCATCCGGATAAAGAATCTTGCCTTGAGCCTGCGGACGCAAAGCAAGACCAAGATCCGCACGCCACTGGGCACGTTGTACGTCCGCCCTAGAGATGCTGCTGACCGGCGTGTTCTGGAGAATCCCGAATATGCCGCGCAGATTCTGGAGGAAGCGAATATCAAACGGCTTGTTCTGATCGAGGACGAGACCACGTTGGTGAAAGTGATCTTTAAGCCCGATGCTAAGAAACTGGGTCCGCGTGCTGGGAAATACTTGAAGGCGATTGCGCAGGCTCTGAGTCAGGCTGACCCAAAGGCTGTGTCGAAGGGTGGGCCATACACGGTGCAAGTCGACGGGGAAAGCTTTGAACTGGCTCCGGACGAAATCCTTCCGTCCTACGAAGGTCCGGAAAACCTCAAGTGCATGCTGGAGCAAGGGACGTTTTTAGCGCTCGACACTACACTCACGCCGGAGCTAGCGCAGGAAGGCTTGGCCCGAGATTTCAACCGGTTAGTCCAGGATCAGCGCAAAGCGATGAACCTGAATATTTCTGATCGCATCGTGGTCAGCTATTTTGCCTCCCCTCGCATCACCGAAGCCATCGCGGCACATGAAGCCTACTTGCGCCACGAACTACTCGCGGAACGGCTGGAATCAAGTGCCAGCCAGAACGGAGGGGCGAAGCTCTCGCTCAGTGGCGAAGATGTTTTCGTTACGATCTCTCGCGTCTAACATGGCCTCTGTGAGAGTCCATTTCGTCGCGTTGTCGCTGGTCCTTTTGATTCCGCACTTTACGTGGGCGCAGCAAAGCAGCGGAAGTGTCTGCGTTGCGTCGAGAGCTGATGATCCTTTCTGGAAAGAGCCGATGCCTTCCAGCGGCGAAATCAACTCACATGAGCTGCGGGTGAAGATCGACAAGCGTCCCGCTGTGGCATGGCCTCAGAAGAAGAGTCTCAAAATTGACGCGCTTGAGGCTGATGAACGGTACCTTCTCGTCGTACTCGATTCAGGCGGCAAGGCGATCGAGTCCTTATGGTTCAGGTTTTCCGAATACAAGAGTACCAATCTCTGTATGAGCTACGACGGATACCAGGGCGTGCAACTACACGAGGACACGCGACGAACCCCCTGGTGCAAATGCAAGTGAGCGTGAGCCGTATCCGTGTGAAGATGATCTGATCTGCGCGGGCACTCGCTCAGACGCCAACTCATGCGATTGTCTTTGCTCAATTGACGAAATCGTGCCCCAGGCACGCTGAGGACACATATCATGTGGCGATTCATTTCGTTTCTTTTCATTGTGCTCAACTTGACCGTTGTGCTCACCTCTGCCCAGACGAATTGTCCCGACAACCTGCCGCGTTATCCGCCTCTTGCAAGGCAAGCAAGAATTCAAGGGGTAGTTCAGGTAGAGTTCGACATTGCCAAGGATGGAACCGTAATAAACGCAGCAGCCAAATCTGGGCCTCCCCTTCTCGAGAAAGGAGCTCTGGATACTGTCAACACTTGGAAGTTTGGAACGCGCCAGGGTGTGACTCATGACAGAGTTGAGTTTCGCTACAGCATTGGACAAAAGGAAAGCGAGTGTGCGCAGGTACGTATTAATCTGCCTGTCGTTGAGATTACCCAGGCGGGGACTGTTCATACTGACTGAGAGGCAAAGCTTTACCCCTAGACCCAGCCCACTTTTCCTCTGTGCTAGTATTTAGCGTTTCCGGTGTGGGGTGTGGTTCGCGTCATCCTCGACAAACTACGATGCATCCACAACGCCCGGAACTGTCATCCAAAGTCTCAGCCCGATGCCGATGAAAGATACGCTCGGAGTCTTATTAGCTGGAGGAGCAGGCGAGCGTCTTTATCCTCTCACTCGCGACCGCGCTAAACCTGCAGTGACCTTCGGCGGGATTTATCGCATCATCGACATCACTCTCTCCAACTGCCTCAACTCCGATCTGCGACGGGTTTACATTCTCACCCAGTACAAGGCACTCTCGCTGAACCGCCATGTGCGCGAAGGCTGGAACATTCTGGGCCGCGAGGTCGGCGAGTTCATCGAAGTCTTG
This sequence comes from Acidobacteriota bacterium, assembly GCA_013288805.1. GTDB lineage: Bacteria > Acidobacteriota > Terriglobia > Terriglobales > Acidobacteriaceae > JABDBE01. The sequence goes on from JABDBE010000046.1 coordinate 12,169, forward strand.
CCGCCCATGAAAAGGGTCAGCGAGGAGTGGTATCAAGGCACGGCCGACGCGGTCTACCAGAACATTTATTCCATTGGTTCGGAGCAACCGCAGCACGTGCTGATTCTCTCCGGCGATCACATTTACAAGATGAATTACGGCCGCATGCTGAAGCAGCACACCGACGCGGGCGCGGACGTGACCCTGGCAACCATCCAGATCGATCCCGCTGAAGTTGCTCGCTTCGGCGTCGTGGATATCGACCGCGATCATCGCGTAAACGGGTTCCAGGAAAAACCGAAGCAAACCGAATTGCGGTCGCCGTACAATCCGGCTAAGGTTTCAGCGTCGATGGGCATTTATCTGTTCAACACCGATGTGCTGATTCCTGCACTGCTGAAGGATGCGGAAGATCCGAACTCCAGCCACGATTTCGGCAAGGACATTTTGCCCAAGATGGCGGACGAGTACCGCGTTTACTCCTTCGACTTCGTTGATGAAAACAAGAAGGAAGCGCTTTACTGGCGTGACGTGGGAACGCTCGAGGCTTTCTACGAAGCCAACATGGACATCACTTCGGTCTCGCCGGTGTTTAATTTGTATGACGCGGAGTGGCCCATCCGTACGCACCAGCGGCAGTACCCGCCGGCCAAATTTGTGTTCGCCGAAGCTGGACGCACCGGGACCGCGCTCGATTCTATCGTCTCCGCCGGCTGCATCGTTTCCGGGAGCACGGTAAAGAACAGCGTGCTCTCCCCGGATGTGCGCATCAATTCCTACACCGAAATCGACGACAGCATTCTGTTTTCCCATGTCAACGTGGGCCGGCATTGCCGTGTCCGCAAGGCCATCATCGATCGCGACGTGCACATCCCCGAAGGAACGACCATCGGCTACGATCCCGAGGCCGACAGGCAACGCTACTTCGTCACCGACAGCGGAATCACGGTCGTGACGCGGGATTATTCGTTGTTCGAAAATCCGGTCACAGTGGATTACTTCACCAGCGAGTAAATCGCCGCGTTCGCTAGCCCCGCAGTCAGCTGTGAAACGGTCGAGACCAAATCCCTCGGTCCGCCGGGTGTTATCCTTCTTCGATTATGGAAGCCAAAGGTTTGACTCCGATACTAAACGTGGCTGATATCGCCAGCACGGTCGCGTGGTTTGAGAAGTGGGGATGGAAGAAATTGTGGGACTGGGGAACGCCACCGACGTTTGGCGCGGTTGGATCGGGTAAGGAAGCTTGCATCTTTCTTTGTCAGGGGGCGCAGGGAGGCCGTGGCCGCGGCGCGAACACCACCACGTTTCAGCGGCACGGAGACGAAGAGTGCGACAAGGGCGTCTGGATGTCGGTCTGGGTGGACGACGTGGACGAGATGCACAAGCAGTGCGTCGCCGCCGGGCTGGAGGTCACATTTCCGCCCACCGATATGCCCTGGAACGTCCGCGAGATGCACCTCCGCCATCCGGATGGCCACGTGTTCCGGGTCGGCCGGGGATTCGAGCCTAAAAGGTAGAAACGCGAACCTAAGGATCTCTGGGTTGGTTTCAAGCTTGAGCCGCCCATTCTGAGGGTGCCCCACCCGTCAGTGAGTGTAATCGCGACTTATCGCCAATTGAGCGATTGTTCTCGTGTTACCGACCGCCCCTCAACTTCCCCGAAGCCCGTTTCTGCCTAATCACCGAACGTCATGGTTTCATAGCCACAAGCCCGTCTATCGATACTAACGTGAATCAGCATGCCGGAACGGATCGCTCAGGGCATCACCTCGCCGCGCTCGCGTAGAGCGCCCGCTCGAACTCTTCCTCCGCCGCTAGCGCCCCATCGTCGCTGAACGGCAGCGTCTGCATCAGCACCACCCCGCAGGTTTTCCCGGAAACATCAATCCAGAAAAATGTGTTGAAGATGCCGTCCCATGCCAGCGACTCCGCCGCGCGCCCGCCTTCCACCGCCCGGCTGTTGATTCCGAATCCCCATCCAAACTTGTCGGGCGAACCCGGCAAGCGAACGGGATTCTTGATCAACTGCGGAATCGTGCTCCTCAACTCCGCGAGCTTCATCTCGCCGATCTGGTTGTGACTCATCTCCGCTACCGTCTCCGCCCGCAGAATCCTCTTGCCGCCGAGCGTCCCGCCGTTCAGCACCATCCGCTCGAACTTCAAGTAATCCCCCGCCGTCGAGTAGAGGCCGCCGCCGCCGCTGAAGAACTTCACCGGCTTCATCGGCTGCGGCGGCGGTTCTACAAAACTCCCATCCGCCTGCCGCAGTTGAAGCGCCACCACCCGCGCCTGCTTTTCCGCCGGAACGTTGAAGAACGTGTCCGTCATCCCCAGCGGCTCGAAGATGTGCCGCCGAAAATAATCCTCCAGCGTCTCCCCGCTCACCTGTTCCACCAGTTCTCCCAGCCAGTCGTAGCTGATTCCATATTCCCAGTGCGTTCCCGGATCGAACATGAGCGGCGCCTTCAGAAACGCGTCGCTATCCCCCGTAATCGCGGGAGCCAGTCCCGCCTCCACGTACTGGTGCAGCCGCACATCGAAAAAGTCGTAGCCAAACCCCGAAGTGTGCGTCAGCAATTGCCGCACCGTCGGCGGCGTCTTCGGTGCCCGCAGCTTCGCCTTTTTCGTCGCCGGATCGAATTCCTCGAGCACTTGCACCTTCGCCAGTTCCGGGAGATAGGTCGCCGCGGGCTCGTCCAGCTTCACCCGCCCGCTCTCAATGAGTTGCAGCACCGCCACCGCCGTCACCGCCTTGGTCATCGAAGCGATGTGGAAAATCGAGTCCAGCGTCATCGGAACATCTTTCGTGCTGGCGCGCTTCCCGAACGCCCCTTGGTAAATGACTTCGTCTCCCCGCGACGCCATCGCCACCACCCCCGGTGCCTTCTTCTGCTCCACCGCCTCCCGCAGCACCAAGTCGATCGAGTTCCCCGGCTTCGTCCCGCTTCCCGCAGCCAGAGTCAGGATCACCATCCCAGCCAGCGCCGCTGCCGCCAGCAAGCCTCGCCGCACCGCCCCTCGAACCGCCTTCATCCTTTTCATTCCCGCCCTCTCAGTTATGTTTAGTAGCTCGCACATGATTACCATCAACGCTTCAGCTTCTTATTTCGCCTGTGTCAGCCCCGCAACAACTGCGGCAACTTTATCGAGTTGCTCATTCCAGCCCTCCAATTGACCGCTATTTTTCGCGCTCTCCATGGGTTCACTTCCAATGAAGGTGAGTTTCGTCTGGCCGTTTCCAAAATCCTCAAAAATAACGACGTCGTGCGCATCGTCTATGGCCTCATGTTCTATTCCATAGTCCGCAGGCTCAACCTTGTTTCCCTTCGAGTCGGAAAAGTACATGGAGTAAACGATCTTCTCGTGCGGAACAATCTCGTGGTATTCCCCAGCATTCCAGCCCTCCTGCCCATCCGGCGTCCTCATGCAGAAGAGAAATTTTCCTCCCACACGAAAATCCATCTTGCAGACAGGCGAAGTAAAACCCTTCGGCCCCCACCACTGCATCACGTACTTCGGGTCTGTCCACGCCTTCCAAACCAATGCGCGCGGGGCATCAAAAACTCTAGTGATAACCATCCGCTCTGTCTCGTTAACCGTGTTTTTCGTCATCTCTGACCTCCGCTTTTTTCATTTGATTCACCACCACATCCAACTTCTCGAAACTCTCTTCCCAGAATCGGCGATAGCTAATCGCCCAGTCGCTGACTGTCTTGATCGCCGCTGGCCTAAGCGTGCACACGCTCTCTCTTCCGCGCTTGGTCTTGATCACAATCCGCGCTCGCACCAGGTAGGCAATATGTTTTGAAATCATCTGCTGCGAGAGTGCAAAGGGTTCCGTCAATCCATGCACAGAGGCAGGCCCATGCGAGAGTCGTTCGATCATCGCCCGCCGGGTTGGATCAGACAGAGCCGCAAACGTTGTACCCAATTTATCCACAACCATATGGTAGTGGATTATCTGTCAATGTCAAGTGTGAATTTTGCGATCCCTGATTTCTGTTCACTGATCCCGTTGGCTCGCTATGACCATCGCCACGAGTGCGAAATCGCCGAGTCACTCATCGACCCTGATTGGTAATGGAAAGTCGGGTTAGTGGAAGCCAACTGGCGAAACTAGGCCATAGCACTCAAAACCCCTTGATGAGCGGCCTCACGATTTGTCGCCAAGAATCTCAGTGCGTGCTATGAAGCCCAGTGTGTGGTTGCGAGCGCCTTAGCGGACAACCTGAGACGCAGTAAAGTATATACATTGTTACTTGAGTAACTTTGGCGCCCGGTACTGCTCAGGAATAATGGCTTGCGGGAGATCCAAGCTCCCTGACCAGGCTGATCCGCAGTAGGAGTCGAATGTCCACAGGTGTTCAGAGAACAGCGAAAGAAGACAAGCCGGCGGCGGCGGGAGCTTTAGCGCTGCTGAACGAAAGCGTGCTAGGGTTGATCCGGGCCCAGGCCCCGTTGCCGAAAATCCTTGATACCCTGTGCGCGCACGTTGAGAAACAACATTCCAGCCTAATCTGTTCTGTTCTTCTGCTGGATGCAGACGGAAGCACTCTGCGCCACGGCGCCGCTCCCAGCCTGCCCAAAGAATACACACAAGCAATCAACGGAGCACAAATCGGTCCTTGTGTCGGATCATGCGGAACTGCCGTTTATCGAAAGCAGGCCGTCGTGGTCGAGGACATCGCCACCGACCCGCTCTGGGCAAACTTTCGACATCTGGCGTTACCCCACGGTTTGCGCGCCTGCTGGTCAACGCCAATTGCTTCGCAGGACGGCGGGATACTCGGCACCTTCGCCATCTATTATCGGGAGCCTCGCAGTCCCGACGTTGAGCATCTCCAACTCATCACCCACGCCACGCATCTCGCGGGCATCGCGATCGAACATGACCGGGCCAGGTCCGAACTTCGCGCAGCCGAAGCCCGCTATCGCACCTTGGTCGAACGCCTCCCCGCCATTACCTATATCGCCGAACTCGGCGCCAGCGGCCCCTGGCACTATGTGAGCCCTCAGATCGAAACCATGCTGGGCTATTCGCCGGGCGAATGGCTTTCTGACCCCATGAACTGGATGAACCACATCCACCCCGAAGACCGGGAGATTGCTTTGGCGGCGGAGAAACTGTTCCAGGAAACGCACGAACTATTTCACGCCGAATACCGCATGTGTGCTCGCGATGGCAGGCTTCTGTGGTTTCGTGACGAAGGCGTCCTGCTGCAGCAAACCGACGGCGAAGGACTGTTGATGCAAGGGGTGATGTATGACATCACCGAGCGCAAGCGACTCGAAGATCAGCTCCGGCACTCACAGAAAATGGAAGCTGTGGGCCAATTGGCGGGAGGCGTGGCCCATGACTTCAACAACCTGTTGATGCTGATTCAGGCTCACAATGAAAACCTGCGCGACCGGCTGGCTGAGAGTGATCCGGCTCGCAGAGACGCTCTGGAAATTGAAAACGCGGTTACTCGCGCAGCTTCGCTGACGAATCAACTGCTGGCCTTCAGCCGCAAGCAGGTGCTGCGCCCTAAAGTGCTCGATCTGAATATGGTCCTCGACGAAGTGTCGAAAATGCTGGAACGCCTGATCGGAAAAGATATTGAACTCAGAGTCGTGCATGGTTCCTCGCTGGGGCGGGTTAAGGCGGATCCCAGCCAGATCGAGCAGGTGATCCTGAATCTTGCGGTCAACTCGCGCGATGCCATGCCAGATGGTGGAACGCTGACCATCGAGACCCGCGACGTTGAACTGGATGAAAACGATTCTCGAAACCACCAGGGAGTGCCGGCGGGCAGGTATGTGATGTTGGCGGTCAGTGACACTGGCGATGGAATGGATACTGAAACGCAGGCCCGCATATTTGAGCCCTTCTTCACCACCAAGGCGCCCGGTAAGGGCACGGGCCTGGGCTTAGCGACGGTTTATGGAGTCGTCAAGCATAGCGACGGTTGGATCTGGGTCGACAGCGAGCCGGGTCGCGGAACTACTTTTAAAATTTACCTTCCGCGAGTCGACAAGTCTCGGGTAGAAGAATCCGGGATTGAAGAATCTGCGGTCGAATCACGCCTCAAAGAGTCGAAGCCCAGGCAATCGCCCCAAGAAATTAAAGTTCGGGAATCGAAAATAGAACCTTTATCTTCATTTTTGAAGACGGCGCCCTCCGTGTCTTCCGCTCCAAAAGGCACCGAAACGGTTCTGGTGGTGGAAGATCAGGATGGCATTCGCGATATTGTCCGGGAATCCCTGCGCCGCAACGGCTACAAAGTGTTAATCGCGGTCGATGGCAATGAGGCTCTGCAAATGGCCGCCAGCTATCCCGATCCAATTCACCTGCTGGTCACCGATCTTGTCATGCCAAACATCGGAGGCCGCGAACTAGCTCAGCGCCTGACGCCACAGCGGCCGGCGATGAAAATCCTATTCATGTCGGGTTACTCCGAGCACTCCGCCCTGGATATCGAAGAGACTGGCACATCGGCCGCCGTCCTGCAAAAGCCTTTTTCCCTCGATGCTCTGGCGCGCAGCGTCCGTCGCGTGTTGGATGAGCCAGCATTGTAGCTTCCAACCGAGGCTTCTACAGGCCGCCTTTTTTTCCGTAGAAACTTAGCTTGCCAGGTTTCAGCCTGCAGTAGTCCGCGATTGTTCGTTCGTCTTCTATTCGCCTGCTTTACAGCACTGTTACAATGCCTAGTCTCATTGAATGCAAGAACTTTTGGGATCATAAACACGTATCTGTCAGGTAGTGTTAGGGTTGAGGTGCAAGGGCGCTTGAACGGCGCATTCGCCTCAACTGGGATGCCGGGAGTTCCAGGAGTGCAAGGTTTTGGAAGACGCGCAAGTCGCCGCCATGCTGGTACGCCGCTGTATTGCGGGCGACGCCTCTGCGTGGGAGGAGATCGTGCAGCGCTACCATCGGCGCATTTACAACATCTGCTATCGCTTTGCCGGCTCCGGCGACGATGCCCAAGATCTCACTCAGGAAGTCTTCATTAAAATGTACCGTACCCTTCAGTCCTACGACGTCGAACGCGGGGCTTTCATGACTTGGGTAACCACCATCACGCGCAACCTGCTGGTCGATCACTTCCGCAAGAGCAAGCAGGATCGCATGACGGATTCGCTGGACACACCGGTTTCCGAGCACGAAGATGCCATGCCGCTCAGCGAGCAAATTCACGATGGCGCTCAAACCCCGGACGCGCGTGCCCAGAGCCGCGAAGTCAAGGAGACCGTCCACAAGGCGCTGCAGAAGCTGTCTCCGGATCTGCGCGAGGCCGTCATCTTGCGTGACCTGCAAGACATGGATTACAAGGAAATTGCCACCGTACTCAAGGTTCCGGAAGGAACCGTGAAGTCCAGAATAAACCGCGGGCGAGCGGAACTTGCGCGCCTGCTACAACGTACATATAAACAGGTGATGTAATGGCGGCTGATCACAAGAACGGGATGCAGTGCAGCGAGTTCGACGCTCTTCTGAGCGAAGCCCTCGACCAGCGCTTAACCGGAGAGCAACTGGAACACTTCCAGGCTCATGCCCGCGGCTGTCCGACCTGCGGGCCGCTGCTGGCGGAAGCCGATGCTGGCCTGCGCTGGCTGCATGAACTGGTGGAAGTCGATCCTCCAGTCAACTTGGTGGACAACATCCTGGCCGCGACTACCGGCCTCGACACTGCTCGCCTGCACGGAACCGCAGCGGCTCAAACTCAGATTTCCTGGTTCGAGCGCATGCAAGCCTGGGCGAGCGCCGTCGCCAGCCCAATCCTCGGCGTCGCCAAGCAGCCACGCTTTGCCATGTCGTTTGGCATGGCATTCTTTTCTCTCTCCATTACTATGAGCATGGCCGGGGTCAAGTTAGGCGACCTGCGTCATGCCGATCTGCGCCCTAGCGCCATCAAGCGCGACTACTACGAAACTTCCGGCAGGCTGGTGAAGTATTACGAGAATATCCGCTTCGTCTACGAGCTCGAATCGCGCATGCGTGAGTTCAAGCGAGCTACCATGCCCGCTGAGCCCGCGCCGCAAGAACAAGAGCGAGAGGAAGACAAGGACAAGCACCGCCGGAACGATAACACCAGTGGACAGCCCGAACCCAAACAGGATCGCAACTACAGTCAACAAGGGAGCCAGGTGATACTCGCTTCCGTTAACCATGACCCACCTGTAGTGATACTGGCCACACACAGGAGGTTTTCATGAACTGCGCCAACCATCCCGATACTGCGCCTGTCGCGTATTGCCGCACCTGCGGCAAGCCGCTGTGCGCGAATTGTACCCGCGACGTGAAGGGTGTGATCTATTGCGAGAACTGCCTGGCCGAGCGCCTGCAGGGTGTGCAGCCCGCGGCCGCGCCGCCCGCGGCAGGATTCGTTCCCGCCGCCGCGCCCATCGTGCCAAGTTCCGGCCCGAATCCCACAGTCGCAGGCATTCTTGCCGGTTTCTTTCCCTTCGGCGTGGGCGCGGTGTATTGCGGGCAGTATGCCAAGGGCCTGGCGCATCTTGTGGTCTTCACACTTTTGATATGGGGAGAGTCGGTCACCGAAAACAGCGGCGTAAATACAATTCTCGGCCTCGGCATCGCTTTCTTTTACGTATGGCAAATCATCGACTCGATCCGTACCGCAAAGGCCCTTCAGATGGGGCAGCCCGCGCCTGATCCGTTTGGACTCGCTCAGGCTTTTGGAGCCGAGCCGGCACAGCCTGGACCGGCGATGCAAACGGCGCAAGCAGTGGAAGAAACCCATGCCAGAATTCCCACAGCAGCCGTGGTTTTGATTGGTCTGGGCATTCTGTTCCTGTTGCAGACTGCAGGCGTCTTTCAGTTCGGATGGGACCGGCTCTGGCCTTTCTTTCTGATCGGCCTGGGACTGTGGATGTTCGCCGTCCGCCTGGGCTGGGTTAATTCACGGCGCGGTTCTTATTACCGAACTGGCCGCAGACACAGCTTTGTCGGTCCGGTCGTGTTAGTGACCGTGGGATTTCTTTCGCTTCTCGAGGACATAAATGGTCCGCGCTGGCACCGCACTTGGCCCGTGCTGCTTCTTGCCATCGGCATAACCAAGCTGCTGGAGAGCAAGACTCCGCCGCCATCCATCCCTCCGGCATCAGGACCAGCCGGCCCGGTGACAACTGACGTTCCCATGCCTTCGAGCGAGGTTCGAAATGGTTAGCCCAGTCCAAGTCCCGCCGCCTCGCCATCGGCGCTCGATGTCAGGTCCAATCATCCTCATCGCCGTCGGCATTGTCTTTTTACTGGGCACGATGGGCGTGCTCAACTGGCACAATCTTGGTCATTGGTTCGCTCACTATTGGCCATTGCTGCTGATCATCGCGGGCGTGATCAAGCTGATTGAATATCAGCAGGCGCAAAGGGAAGGCACTCGGGCTCCTGGCCTCAGCGCCGGCGGAATTTTCCTGATCATTGGCATCATCGTTTGTGGACTGATTGCGACTCAGGCTTCTCACGTCAACTGGGGAGAACTCGGAAATCAAATTAACATCGACAACGGCGACGATTTCCCCATCTTCGGATCGAAGTTTAACTTTGACGACCAGCTTACTCAGACCTTCCCTGCCGGAGCCAGCCTGCGCGTTACCGATACCCGCGGCGCAGTGAACGTCAGTGCCTCCGAGGACGATCAGATTCGCGTGGTTGTCCATAAGCGCATCAGCGCCGAGAACGAGGGCGAAGCCAACAAGTGGAACGCCGGCACCAAGCCGCAGATTAGCGTCAGCGGAAGCGTTGTCACTCTGAATGCGAACAATCAAGGCGCGGGCGATCACTGGGTCGCGGAGGACCTCGACATTTCCCTTCCCCGCAAGGCTGCGGTCGCCCTTTCCACCCACTACGGCGACGTCAGCGTGATCGGTCGCGAGGGCAATGTCGACATTACCAGTCAACACGGCGACGTCACTGCCACGGACATTAACGGCAAAGTCAGCATGAATCTGGATCACAGCGCTGCCCGAATTTCTCAAATAGCTTCCGACGTCTCAATCGAAGGCCGCGCCAATGATGTTTCCATCGAGGACGTCAAGGGCGGATTGCATCTGGACGGCGAGTTCATGGAAAGCGTGAAACTTGCGAAGATCAGTCAGCCGGTTATGTTCAAGTCGTCGCGCACCGATCTGGATTTTTCCCGGCTCGACGGCGACCTCGATTTGGACTCCGGCGATTTGCAAGCCTCGGACTTGATCGGCCCTCTGCGCCTGAATACGCGATCGAAAGACATTCGCTTGACCGGCGTCTCCGGCGACGTACGCCTGCAGGATGAAAATGGATCGATCGAACTGCGCGTGAACAAAATTGGCAGCACTCAGATCGACAACCGCAAAGGCGATGTCCAGATTTACCTTCCTGACAAGGCAGGTTTCCAGGTCGACGCGCGCGCCCGCAATGGAGAAATCCAGACTGATTTCGATCAATTGAAAGTCGACGACTCGAACGACCAGGCGGTCGCCACTGGAACCGTCGGCGGGGGTGGGCCACGCCTGATAGTCAACAACGAGCACGGAACCATCGAAATCCGCAAAGCCTCGTCAGCAGCGCAAGAATCAGAAGAAGCGCCAGCCGCGCCGAAGGCACCAAAAGCACCTCACGCGCCACCCGCCCCGAAAACCCCGCAAGTCACAGAGAACTGATTCTGTTATCTGGAGCGACGGGCGTCCCCGCGAGCCTGCCCCGAGTGAAGTCGAAGGGCCCAGGCAGAGCGAAGCTTCGCAGTCCCTGCACATGCTACTTCTTGACTTGTATCCCCAAATCTTTCAACTGCGCATCGCTCACCGGCGTCGGCGCATCGACCATCAAGTCGACCGCCCGCGCTGTCTTTGGGAACGGAATGACCTCGCGCAGGCTATCCGCTCCAGCCAGAATCATCACAATCCGATCCAATCCCAACGCAATGCCGCCATGCGGAGGCGTTCCATACTCCAGCGCTTCGAGGAAAAAGCCAAAGCGCACACGAGCTTCGTCATCAGTCATGCCGAGCGCATGAAAAATTTTGCTCTGAATATCCTGGCGATGAATACGAATCGAGCCCGAACCTAATTCGGTGCCATTCAGCACAACGTCGTAAGCCAGCGCCCGCACGGAACCTGGATCAGACTCAAGCTTGTCCATGTCGTGATCGTGCGGCGAGGTGAACGGATGATGCGCGGCGGCCCAACGCTTGCCCTCTTCATCCCACTCAAACATGGGGAAATCCGTTACCCAAAGGAATCGAAAATCTTTGGCGGGATCGCCGCTCTTCTTGAAAGCACCGTGCCGTTCGGCATATTTCTGAGCCAGAGCGAGACGCACCAACCCCGCAGCGGTATAAACCGCATGATCGTGCTGCTTGACCTCGGGCTTCACGCCGCCTTCGGATTTGTGCTCTGCCGGCTTGCCGTCTCCGGCGACGACCACGATCAAGTCGTCAGCGTCAGCGGTGATCGCCTGGCGAATCTTGGCCGCAGCTTCCGGGAAGTTTTTCTCCAGCCGCTTGAAGTCTTCAAATAACTTCGCTCCACCTTTTGTCGTGAACAACGGCTTGATCTCGTCGCGATCC
>JABDBE010000047.1:0-1104 GCA_013288805.1 Acidobacteriota bacterium
GTACGGCATGGCCTCCGGTGGGACCGCGGAAATGCCCAACTTCCACAGCGCCTGCAGAACCATCCGAAATGCCCACTTCCCCGGGACGCGCCTCAGTTTCGCATGCGCCATCTCGATGCAACGCGCGAAGCTTAAGGGCTCGCCGCGTCCGGCAACATTCAGCACCGTGAGGCGCTGGGATTCAGGCTCAGTTCTGTTCACGATGTGCGCCAACAAACGTGCCATGTCGTCCACGTGGACAAACTGAATGTGGTTTTCCAGATACTGCTCTCCGTAAGGCAACATGCACGGAAGCCGCTTACCCCGCTCCCGCATTCTTGAGGCGCGTTTTGCCCCGCCATTCGGTGTACCCCGAAAAGCCCCCAACATATAGTTTTCGACGCTGGCCCCGGCAAAAATGTGCGGACGTAGTATATAGACACTGCAGCCTCGCAACGCAGGCGCGCGTTGCTGCACCACTCGATCCGCTTCCATTTTGTGAATCGCGTAAGGCAGGGTGTGCGCACCCAGAGGAAAGTCTTCGCCCGCAGGCTCCGAAAGATTCGAACCATACACCGCAACGCTGCTGGGAAAAATAAATCTTCCTACGATGGAATCATCCCGATTGGCTTCGGTAATTGCCTCCATCACCCGTGCGGTGCCGGCTACGTTGATCTGCCACATCCGCTCCAGGTCGAGCACACCGCTGCGCACCGGATCGAGCACAAAAGCCAAATGAAGAACCGCGACCGGGCGCGCTTCACGCAACAGAAGATACAACTCACGGCAGGATTCTTCCAGGCCAAGGTCCATGCGAACAAACTGCAGCGAATCACCGCCCCGCGGAGGATTCAGATCGATTCCGATGACATGATAATCCTCCAACAGCGGCAGAAGCCGCACGCCCAGATTGCCGGCAATCCCGGTTACGACGATGTTTGGCTTATCTTTGCCCATTCCTTGGCCCATTACTTCGGGCCGGGAGCAGCAGGCCTGTTCGCAGGCCCTCCGGTCGGCGGCGGCAAAGGCATCCCGTGGGTTGGCGGCATTTCCGGTCCAAAATAGCTTTCATCCAGCGTCGGAGTAGCCGACTTTTGCACCGACTGCATCTGCTCCTGCATGCGC
>JABDBE010000047.1:1114-23421 GCA_013288805.1 Acidobacteriota bacterium
GCAGTTTGTTCGCATGGACCTTGGCCTGGAAGAATCCCGCCGTGGGCACGCTGATCTCTGGCGTGAAGGGTCCCTACGCTTATTTGCCAGCGTCGGAGTAGCCGACTTTTGCACCGACTGCATCTGCTCCTGCATGCGCTGAGTCCGCAGCGAAGACCGGACTTCTTCCTTTACCTTGTCGAGTGGCTCAACCTCTTTTTTCCCCACCTTGTAAATGAAATAACCGCTCTGATCGGAAAACACGGCAGAGATTTCCCCAGTCTTTAAATCCAGCACTGAAGCCTGAGCGGGAGGTAACCCGTTGCGACGCATATCCCCCATCTTCGTGCTCGGAGGCTTAGTTTTGATTCCGGCCAATGTGTACGCCTCCTCTTGCAACTTGGCAAAATCTTCCCCCGCGACCGCGCGCGCGTGCAGTTTGTCAGCTTCTTTCTGCATAACTTCTTCCGAATCCTTTTGGCGCTTCTGTTCCGCCGCATCGCTCAGCTTTACCTTGGAAACTGGAGCCTGCTGGGATTTGGGGATGAATATGCGCTGCAGATCCGCTTCCTCGAAGTCTGTCGTGTGGTTTTTGTAATAATCTTCAATGTCCTGATCAGAAATTTGCCCCGCTTTCTCCTGCACTGCCTGGTTGAAAGCCTGAGACAAAATCTGGATCCGCGCCAGCTTCATACGCTCGTCGAATTTCGGGCCTTTATCCAAGCCCATCTCCTGCGCCTTTTCTGCCATCGCCAGCGCACTGGCATAGCGCATGGCGAATTGCCGTCGAACCCGCGGGGGCATATTCGGCTGAACCGCGTCCAGTATCTTCTCGAATTCAGCACGCGTGATTACAGTCTTGCAATTCGGGTCGGACGCCTTGTCAGCGGACGCGTTTTCGCATACCCCGTTTATCGTGACCACAGGCGCATCGGGCGCGACTTTTGACGCCTCATCGCTATTTTGGGCGGGATTCATCGCGGCGGGTGCACCCGATTGCCCAGTTGCGGGGGTTGGCGTAGAACTCGCTGCCTGGCCCCAGGCCAGGGTTCCAAGCATGAGACAGACCAAGGCGTATCGCGTCATATTCAATGATTCCTCCAGGGAAGATCAAAAAGATCACTGAAAATCCTAGCACAGAGTTCCGCCCCTGTCGGCAGAGCCTGCGGAAATGTTTCCAGAGGATAGATTGGCGGTCTGACTCGTCAACGGCGATAATGCTGTCATGGCTACATCGCCGGTAATTGACAGCGCCGCTTCCATGCGCACGGAAAAACGCGCCGTTGCGGGAAATTCCGTCTTGGCGGCGATTGCCATTACCGCGCTCAAGCTTGTTGTCGGGTTTAGTACGGGAAGTCTAGGAATCTTGTCCGAAGCTGCACACTCCGGCCTGGATCTTATCGCCGCGGTGGTCACCTTCTTTTCCGTCCAGGTTTCAGACAAACCCGCGGACGCTGATCACCAATACGGTCATGGCAAAGTGGAGAATTTCTCCGCCTTTATCGAGACCGGGCTGCTGCTGCTGACTTGCGTCTGGATTGTCTACGAAGCGGTGAAGCGGCTCTTCTTCCGGCACGTCGATATTGAACCCAGCGTCGCCGCCTTTGCCGCTCTGTTTATTTCAATGGCAGTGGATTTCTGGCGCTCCCGCGCTCTCGGAAGAATTGCGACGAAGTATGACAGCCAGGCTCTCGAAGCCGATGCCTTGCACTTCTCCACCGATATCTGGTCCACCGGCGTGGTGGTGATTGGTTTGGCGCTGGTGCTGATCGGTCGCTTCTATGGTCTGGACAGGCTGCGTGATGCCGACCCCGTGTCCGCGCTCGTTGTCGCCGGAGTCGTCGTGTACGTGAGTTCGAGGCTGGCCCGCAGAACCGTCGACGCTCTGCTCGATGCCGCTCCTGCCGGCGTGCGCGCCAACATCCTGGCAGCGGTCAACAAAGTGGATGGATTGATCGAAGTGGATCGCGTCCGCATTCGCCGCGCCGGCAACCGCTACTTCGCCGACCTTTCTATCGGCCTGGCCCGCAACGTAACCTTCCAGCGTTCCGAGCAGGTCGCCGACGCCGTAACCTCGGCTGTTCAAGGCATCCTGCCTGACGCCGACGTAGTAGTTCGTTCGGTAGCGCGGCCCGCTCGGAGGGAAAACATTTTCGATCGCGTTCGTGCCGTGGCCACGCGCAACAACTTCAATGTGCATGACATCAGCGTTCAAGACCTGAGCGGGCGTTTGCACGTTGAACAGCATCTTGAACTGGACGAACAGCTGAGTTTAAAAGATGCGCACGATCAGGTGACCCGGCTCGAATCCGATATCCGCCGGGATGTGCCCGAGATTTCGACGATCCTGACCCACATCGAGAGCGAGCCCGCCACCATCGAAACGGGCGATGAGGTGGTGCGCGATGCCCTATTGGAAAAGAAACTGAAGGCGGTAGTCGCGCATTTCCCCGAAGTCTTGGATGTGCACGAAGTTGAAGTCAAACACGTGCGCGGACGCCTCTATGTTTCCTGCCATTGCACGTTTTCCGACGAGCTTCCACTCTCGCGGGTACATGAACTGTCAACCGAGCTCGAGATCCAGTTCAAACAGAAAGCGCCCGAACTTTTTCGCGTCCTGATCCACCCAGAACCCCAAACCGACAATCGCAGGTAAGAATTGGTTGCTGATCGACCAAGAATGATGGGTGGCCCATCCTTATCCGCGTTCTTTGCGGAAAGGGTGGGAAACAAGAATGCCAGACAGGAAATCGTCGACCAGACGTAAATGACGGTGCTCCATTCTTTCGGCGTTGTCTGCGGAAAGGGTGGGAAACGAGAATGTCAAAGCTGATAGCAATAAAAAAGGCCGCGAGAGCGAACCCGCGGCCTTCGTATGGAACTCGATCTAGTGTCTCGATCCTCCGTGCCCACCACGGCCGCCACCGCCACCGGGTCGCCCACCCCGTCCGCGGCCGCGTCCGCCACCACCACCCGGTCTACCACCCCGCCCGCGATCTCCACCGCGATCAGGACGATCTCCGGCAGGCCGTTCTCCTCCACCGGTTCCAGCGACACCAGCAACCGCATCCCGGTTGAAGTTGGGTTCGTCGTCGGGGAAATCCCCGCCGCCCTCGATGGTCAACGCCGGAGCCCCGGCCCCTTCGCCGTTACTCGGCTCGCCGCCATCCGGTCCAGGGTCGCCACCGCCCATCTTCGCGCGCTGCTCCTTGAGGATGGCCTTGCGCGAAAGCCGAATGCGATTACCCTCAACCGCAAGCACTTTCACCAAAACCTGATCGCCCTCTTTGAGTTCGTCGCGCACATCCTTGATGCGATGCTCAGCCACTTCGCTGATGTGCAGCAAGCCGTCCGTCCCAGGAATGATTTCGACGAACGCCCCGAAATCCGCCAGACGAGTCACCGTACCGAGATAAGTCTTGCCCACCTCGGCCGTAGCCGTCAGATCGCGAATAATCTGCAGCGCCTTGTTCGCAGAAGCCTCGTCGTTCGAAGCCACGTTGACCTTGCCCGTGTCCTCGACGTCGATCTTCACCCCGGTCTGCTCAATAATCGAGCGAATCATTTTCCCACCGGGCCCAATCACGTCGCGAATCTTATCCACTGGAATCTGCAGCGTGTAAATTCGCGGAGCATACGCCGAAACCTTCTCGCGATGTTCGGTAATGCCCTCGCTCATCTTCTCCAGGATGTGCAACCGCCCCCGCTGCGCCTGCGCCAGAGCCTCACGCATGATCTGAGCGGTAATGCCTCCGACCTTGATGTCCATCTGCAGCGCCGTGATGCCATCCTTCGTTCCGGCAACTTTAAAATCCATGTCGCCGTAGTGATCTTCCGCGCCAGCGATGTCGGTAAGGATGGCATAATCGTTGCCCTCTTTAACCAACCCCATCGCCACGCCAGCCACCGGAGACCGAAGCGGAACGCCCGCATCCATCAGCGAAAGCGAAGCCCCGCAAACCGTCGCCATGGACGAAGACCCATTCGACTCCAAAATGTCCGAGACCACGCGCATGGTGTAAGGCCAATTTTCTTCCGTCGGCAACATCGCGGAAATCGCTCGCTCCGCCAGCGCTCCATGCCCAATCTCACGCCGCCCCGCCCCGCGCAAAAACTGAACTTCGCCCACAGAAAAAGGAGGAAAGTTGTAGTGCAGGAGAAAGCGCTTCTTGGCTTCGCCTTCGAAGGTTTCGAGGCGTTGTTTGTCGTCGCTGGTGCCTAGTGTCGTCGTGACCAGGGCTTGGGTTTCGCCGCGGGTGAAGATGGCGCTGCCGTGCGTCCTCGGAAGGACTCCGACTTCGACCCAGATGTCTCTTACCTTGTCGAAGGCACGTCCGTCGGGTCTTCTCTTATTGTTGATAACCTGTTCGCGGAAGATTCTTTCGCGCAGTATTTCATAGTAGGTTTTGAGTTTGGCCTGAGCTTCTTCGTCGTCTTTCGGGATCTCGGCTTGCAGTTTTTTCTTGAGGTCGCGCACCAAATTGTGGCTTTCCGCTTTTGGATGCTTCTCGGTGTCAAGGCTCTCGGCCAGTTCGTTGCCTATCTTGGCTCGCAGTTGGTTGTAATAAGCTTCGTCAAACTCCGGCGGAGTGACTTTGCGCTTTGGCTTTCCCGCCTTCGCCCTCAGGTCGTTAATGGCCGCGCAAATCTTCTTTATTTCGGTGTGGCCGAATTCGATCGCGTCTACGACCGTCTCCTCCTTCACTTCTTTGGCCCCGGACTCGATCATCACGATCCCGTCCGCCGTGCCGACGACCATGATGTTCAGCAGGCTGTCGCGCATCTCGCTGTAGGTCGGATTAATAATGAACTGCCCGCTGACCAAACCCACGCGGACGGCCCCAATCGGCCCATTGAAAGGAATATCAGAAATCGTCAGTGCAGCCGAGGCACCATTAATGCCAGCCACGTCGGGATCATTCTCCGTGTCCGCCGAGAGCACAAATGCAATCACCTGCGTCTCGCACTTAAATCCTTCCGGAAACAGCGGCCGAATCGGCCGGTCGATCTGCCGGCTGGTTAGAATCTCGCGCTCGCTAGGACGCCCTTCGCGCTTGATAAACCCCCCAGGAATCCGTCCCCCCGCATACGTGTATTCCCGGTAGTCGACGGTCAGGGGGAAGAAATCTATGCCTTCGCGGGGGTCCGGGTTGGACACGGCGGTGGCGAGGACTACGCTTTCTCCGATGCGCACCACGACGGAGCCGTGGGCCTGCTTGGCTAATTTTCCGGTTTCAAATGCGAGGCTTTTGCCTCCGGTGAGATGAACTGATACGTCATGCTTCATGTTTTATTTTCCTTCTGGGCAGGAGGGCACGCCGGTGCCGGTCTGGGAGGTTGCACAATGCAGAATCGAAGATCAGGCGCCAGTCGTGACTTGGGAAATTGCCTTGGAGACGCACCGTCTCTGCTTTTCTCATTCGACCGCTGCGGTCCTGGGATGATCGTAGGACGGCAGAACAATTCCGTTGGCATTCGGTAAAAAGTTGTGGACGTTCGATACACGAAGTTCCAGAAACGGGTCCGCCCGCAACTACTTGCGGAGACCGAGTTTCTGAACCACAGTCTTATAGCGATCGGAATTGTAGGTTTTGAGATAGTCGAGCAAACGACGCCGCTTGCTGACCAGCATGAGAAGACCGCGGCGCGAACCGTGGTCTTTCTGGTGCATCTTGAAGTGTTCCGTCAATGAACCAATGCGTTCGCTCAACAGAGCGATCTGAACTTCCGGGCTACCGGTATCGGTAGCGTGGGTGCCGTACTGGTCGATGAGGGTTTTCTTTTGCTCTCTGGCTAGCACTAACCTGGTGCACTCCTGTCTAATTTTTCAATTGTTTTGTAACGTTTATGAGGTTAACACGTTGGTGGGATGGTGTAAAGACAGAGCTATTCACCACGGAGACACGGAGGCACAGAGGGAGCTCTGGCCACGTTTCTTTCTATCTTGCGGCCAGCTTTTGCTTTGCCAATTCTGTATTGAATTCTTGTTCTTTTTCGGCTACATACTTTTTGTAGCCACTTGGATCGACGAACGGGTTCGCGCCTCCATCTTTCAGCAGCGGATACTTTTCCTCCAGCGCGAAGTATTCGCCGTGAGCTCCGAGGAAAATGTCACATGGCAATGACTTCAAAACAGCCCACATGCGCACGTAATCGTCCGCGATCTGCGGATAATTCTGGTTGTTGACCAGCTTGTATCCAGGGTTGACGTTGGGACTGCCAACGATCACCACGTTGTAGGTTTTGCCGCCCTCGGTCACCTGCATCCTCCAGGTGGTGCAGCCTTTCGTGTGCCCAGGGGTAAGATGCGCAACCAGCACCGTGCCACCGAGCCTGACTTCTTCCCCATCGTGCAACACGCGATCGACTTTGGTTGGCCGATAAAGAAACTCAGGCCGGTCGCCATATTGAAAATCGAGCTTGCCCCCGGATTCGACCACCGGCACATCGGCATCCATCACCATGTACTTGGCCCCGGTCATCTCCTTAATCTTCGCGCTGCCCGCGTCGTGATCAAAATGCGCGTGACTGATCAGCAGAATCTTGGTGTCGGTGAACTTGAAGCCCAGCTTCTCGATACTTGCCTGAATCATCGGTACATTGGCTTCCAAATCGCTGTTGATCAGGATGTTCCCTTGCGGCGTCGTGACTAAATAGCTCGCCAGCCCCTTGCTGCCTACGTAATACAGATTGCCCGCGATGCGAAACGGCGGGAAGGGTTCGGTCCAGTCAGGATCGGTTTGGGCAAACGCGCCAGCGACCACGGCCAGCAAGAGGACTAATAAGCAGGAAACGCTCTGAATGATTTTCCGCACGGGCAGAGTATAAGGCACTGTCAGCGACGGAGAATGACGCGAAAGGCTACCCCGGCCCAAATCCGCAATTGGTTGAGGGTGGAATCCAAGCGAGATGTCCCCGAGGCAGCGTGGTACAAGGATTTTGGCTTGGTCAACCCAGGCATTATTCACCGAAGACGAAACGGCCCAACTGGTCTCCCAGTTGCTTGACCTGCTCCGGGTCGCTGGCGGCGCGGAAGCGTTCCGCCAGTTGGAAGAATGCTTTCTCTTTTTGCTGTTGGGCTTCGATTCCCTGCTCGATGAGTTCCACCAGCACGCGATTGTCGCTGAGATCGCGCTGGCGGGCCAGGGTCTCGACCTGTCTTGCGATTTTGGGCGGCAAGGTTACACTTCGCCGGACATGCTTTGCGCGGGTCGATTTTGCATGAGCTCGCTTTGCGGTTGGCATCACAGCACCAGTATACACCACTGTGGTGCATGCGACTACCCCAGACTCCGCAGAGAACGCGGAAGGCTGGGCCACCCGTCGGCATTACTTGGCCGAAGGCTTGGCGATAATTTCCAGCTTCTCCAACTCGTTCACCACCAGCTCAACCAGTCCGCTGATGACTTTGTGGGCGGAACTGGGGTCAAAGGAGTCGCTGGTTCCGGTCCAGATGAGTGTGCTGCCCGTCGGGGTGACGGCGTAGACGTTGCTTTCAACCTGCACCATTTTTTCGACTATCAAATAATCGGGCGAGTAGACGACGGGATATACGGCCTCGTAGTAACCGTAAAAGTCGGTGTAGTAGGGAAGAAGATAGGGTTCGCCGGGCACCTCCCTGACCCTGGTTTTCTCTTTGATCAAGCGGCACACGACGACGGCATCGATGTTGTAGGCCGCGATCTGCTCCTTGAGATAGACCATGTCAATCGGTCCCGCCGTGGGTCGCAGCAGGATGTCGGTTCCGGCGATTGTGGTGATTCCGGGCCGAGCCATTTTATTGGCGAGCGCGACTTCGAAGTCCGCGCGGCGCTCGAGATTGTTGCTCATGCCCAGGGCGAGGATGGTTTTGAGCGGCCGAGGGGAATAGGTTGGATTCTTCCAGCTTTCCTTGAGCTTGATCGAGGAGTGTCCGGTTGCCGCGTTGAGTAACAGGGCTGTGATGAGGAGTATCTGTTTCACGCTGGTCCTCCGAATGTCATGTGGTGACGGGCCTCGGCGTCTGTGGGAGAAGCTCAACGAGTGTACAACGAAAAGGGCCCCGCTCAAGCCAAAGTACGGCTTGAATGGGCCGCCCGCCGGATGAAAGTGTATGCACACGTAGTCCGTTGGGTTCGAGGCCGTGGTGATCGTGCGGCAAATGGGGTCATATTTGGCTCTTCAATTCTCTCAGACGCTTTGGGCCCTGATTTTTCGGAAGGGCAAACTTTCTCAGCCAGAAGTTTTCACGAGCAGCGCGGTTTTTGAATTCTTCCCGCCATTTACGTTCCAGGATCTCGACGACCGTCTTTCGAATAATAAAAGTGGCGGACTCGGCGAGAGCGTCGAGACCTGCTATATCTTGGCCAAATGGATGTGGAACTAGAGCAAAGTGTGAGTCCGGGACTTTCTGTCCATGGGCAGAGGCGTTGCGTACCTTATAGATCAGCGGCACCGTCTTCCCAAGCGTGTGAAGGCTTTCGGGAGGCGCTAAGAAACAAGATGGGATGTCTCCCTTTTCATAGATGGGGTGGTTGTACCCGTCCACAAGATTTCCGTTTCCAAAGAAAGCGTAGATCCTGGCCATGGCTGCGTCTTCGCTGCTCCCGTATAGCGCTTCAATCGCAGACCACCAGAGGATATGCCTGGCTTTCCAGTATGACAGTGAATAGGCCTCGCCGTAGAGTTGCACTGCCATCCTAAGAGGCTCGTAATCGTCCGTTAACTTGCCGTTCTGATCTTTCCAATAAAGCTGCATGAACTCGGGGAGGACGGAGATCAAGCGCTGGACGTCTTCCTCTCTGACTGCAAAAAGCTTCTGAATTTCCGGCACGTCGGCGAGTTCCTCCCGCGCACTGAAGCCCTGCGGGTCAAAACTACCGTCCGACTTTACGATGCCGCGAATGTGCATTGCACGGCTCCTTCTTGTCGGTCGAATTAATGCCAAGCAAGAGGCAGCGGAGTCAATCAACTCAGCGGAATACGTTTGGGGCCCCACAGAGCCTCCGTTCGAGGAAGAGTAGCGATGAACGATCGCAAACCTTACGGACTCTAAGGATTCGGCTGTGTGTTTCGCTACAGAGCAGTCGGCCTTCCAGAGCGAAAACGTGTCTGGAGTTATCAGGTGCGATACGTCCTCAATCGTCAAGTTTTCTGAAGGGAGAATCGTATGAAGCCCAGTGAGTGGCGGGGCATCGCTCCAACCGGCCGTGGCGACAGAAATCGGGGAAAATTCGATCCTATTGTATGAAGTAGGTGGCTTTTCCGCCACGCTTTCTTCACACCACATGCCCAAGCTGGTCGAGTCGAGCTTGACAACGACGCCTTGCTCCACGCCGTCATTGAGCCACATGATCGGCGGCAGAATCAAAATCACCTCCCCGTAGTGGGTCATGTCGCCGATTTGATACGGGGATTCTCTCTCGACGATGTCGAGCATTTTGTATGGTCCCGGGGTAGCGGGCTGCTCCTTGACGCTAGCGAGTATTTTGACTCTCATTTCGTTTTACCCTTGCTGATTCGGGCACCTTCGTTGGGAGTCGCTCGCTTTCACGAGCGGTGCCGCTGCCTCTGGATGACAACTCTCGGATTGGCTGAGGGCGGCGGCCAGGACAGGGCTCATGGGTCTCCTGATTCTGCTACGCAAAGATTCTGGTGCGTGAAACTGCTTCCTTGGGGAAAGTTCGGGGCCGTACAGCTGGGGAAGAAGAAATGTACTCCGGGGAGTTGGGGGCGTCAAGGGCGGCGGGCAGGTAGTGTCCGCCCTACAGGTGCGGATTGTTGGCTCCCTGCGGGGCCTGGGTCGAATCTGCGGGTTTGGCGGCACGGCTGAAGCCGTGCCCCTCCCTTTCACGGTTTGGTCTGTTTTGCCCAGGCCGGGATTCTGACACGGGCAAGAAACAGCAGATTCCTCGCTTTGCTCGGAATGACAACGTTTAATAATGACAGCGTTTCATGTGGGTCGCTGTGATCGGTGAAAACACAAGGTCCCTCGACTTCGCTCGGGAGGACAATTTTGCGGGGCTTGGTGGCACGACTGAAGCCGTGCCCTTCCCGAATCCTGGGCCGGATCGGATCTGGCTGTCATCGTAGCGCTTGGCAGCAGCAGTACGCGAAATCGGACGCAAATAGAACGGCCCCGGTAATCAGCCGGGGCTGCAATTTTGATACTGAACGCCGTCCGCGAAGCATCTTTAGGATAACTCTGCCAGCGGCGTTGTCAAGCACATTCACATTTCATCGAGTGACTACGGAGGGCGAGGGACTCGAACCCTAATGGCTGATAAGCCACTCGACCGTTTCGCGGACGGCGTCCAGTACCCACTGGAAACACCCTCCAAACACCGTCTGCCTGCGTAATTGTATGAGGCGGCGATCTCGTCGCGGCGCGATTCCCAAACTAAATCGGGGATGGGTTCCGAATTGGGAGCGCCACGGCCGGCACGCCGACAGCAGTGTCCGCTCTACACGCTACTTGGGCGGGCGCATCAGGTCCCAGGCTTCGCGGTTGGGTTCGTGGATTCCGCGGGGATGGGCCTTGGGGCGGAGGGCTAGGCAGGTGGGAGTTTCTCGAATGGGAAAGATGAAATAGGAGTCGTCGGGAATGATGTGAACGATCACGAAATCGATTTCGGTGGGGAGGTAGGGGATCACGCTCCCGCAGGAGTGCCGGGCCGGGCTGACGTGGTACACGCCGTTGATCAGGCTGGCGGTGCATTTTATTTGCACGCGCCAGAGCTTGTCGCCTTCGGGCCAGCCGCGGCTGATAAGGATGAAGTCGAAGCGCTCGCTGTCGCCGTAGGGCTTGGCGATTCCGAAACCTTCGCTGGCGGCTTTGTAAGCGAAGGCTAATTCAGAGAGTTCTCCGAGGCGCTTGGTGTTGAGCTCCTGCTGGCGGGCAGTCTTCGGGCCCGGCGCTGGGAGGCGTCGGGGCGGAGAGCTGCGTTTTCGCATTTTTGCGAGCTGGAACCTGGGCGCGAGCTGGGCCCGAGGCTGATTCTGTTTAAGTTGACCCTGTTTAAGTTGTTTTCTGGGAGATTATCGAGCTAATTCCAGAATAGCAGATCGAGAAGGTAAAAGTGCCATGGTTTCGACATTTATTTTATGAATCGAATCAGAGCTTTGCGGGGAAAAGGGGGTCCGAGGGGGCTTGACAAGATTTGGCCGAACGACACATTTTCGGCCGGAAGGCCATCGTGTATGATGGACGGCCTTGCATCTCTCTTTCACAACTATCCGCGGAGTTCTGTTCTGCGTTGCGCTGGCGTTCTGGATTCTTTACTTCCGCGAGGCCTTTTTTCGCTCGGGGAAGATTAAGATGCATTGGCTGAAGCGAGGCATCGCCGACTTCCTGCTTATGTTGTCCATCGCGATCGTGACCTTCCTGGTGTTCACCGTGGTTCGCGGCATTCCTACGCATCATCGCGGGCACTGAGCTGCGGCAAGTTCAGGGGAAATCGTTTCTGGGGACGGCGGCTGCGCCGGTGGGGATAGCTGTGATTGTATTGAATGTACCTATGTACCATGGTAATATCATGGCATGAGTCGTTCAAAAGAGCCGGTTTCCTTTGTCGAAGTCGAGCGCGTACAGACAGGCGTACGGCTTGAAAGACGGATGTTGAAAGTGCTGAAGGCGGTGGCCGAGTTGAAAGACATGTCTCTCGGCGACCTGTTGGAAGGCGTGGTGCTGCATGCCTTCGAAGGCAAGGCGCCGTTCTCCCCGGAGACGTTGAAGGAGATCGAGCAGTTCAAGAAGATTTACGGCCTGACCTTGAAGGCATCCGATAGCCATCAATTAAAGGAGCGCAGACGATGAAGACGATCTTGCTGATTATCGTGGTCGTGGGGGCGCTGGCATTAGGAGCGTTTCTATATCACCGGCATCTGCGCGGCTCCTCGAGCGGGCCGGTGGCGCATGTGCGCAACGAGTTCGAGTTCACGGTGCATGCCCCGTACCAGATCGTAGCGCCGTTGTTTGGGCCGGAGGGAGAACGCGGCTGGGCGGGCGGGCACTGGGATCCGCGATTCTTGCATCCGCAACCCGCGCAGGACATGCAAGGCGCAGTGTTCACCATCCGCCACGGGCATCACCACGCAGTTTGGATCAACACGGCGTTCGACACCGCCGGCCACCATTTTCAATACGCTTATTTCATTCCGGATGTGATGGTTGTGCTGATTGACGTTCGATTCGCTGAGGCTGGCGCGGAGAATACGAATGTGCAGGTTGCGTATGAGCGAACCGCTTTGAATCCCGAAGCCAACGAGCGTGTGAAGGAAATGGGCGACTCAGATCGTAACGGCGGAAAAGAGTGGGGCACGGCGATCAACGAGTACATGGCGAAGCAGAAGGCTGCGGGTCGTTGAGCGGGAGGAACTTTCGGTTTGCCCCAGCGGCCTCGGCCGCTTCAAGCCCGACGCGCGGGCATTGAAGCGGCGAGGCGCAGAGATTTTACTTGGTTGAGGCTTTGAAACCGATGCTGGCGCCGCCGAGCGACGTCGAATAACGTCCTACCACTACGTTGCTGTCGTTGATCCCGTCGGAACGGGTATCGCACTTGCAGCCCGTGGGATCGTTGAAGGCGTAGTATTTGCCGCCGTCAAGCAGCCAGCCATGAACGTCGCCGGCGCTGTCGTAATACGTGCCGGTGACGGAGCCTTTGTTGTTTGCGGCGTGAACAACGCTTCCCGGGGCAGAGGCCTTCGGATAGCCGACCTTTTTGAAGGTCTTGCCGTTGTAGATGAAGGCGTCGTAACTGCCGCTGGAGTTGATGGCAAACACGCTGATGTCGCCCGCATTGTTGATTCCGTACGCGTCGGCAGAGGTGTCGCCTTTCACGTCGACGGTGGTGTATTTGATACCCTTCTTCACGAAGCCATGCTGGATGTCGCTGGAATCCAGGTAGAGGCCTGTGACCCAACCCTTATCGTTGATTCCGGTGGCCTCGGTTCCATTGGATTTCGGGAAATTGACGGCGGTGAATTTCCCGGCGGAGTAGACGAAGCCCTGGTTCAGGCCGGTCTTTGCGTTGACGCACCAGCCGACCGCGGCGTTAGCGCTATTGATGGCGTAGAAGGCGATTCCAGACGCGCCCGTCTGCACTTCGCAGGCTTTATTGTCGACGGAGGTGAGCTTGCTTCCGGCGAGGATCATCGCATGTTGGACACCCTTAGAGTCGACGTAATCTCCGGCGATAGTTCCGGCGTTGTTGATCCCGTAAGAGTCTGTCTCGGTAGCCGTCTTATTTGCTTTGACATTGGAAAAGGTGAAGGTTAACGGTGGCGCCGCCGCAATACCTACGGCAACGAACGTCAGAACTAGCAATATTCCAAGCATGGACCTTTTCACTGATTTCTCCTCCTAGAGAAAGTTGTGGTGACACTTCCTGCCGCCAACGCGAACCGGGCAGGAACTCGTAATGGAATGGAGCCCCCTCAAAAATCAATTTCGGTCGATGGCTATCGATGGTCCGAAAGCCGTTGACTAGCGCGGCGGTGGCGGAAAGTCGCGAAGTCGTTAAGGCGGCCAATTATCATCCTGGTTGAAGTGAAGGTCAAGATGAAAGGTTTTGCACTCTTAACGAGTTTAAGGATCCAACTGCGGAGCACGGGGGAGGAGGCCCGCGCCTACACTTGCATTCGCCGCAGATCCTGCCCGGTCATCTCTTTTGGTTTATCGATTTGCAGCATGGCTAAGATGGTGGGCGAAATATCTTGCAGGGAGCCTCCGGGCTTGAGGGTGAATTGCTTGCTGTTTTCTGAGATCACAATGAATGGGACGGGATTGGTGGTGTGCGCGGTATGCGGGCCGCCGGTTACGGGATCGATCAACATTTCGGCGTTGCCGTGGTCGGCGGTGATGAGTATGGCTCCGCCCTTGGCCCGGACGGCGGGTTCGATGCGGCCGAGGCACGCGTCCACGGTTTCTACAGCTTTTATTGTAGGTTCGATCTGGCCGGAGTGGCCCACCATATCAGCGTTGGCGAAGTTTACGATAATCACGTCGAAAGTTCCGTCTTCGACGGCCTTCACGACCGCGTCGGCGATACCGGCGGCGCTCATCTCCGGTTTCAGATCATAGGTCGCGACTTTGGGCGAGGGGACGAGCAGCCGCTCTTCGCCGGGGAAGGGTTGTTCGACGCCCCCGTTGAAGAAGTAGGTAACGTGGGCGTACTTTTCCGTCTCGGCCACGCGGAGGTTGCGGAGATTCATCTGGCCCATAATATTGGCCAGGATGTTGTTCATCGATTCCGGCGGGATGACGACGGGCAGGCTGAACTGTTTGTCATAGCGGGTCATGCAAACGTAGTGCAGATTCTTGGGCAC
The DNA here is from genome assembly GCA_013288805.1 of Acidobacteriota bacterium. Lineage (GTDB taxonomy): Bacteria > Acidobacteriota > Terriglobia > Terriglobales > Acidobacteriaceae > JABDBE01. Next base: position 15,398 of record JABDBE010000047.1, read on the forward strand.
GCGGTCGCGGGGAATGATGGCGTCGAGATCGTCAGCGCCGGGCAGATCGCGTCCAGCTTTCTCGTTGAGGCCGCTATTGCGAGTGAGAGCGCGAGTAATCTGGCGGACGCGGTCGGCACGGAAATTGAAACAGATGCAGGAATCCTCGTCGCGAATGGTGGCGAGAGGTTCGCCTTTGTTGTCGACACAGACAAAGGGGACGGTGAATTCGTCGGTGACTCCTTTGTTATAAGATTCTTTTACACCCTGCACGGCGTCGACGTACTTGGCGGCTTCGCCGTTGCCGAAGACCATGACGTTGAAGGCTTTGGCAATGCGCTCCCAGCGCCGGTCGCGGTCCATGGCGTAGTAGCGGCCGCTGACTGTCGCGATCTTTCCCGTATTGTATTCACGCATTTTTTGCTGTAGCTGTTCGAGATAGCCGGCTCCGTTGGTGGGCAGGGTGTCGCGGCCATCCATGAAGGCATGGACGAAGACGCGGTCGACGCCATTCTGTTTGGCCATGCGGAGCAGCGCATAGAGATGAGTCTGGTAGGAGTGGACACCGCCGTCGGAGAGCAAGCCGAAGAGGTGAAGACGGCGCCCTCCGGAGCGGGCGTTTTTCATGGCGGCAAGCAGGACGGGGTGGGAAAAGAATTCGCCGTTCTGGATCATGACCTCGATGCGCGTGCTGTCCATGTGCACGATGCGTCCGGCGCCGATGTTAAGGTGGCCCACCTCGCTGTTGCCCATTTGACCATCGGGCAGTCCGACGGAGGGGCCGCTGGTCTGGATTAGCGTGTTGGGATATTCGCGCAGGAGGCGGTCGTAAGTGGGCTTGCGAGCGAGGGCGATGGCGTTGGCTTTGGTCTCGGCACGGTACCCCCAGCCGTCGAGAATGATGAGGACGAGTGGTTTGGGACGGGTCATTGGTTCTCAGCTTTCAGAAAAAAACGCGCCACGCATTTGTGCGGATGAACGCGGATCTGAATTCTTGTCACTTCCCTACGCTGCTAATTCTTTTGCTGGGACGGCGTTGTTGCTGGCGCGCTCTTTGGTTTGTCCTGATCTTCCTTCACGATTTGCTCGGCTTTTTGCGTGATCGTGTCCATCTGCTTTTGCATGCGCGCATAGGAAGCCTGCATCGATTCGGTGGTCAGTTGTGGCATCTCCCGCATCATCTTTTGGCCAGTTGGGGATCCGTAGAACGTGCTCATGGCGTCGATGTCGGTTTTGGAGAAATGCCGCTGGTAGATGGGGATCATGTCGTCGAGCATGGCGTCCATGGGCATGTCCTTGATGGTTTCTGCAATCAACTGATCGGCCCGGGCGATTCTCTCAGGAGAAGTCTGCGGATAACGCTTTTTCAGAGTTTCGTGGATCATCGCGGTTTGTTGTTTCATCATCGCGTCCATCACTTGACGCATTTGCTGATGAATTTGCATGACCTCGAATAGGTGCTGAATGTCTTCTTTCGTGGCGGGGGCGTCGCCAGAGAGAGTTACCGTTTGTTGGGCGAAGGTCGTGGACGCAACCAAAAGGAGAACCACACTAAGAAGAAAATTCTTCATAAATTTCTCCAAAAAAGCCTACCAGATTACCTCGACAGGATAACCCTCAAAATGAGGATCGGAGGTGACCAGCGGAAGTTTTTCTTCGATACTCTGCGCGATCAGGACTCGGTCGAAGGGATCGCGGTGGTGCATGGTCAAGGATCCGATCCTCAGGATATGGTCGAGGGTAATCGGTAAAACCTCGATACGGTTCGCTGCTGCCTGCTTGATCAGGTAAGGACCCGAGGGCTGAGGCAAAGGAAGTTTACCCGCCTGCACTTTAATCAGGATCTCCCACACACTGGCCGCGCTAAGCCAGAGGTCGTTGGGTCCGGTAAATATCTTTTGAGCCCGGCGGGAAAGCCGCTTGTCGTCCGCAATCGCCCAAAGGAATACCTGCGTGTCGAGCAGGGCCCTCATTCGTAGAAGAGATCCTCGATCTCCTTGGGCAGGGGATCGTTGAAATCGTCTGGCACAGTAAACTCGCCTTTGGCCGAACCGAGGAATCGATTCTTCGGTCGTTTTTGTAATGGCACCAGTTTGGCGACAGGCTTTCCAGCCTTGGCAATAATGACTTCCTCGCCCATGGCAACGCGCTCGAGCAAACGAGACAGGTGGGTTTTGGCCTCGTGGATGTTGACTTCCATGAGCCTAGTATAGCTAAGTCATTGACTAAGTCAATGGTGCGTTTTTTTAACCTTTTCCTTTTGAGTTTGTGGCGGAGAATTCGATTCGATGCAAATGCGAGTCCACCTCCGGCCACGACTATAAAAAAGATCAAATGAAGAAAAAGAAAACGATTTACAAACCATTCGACGCGGCCAGCCGACGGGCGTGACCGCGTCGGCGACGACTTTGCGCATCAGCACGACAGCCTCTCCGAGCAGATAGATCTGCACTTCGTGCCCAGCCTCGGCAAGCGCGGGCCCGTGCGAAAAAGGAAATGCGGCCTTGGTGGGATCGTCGGAGCCCCAGGCGCTCTTCATCAGAATCTTGAGCTGTTTGCGGTTGCTTTGTGCTTACAGGGCGCCGGCAGCGGTCAGGAAAGGCAATGCCGCCAACTGCCCCATTCGGGTGAGAAACGCTCGACGTGCCATAAACCGGAGTCTCCTTTTTGAACCCGTCAGACGGCGAATGCTCGCTTCACATCCGGCAATAAAAGATAGACGAGAATGGCCACATCCACAGCGGCGCGCAGCAAGTGAAAAGGCGTGGGAAAGTGGACGAGCCGAACCAGCGCCGAAAGCAGCCAGATCACGGCAAACACGAGAGTGAGTATGCGCGCCCAATTCTTCATCGCCCACAGGCCGAAGCCCATCACGATGTAGAGCAGGGCAAACAGCAGGAAGGCAACGCCCAGCGTCTTACCCAGACCAGAAACTAAACGCTGGAAGAAGGTGTCTCCGGCCACGCTCGCGATCATGTGTTCGCTAAGATGCGTGATCCCGATGAGGGCGAATCCGACGGCCACATAGGCCGCCCCGCGCAACCAATGCAGGATAGCGATGAGAGTGACGCCCACTGGACGCATATCGCACCTCCCAAGCAAGAGTCGCGCGGAGCGTAGCAGAGTGGCGCGTTGGGGTCAAGGGACGCACTACGCCGCGCCCTGCCGCGACGCAAGCGATGTAAGGCATTGATTCGAGTGCCCCAGCGGGTCCGCACGCTGTGGACGCATCTAAGGAAACAGAGGTGCTTCCATGAAGCGAACGTTTCTTTTGACAGCCAGCTTGATTGTTGTCTCCGCGCTTTCCGCGGCGGCCGCGCCCAACGCCACTACCACGAAATCACCCGTATTTCCCGGCACTTTGGCGAATGCGCGGTTTGTCTACGTTGCCTCCTATGATGGAGATCAGTTCGAAGGCAGAGTGCTTCCCGAAGATCGGGCCGCGATCAATGCGGTGCAGAACGCGATTCAAAGTTGGGGGAAACTGACGCTCGTTTATCAGCCGTCCCAAGCCGACATCGTCATCCTGGTAACCAGCCGGCCTTCCGAGGATTTGATGGCCGTGTACGATGCGCATCAGCCCAGCACTTTTCTGTGGCGGGTTATGGGACGCGACGGCCTTCAGTCCGGGGAAACTCCGCTGGTTACACAATTCGAGAAGGCATTCGAGGGTGTGCAGCACAACGGGAACTAGCGACGTCGCGGCTTTGACCCGTGCCTTGAGTTCTTGTTGAGCATCCAGTGCTCGATCCTTATCGGGCACTGGATTTGTACCTCCGCCCTCCGCAATCCCGTTCACAACTATTTGCTTCCTGCATTGACACCGCCGAGAACATCCAAAATTGAATCTCGCACGTACTCCTAGGGGAGTCCAAAACCACGCTTCCCTGCAGGAGACTTCGATGACACTCAAATTCAGAAAATCTACAAGATGGACGTTTTGCGGCATTGCCGTGCTTTGCTTTGCCGCTGGATCACTCTTTACCGCGCGACTCGCGCACATCGAGCGGGTCAGAGCTGACAACAATCGCGTCTTTGAGCTTCGCGTTTACCACACTCTGCCCGGCAAAGTGCCGGCGCTGGAGTCGCGGTTTCGCGACACGACTTCAAAGCTGCTCACCAAACACGATCTGAACGTTGTAGGCTACTGGGTTCCAGAAGGTGCGCCCGCCTGGGACAACACATTCATCTTTATGTTGGCACATCCCAGCCGCGAGGAAGCGAAAAAGAACTGGGACGCGTTTCTGGCCGACCCGGGATTTCAAGAAGTGCTGAAAACCGAACAGGCCGACAAAACCGTAGAAAAAATCGACGTGACCTACATGCACCCAACCGATTTTTCTCCGATGAAATAGCGTGTGATGCCCCAGGTCTCGCGCCTTTCGAGACCTGGGTTTCCGCGACTCTGATAATGACCCCCTGCGGCAAAAAGGGCCGGCTAAAACGTAAGATGAAACACCGACCCGCAGCCAGCGGTAAAGCCTTCGTCGTTACACTCGGGTTGAGCGGATCCCCCGACCGGCGTGCTGCCATAGAAATCGCCGTGCGAACCTAAGACCAGGCCCATCGATGGGATAATTGGGGCTCCGCTTTGGTCCTGTGTGAAGTCATAGAGATCGGTTATTTTCCCTTTCGCGTCGATTCTGAACAGACATCCCCCACCGAAGGCGCAGTCGTTGACCATTTCAAGACCGTACAGGTTGCCTTTCGAGTCTCTCACCAGATGGCTTGCGTAGAGCGAGTTCCGCACCTGGCCGTCCTTGCACGGGGGATCGGTGCACGGCCTGAAGGTGAAAAGCACATTGTACTTGCCGGTCGTATCCACTTTGAAAATGGTTCCTAATCCGTACTCCCAATTCGTCTTTTTGATGGTATCGCCACCACTATCGGCAATGCCATAAAGGTTGCCGGTTGAGTCGATAATCAGGCCCAGAGGATCCGAGCCGTCACGTGGTCCCGTAAAGGTGTGCAGTATGGTGAACTCGCCGCTCGGATCTAGCTTGTAGATGGTCCCACAGCCTTCTTCCTTGTTCATGCCCCAGCCTGGATATTCGCACTTAAGGTTGCCGCCATAGGCTGCGGTGCCGTAGAGGTTGCCCTTGGCGTCAAGCACCAAGCCTCCTTCGGGCTGGATTCCGTCCGTTCCTTTGAAAACATGAATCACTTTGAATTTGCCCGAGGGGGTGATTTTAAACAGCGTTCCACAGCCCAGGTTATTCTCAACCAAACCACAATTGGGCTTGCCTCCGTATGGCGACATGCCGTAGAGGTTGCCTTCCGCGTCCACGGCAACCGGAGAATCGAGGCAGCAGGCCTGCGCTGTTTCTCCGGCAACAAACAACACCTTTTCCTGCCCCTGTGGGTCGACTTTGAAGACTACCGATGCGCCGCCAACAAAGCCGTTCCCTTGCGTCGTGCCATAGAGGTTACCCTTCGCGTCTCGGGCCAACCCTGCATAAGGACCGTATCCATTATCTCCGCCCTCGAAGCGGTAGAGCACAGTCTCGTTGCCGGCGCTGTCGATCTTGAACACCGTTCCGCAGCTGTCTTCTCCGCAGGTGGTGATGCCACCAAACTTGGTCGCGCCGTAGAGGTTACCTTCCGCGTCCCCAATGATGGGATTAGGAACCGCGCCGTCCGTCCCCGCGGCGAACGCATGGAGGACGGTGTAGGTCTGTGGACTCGCTGGCGGTGTGGCAATTGCGAACAGCGCCATAGCGAATACTGCAACTGGCAGCATCTGTGATTTTCTCATTGGTCTTACCTCCGGCGATTGCCATAGAAGAATGATCCGCTCGGCAGATCGCGCCGCCGACAATAACGCCGCTGCGCTATGGATTTGTCATCGAAATGTAAAAGGTTATGCAGAGAAGGGTGACGTAGACGCGAGGGACCGAAGGGTAATCCTTATGAGCCAAGCAGAGGATCAAAATCATGCTGGCCATCCCGGTCCGTGTTCTGAACGGTGGTGGTTGATGCCGCTGAATTCTTGAACGGTCTCAAAACCGCTCGGACTTGCTTCGTGCTGTTCAGCTTGGCTGTCGTCTTGCGACCCCGCAGGGTTTCGCGCGGCGGGGTCGAATTTGACGGTACCGGAGTCTGCTACAAACTTTGGGACGGCCGCTCGCAGTTGGACACCATCGAAGTCGACAGCCCGGATGCAAGGCCACATCGAAGGTCTGACCTTGCGTCTATACAATCCTCAATCCCATCAGTGGCGTCTTTATTGGGCAAACAGCAAAATCAGCGTTCTCGACCCACCCCAGATCGGCGAATTCAAGAATGGACGCGGCGAGTTCTTCGCCCAGGATACGATTAATGGCAAGGTCGTCCTCATTCGATATGCTTGGACGAACATGACCACGGGCACGCCCCACTTCGAACAGTCCTTCTCAGCCGATGGCGGCAAGACCTGGGAAGTAAACTTTATCGCGGATCAAACGCGAGTCGATGAATCTGACAAAGCGCACTGAACTCTGCACGCTTGTGGGAAAGCGTGGAACGAGGTCCTTACAACCACGGAAGCTTCGCGCTAGAATCACAGCGCATGCTTCGCACCAGCCTGTACGCAGACCCACAGGGCCGCTTCGTTCATGATCTCATCTTCGAATCATCTTCCCGCTTCCCGCACAAGACCGCGATCATCGATTCCTCCTGTGACCAAAGCTCTTGCAACCGGCGCATCACGTACGCGCAGTACGCTGAATTGGTCGAGCAGCTAGCCCGTGGACTCGTCGCCACCGGCCTCAGGCCGGGTGAAGTCCTTGCCATCTATCTCCCCAACTGCTGGGAGTTCTGCGCCGTCTATCATGCCGCGACTCTCGCTGGAGCCATCCCCACGTTGTTGAACCCCAGCTATTGCGAGCGCGAAGTGCGCTACCAGTTGGAGAACGCAAGCGCGGCCTTGCTCATCACCGATGGTCCGTTGCTTCAGGGAATCAATCTCGCCGGTCTTCCCGACCTCCGTCGCGTCTACACCACGCGCCAATCGGCGGCCGGATCAGAACCATTTTCCAACTTACTGAACCCGGTTTCGATAGGGTGCCCCACCCCTGATAAGTCTTCCGATCAAACCCTGGCAGCGCTTCCCTACTCCAGCGGGACGACCGGTCTTCCCAAGGGTGTGATGCTCTCGCACTTCAATCTGGTCGCCAACGTTTATCAATTCATCGGACCGCATGCCAGCGAAATGTCGGGCGACGATGTGGCTCTCTGCTTCCTGCCGCTCTATCACATCTATGGCCTCAATGTTGTCCTCAACCCGATACTCACGCTGGGAGGGACACTGTTGCTGATGCCGCGCTTCATCCCCTCCCAATTGCTGTCTCTAATCGTGGACGAAGGGGTCACGATGATGCCGGCCGTGCCGCCCGCTCTGAACGCGTTGTGCCAGGCCGCCGAAGCCGGACAGTTCCCCAAGCAGCATCGACTGCGCTGGGTGAAGTCGGGCGCTGCCCCGCTCGCTCCCGAGCTTGGCCGCCGCTTTACCGAACTCACTGGAGTTTTACTGTGCCAGGGCTACGGCATGACCGAGGCTTCGCCGGTGACCCACGTCGGCTACCTCGAACCCGAACTCTACAAACCGGAATCCATCGGCCAACCGCTGGCACAAACGGATTGCCGCGTCGTGAACACGTCGGAAGCCGAGGAAAGCGAAGTCCCGCCCGGCGAGCCTGGCGAACTGGTCATGCGCGGTCCGCAGTTCATGATGGGCTACTGGAAGGATCCGCAGGCCACTGCCGCCGTGCTTCACGATGGATGGTTCTGGTCCGGCGACATTGTGACCCGTGATCCCGATGATTTTTATTACGTCGTCGATCGCCGCAAAGAGATGATCAAGTACAAAGGCTTCCCCGTAGCGCCCGCCGAAGTCGAAGCCCTGCTGCTCGAACATCCCGCGGTACGCGATTGCGGCGTGGTCGGACGCGCGGACGCGGCAGCGGGCGAAATCCCCGTAGCCTTCATTGTGCTTCGCGAAGGCTCCGTCGCCAGCAAGAAATTAGAAGAAGACCTCTGCGGATTCGTCGCCGAACGCCTGACCTCAT